>JBEIEK010000243.1:0-9152 GCA_040382995.1 Planctomycetaceae bacterium
GCGCTGCCGAAAGCGCAAAAGTACGAACTCTTTCGTTTTCTTGCACGACAACTGGATGCGACTGCGGTTCGGGATCTGGAGCGAACATCACACAGCGTTCTCGATATCGCACCGATTCGCCTTGGCGGTTTGCTGGATTCAGGAAATGTGTCTGACGATGTCTTTGGCGAGATGCTGGAGTCAGACCAATGATTCACGGGCTCGACACTGGGTTTCTGATTGCCTTCGAAGTTCAGGAGCACCCGGACCATCCTGCGGCCCGAACCACGCTCAGCAAACTCATTGCAGCTGGAGACAAATTGGCACTTGCCCCTCAGGTTCTGGCAGAGTTTCTGCACATCGTGACAGATGCCAGACGGTTTCAGGCTCCGCTCACGAGGCCCCAGGCCAATGCTGTGATTGACCAATGGTGGACTGTGCGGGACGTGACTCCTGTTTACACAGGAGATCTGGCAACTCGCCAATTTCTCATCTGGCTGCGTCAGCATTTCCCTGGTCGCAAGCGTCTGCTGGATACGCTGCCTGCGGCCACATACTGGCAGGCTGGTGTTTCGTCGTTGTTAACGACAAACCCTGCAGACTTCACTGTCTTTGGTTGCTTTCATTGTGTAACGCCTCAAGGTTGACTGCTGCATGGCAGAATTAAAACCGTAGTATCAGGTTGTCACTCCTCGCGAAGATCGTAACCGTTCACAGAACGGGGCTTTTCGAGGCCCGGAGTAGTCGACAGCGTTGGAAGTGAGTGGAATTCCAAGTTCTCGACGAACCACTCATTGGTTGAAAGTCGATAATCGGACGACTACCCTCCCGGCAGGCGTGCTTTTGAAATCGCGGCACGAACTGGAGCGTGAAACGTGGCAAATCCTGACCATGTCGAGCTTGTGCGGCAAGGGGCGCTCTGCCCCGAGACTCCACCGTCCGGGACAGCACTTCCATGACACCAGCACAGAGTGACGATTTTGTTGAACCGCTGCAAGGTTGGCAGAGCGGTGGCCGGCGAGTTTGGGTTCAACGCCTCGAAAAGCCTCGCGACAACCGCCTGACCCTGACGTATCCTCCAGTGTCTCTCATGAAGACAGGGCTCTGCTGGGAAGCAACCCGAGCGTCTGAGAGATGCCGTCGACAGGTTCTCTGAACCCAACTGTGCCGGGCTCCACCCGGCACAGTGGCTGCCTTCGGCAGCCACTCCTGCTTCCGTTCGCTCAAAGCCAGCCAACCCATACGGTAAAACCTGTTGATGGCCTCCCGGGGGTCTGGGGGCTGGCCCCCAGCATCCCGCCAAAGAGCTCACCAAAATCTCCGTCCGTTTTTATCTATCTCTCAACAGGCCAAACTCTGAGTCCCGTCTGACCAGTACAACACTCCCTCACGGTCGCGACTCGGGTGAGGTGTTCGGCGGGGCGACAGCAGGGGCGGACGTTTCGCAGAGCGAAACGCGACTTTGACCACAGCTCGCGCCCACTTGTCTTCTCTCGCCAGCTCGTTTTTCGTTCCCGTGGACATGTTTTCCCGTGTTCCACGCGGTACAATTCCAACGTCGACTTGCCGCCATTCCCACCTTCACTGTCAGGCCCCTCCGATGACTGACACCCCCCGAAGACTCTCCGCAGCCCTGCTCACACTGCTTTGCTTCGGCACGCTCCACTGTCCGCAATCTCCTGGTCAGGACCAGTCTGAGGTCGATTTTCAGCGTCAGATCCGGCCGATTCTTTCCAATCACTGTTTTCCCTGTCACGGTGCTGACGAAGCGTCTCGTCAGGCTGATCTGCGGCTGGACGTTCGCGACGACGCAGTCCGTGCCGCCATTCTCCCCGGAAATGCCGCCGACAGTCCTTTCCTGCAGCGCATCACCGCGACCGACCCGGACGTGGTCATGCCACCGCCCGATTCCGGCAAGCCTCTCACCGACGATCAAATCCGTCTGCTGCGGGAATGGATCAACAAGGGCGCCAACTACCAGCAGCACTGGGCCTTTGCACCGGTCCAGCGCCCCGATATGCCGCCCGAGCACAGCGATGCCTGGTGTCGCAATCCGATCGACGGATTTATTCTCAATCGTCTGCATCAGGCGGGTCTGTCGCCTTCCCCCGAAGCCAGCCGCGGAATGCTCATCCGTCGCCTCTACCAGGATCTCCTTGGAATTCTCCCGTCACCCTCAGAAACCGCGAACTTCCTGGCTGACCAGACACCGGACGCATGGGAACGCCTCGTGGACCGTGTGCTGCAAAGTCCACATTACGGCGAACGCTGGGGCCGGCACTGGCTGGATCAGGCCCGCTATGCCGATTCCAACGGCTACACGATTGACGGTCCCCGCGTCATGTGGCCTTATCGCGACTGGGTGATCGCGGCATTCAACAAGGACCTGCCCTTCGACCAGTTCACCATCGAACAACTGGCCGGAGACCTGCTGGAATCACCGACACTCAGTCAGCGCATTGCCACGGGGTTTCACCGCAACACCATGATCAACGAAGAAGGCGGAGTTAAGCCGGATCAATTCCGCAACGAAGCTGTAATCGATCGTGTCAACACCACTGGCGCCGTCTGGCTGGGACTGACCATCGGCTGTGCACAGTGTCATTCCCACAAGTACGATCCCATCAGTCACACGGACTACTACCGCCTGTACGCGTTCTTCAACGGCGCAGCAGACGCCAACAGTGTCGGAGAAACCGTGGAAGTCCGTGAACAGGAACTGCTCGGCTGGACCGCTCAGCAACAGCACCAGTTCACCGAACTCCAGCAGCTCCGCGCGCTCCGACAGGAGCTCGAACAATCCGCTCAGCCCGGTGCCACCCTGCCGGGGCTCGCATGGAACTGGCAGCCTGCCCCGGTGGCCGCCGTGGGTGCTTCGGGCAGCAGCATTCTGCGAATTCAGCCTGACGGCTCGCTGCTCGCAAAGACTCACGCTGCCGCCACCGACACCTTCACCGTCAAGCTGCAACTCCCGCCGGGTCCGGATGGTCCGGCCAAAGTCACCGCCATCCGCCTGCGAACGCTGACCTCCCCCACTCTTCCGGCCATGGGCCCCGGCACAGCCAGCAACGGCAACTTCGTCCTCACCGAAGTGCTCCTGAGATCCGGGCCCGTCGAGCATTCCTTTGCTGCAGCATGGGCGGATCACAGTCAGCCCAAATATCCTGTCGAGCATGCCATTGACGGCAGGGCGGATACGGGGTGGGCGATCAACACCGACGCGGCCCAGGCAGCTCGCGGGATTCGGATGAACGCCCCACACGAGGCCATCCTGGCACTCGCCCAGCCCGTGGCCGCCGACGACGGTTTCGTCACTGTGGTGCTCAAACATGACCTCAACAAAAACTACATCCTCGGCCATTTCGCCATCGAAGTCTCCACGGCCGATGTCCTTAAAATTGATCCTCCCGGCAGTCTCAGCAGTCGCCTCCAGGCCACAGTCGCCCGCATGACCGAACTCGAAGCCCTGCTGCCAGGCAAAGGTCTCCCGGTTAAACAAATGGTCATGAAAGACCTGCCCCAACCCCCGGAAACTTTCCTGCTCACACGTGGCGATTTTCTGACACCCGACCGAAACCTCGGACCACTGCAGCCCGGCGTCCCCGCCGCCCTCGATCCCGCAGCTGCATCCAAAACCTTCACCAACCGGCTCGATCTCGCCCGCTGGCTCGTCTCCCCTGAAAACCCACTGACCGCCCGCGTGCTCGTGAATCGCATCTGGTCGCGTTACTTCGGACGCGGACTTGTAGAAACCGAGAATGACTTCGGCTTTCAGGGCACCACACCAACCCACCCCCAGCTGCTAGACTGGCTGGCTGCAGATCTCATCGAACACCGCTGGTCCCTCAAACACCTGCATCGCCGCATCGTCACCTCCGCCCTCTACCGCCAGACTTCAGCTCTGGTCAACGAACCCGCCATCCGCAAGGACCCCGACAATTATCTGCTCGCACGACAGCCGCGTTTCCGCGTCGAAGCCGAGATTGTCCGTGATCAGGCACTGGCCGCCAGCGGACTGCTCAATTCCCGCATCGGTGGCCCCGGGGTGCACCTGCCGCAGCCGGATGGCATCTATGACTTCACCCAAAACAAAAAGAACTGGCCGGTCGCCACAGGTCCCGATCGCTGGCGCCGCACCATGTACGTGATGTTCTACCGCAGCGCCCCCTATCCGCTCCTGTCCACCTTCGACGCCCCGGACTTCAGCACCGTCTGCACCCGCCGCGTTCGCTCCAATACCCCCCTGCAGTCGCTCACGGCCGCCAACGATGTGGTTTTCACCGAACTGGCCGCCGGAGCCGCTCGTCGAGTGCTGGAAGGCCCCGCAGACGCTGCCGATGCTGATCGCCTGAATCACCTCTTCCAGCTCTGCTTCTGCCGCCACCCATCCACCGACGAACAGCACCTGCTGCTGGATTTCCTTAGCCGCGAACTGGCTCGCTTCCACTCCAGCCCCGAAGCTGCCCGCGCCTTCATCCAGCAGCCGACAGAATCCATTCCAGATCAACGGCTGGCCGCGTGGACCAGTGTGGCCCGAGCTGTCATGAATACGGATGAGTTTGTCACAAGGAACTAAACACCCATGAATCGTCCGAATAACCTCAGACTGCTTCGCGAATACGTGAAAAATCCATCCCTGCAACGGCATATGTTTGCCGTCGAAGCCGCGGTCGCGGCCTACGCCCGAAAGTGGGAGGAACATGAAGACCTGTGGGCCGCGGCAGGGCTGCTGCATGACTTCGACTACGAACGCTGGCCCAATCCTCCGGATCACCCGCTGCAGGGAGCCCGAGTCCTGCGGGAACACGGATATCCGGAAGTCGTGATCTATGCCATTCTGTCCCACGCGGACTACCTCCAGGCCGAATACCCGCGAAAGTCCCGACTCGACAAAACCCTCTACGCCTGCGACGAACTTTGCGGATTCATCGTCGCCTGTGCCCTGATGCGCCCTGAGCGGCTTGTCGGCATGACCGCGAAAAGTGTCCGCAAAAAGATGAAACAGGCATCCTTTGCGGCGTCCGTCAGCCGTGACGATATCATTCGCGGAGCAGCCGATCTGGGAGTGGATCTTGATGAACACATCAACTTCGTGATTTCGCACCTGCAGCCCATGGCTGAAGAGCTCGATCTGCTCCCGGTGACAGGCTCTTCTTCACCGGAAGCAGGTTGAGCATGTCACGACTGAAGGTCGTGTTTGCGATTGGCGGCATGCACGGCGGCGGTTCCGAACGTCAGCTCGTCCAGCTCCTGCAACACCTCGATCGCGCCGCATTCCAGCCCTTCCTGTACCTTGCCCAGCGTGTCGGGCCGCTGCTCAGCCAGGTTCCACCCGACGTCCCGGTGTATGTCAGTGACGAACGCATCCGGCTGCCTCGGCTGTACGTGCCCGGCCGCATCCACTCCCTGCGGGTCCGTGACTACGCGACGCTCCTGCAGCAGCTGCAGGCGGACGTCAGTTACGACCGCACATTCCTGATGACACTGATCACCGCCGCAGGAGCTCAGCAGGCAGGCGTGCCGAATGTTTCCACCGTCGTTACAAATCCGGAAACGGGATTCGCGCCGGTGGCGGGGCGATTTCAGTGGTTCAAGCGACGCATTCTGCATCGACTTTATAACCGCTCCACGCAGGTGCTGGCCGTCTCTGATGGTGTGCGCGAAGCAGCCATTCGCTTCTATGTAATTCAGCCCGAAAAAATTCGCACGCTTTACAACGGCATCGACCTGCAGCAGATTCGCACCGCGGCAACCTTGCCCGTACAACACGACTGGTGGACCGCCGGTCCCACGTTTCCGAAAAGACGTTTGCTCCGCGTAGTTGCAGCCGGCCGGTTGAATCACGAAAAGGGATTTCATCTGCTGGTCGATGCCGCCATTCAGCTCAGCAAACGCCGCCCCGACTGCGAACTGCGGGTGGCACTGCTGGGTGAAGGCAGTCATCGAGCCCGGCTGCAGACGCAGATCGACTCAGCCGGACTCGGTAACCAGATCCGCATGCCAGGTTTTCAACACCCTGCAGCCAGCTGGATTGCCCGCGCGGATGTCTACGTCCTGCCGTCACTCGTGGAAGGCATGCCCAATGTGCTCCTCGAAGCGCTCGCCTGCGGCACCCCGATCATCGCAGCTGACTGCCAGTCTGGTCCCGCTGAAGTGCTGGAACAGGGGCGACTGGGGCTGCTTGTCCCAGTCGGCGATGCGGCCGCAATCGCAGCTGCCCTGGAGAACATTTTTGATGCTCCTCAACAGGCCACCGAACGCGCGGTGGCGGGACGTGAAGCTGTGGAACAGCACTGGACGATTCAGGGGGCCACAAAGCGTCTGGAAAACATCCTGCGTGAAGCTGCGAGCAAACGCTGAACAGCCGGCATGCAGCACCGTTCGTCAGCGCGGCTCCCAAAGCAGCACTGAGCGTTTCTCAGGGGCTTCCTGAAGTCGGTACTGCACCGACCTCGGTATTGCCGCAGTTCCACCGGACTCAGACACAAGCTCCCCGGCCGCATTGAACTGCTGCGGCTGCTGACCTGGGGTCGTACGCGTCCAGCCACTGACGCGTCCCGTGGAATCGTATTGATAGGTGTCCTTCCAGTTGCGCACGGGAACCAGCAGGGGATCGCAATAGAGCTGTGACGTTTTCGGGTCCGCATAGTCAACAGACACCAGCCGGTCGCCGGCATACACCCGCTCTTCAGCGGGGATGGCCAGTGAACAGATCATGGCGGGCATGGAAGGCACGCCATTCGCTTCCGTGAACACTCCGATATCAACGCGGCTGCACGAAAGTTCAGGAGCTGACGTCACGGGGTGTGTGGGTTGCCAGTTGAAGGCGACGGTCGCCACACTGGCTTCGGGGTTAAGTGGCCGGATTTCAACGGATGCCGGATCGCCCTGCAGCACAACCCAGCGAAAGCTGGAGTGCGGCTGAACGGATGACGTCGCGGACGCCTGAACCAGCATTCTGCGTTGCCGAGCCACCGTGCGGTGAATGCGGGCAACGAGCAGTGGGTGGGTGAGCAGTTCTTCGCCGGGGCCGCCGGAAAAATAGTGCACACCGTGCACTGCCTGCGACTCTTCAACCACCCGCAGACGCACCAGCGGTGGCATGCGATCCACCGACATCTCATGTGCCAACTGCACCATACGTTCCACATCCAGCTGCTGTTCGCGGAACACGGCGGGGTGAGCGAGCCCCGTGAAAAAGTCGTCCGCAGTCCGCACGCTGCGCTGCGACTGCCGCAGCACCCATTGCACGGCATGCATGAGCAGCCCGTCACTTTCCAGCCGGCTGCGTGTCTCCGGTGGAAATGCGGCAAGCGTCAGTGCGATCGCCCGCAGAAACGGCTGGTCAGAACCGGACGAACCCTGGGAAATGATCCAGCAGGGAGCATTGGCCGGATAGACGTCGCCGTGCGGAGCATCGAAGTCGTTGTGTTCCGGGGTGCAGTAGAGCTGGTTGCTGAGGTAATGTTCCAGCATGAGTGTGGCATGCAGTTGATTCCCGAGCATTGCCCGCGGATTGCTTCGCCAGAACACCGGATTCACCAGTGCAGTCGACGCATTTCCAAACGTGGGCAGATTGAATCGCTGCCAGGGACGAAATCCAAAGTCGCCCCCGGCCGCGCGGATTTCCGGTGAATACCGCACAAACGCCAGCTCGGGCCATTGTGCACGTTCAAGAGTGGAATGGCCACGATCGCGGTTGTCATACAGAATTCCGTGATGTCCGGCAGCAGAGCCTTCACGAATCCAGCTGTTCACCAGCCGCGCAGCTGGTGTGTCCTGCAGACTGCAGGTGGAATCGGTGGATGGACCAGCGAGATCAACCCTGAATTCTGAGATCAGGGTGACACGTTCCGGTTGCCAGCGGGTATTGCGGTCGGTGACGAGTGCGGTGGTCCCCTGAAGTCGCGTTGGAATGACGCGGCTGGCTTCTGCGTCCGGCTGCTGTGCGGACTGGCGAATTTGCGCTGCGGCCTCCTGATACTCGGGTCGCAGCCGCACCGCACCCAGCTCTTTGGCGGATTCCAGGCGGAGCTGCAGGTACTGTTCATAGCGCGGAGGACGGCTGAAAAGTTCAGAGGGTGTCTGTGCCCTGTGCAGCAGCCGCGGAATCAGCCGCATCGCTTTCCAGGGAACTGCGACCAGCAGAATCAGCAGGGCCAGGAGGACAGGCAGGCGACGAAGCACAGCAGAGACTCAGCGGAAGAACGGGGTGGTCGGGGAGGTGCGACCAGGACGTGCAGGTGCTGCCGCAGGGACGGTCGCCGCGTGCCTGAAGAATACACTCGCCACCCAGAACATGCCAACTCAGGATTTGGTGCGCTCGCGAACCGCGGCCTCAATGCCCCCCGCTCTGAGGATCCACAGCGGTCAGTGTCCCTCTGATCAGACTCAGCAGCGCCGTGGTTTCGATCCGACTTTCAGCAGCCGCTGCTTCCGTGGAAACATCACCGGAAATGCGGAGCAGGATGGCCTCAGCATCAGTCGCCCGCTGGGCCGTTCGATTCGCTGCCCATGCCGAAAATTTCTGCGGTTCGCCATTGCCAGGCTCAGCCTGCGCTGCCGCATGTCCGCTGCGACCAGCCAGCACTTCCAGCTCTGAAGCAGCCGCCGCTGCAGCATTTGCGATTAACGTCAGATTCCTGAGCCTGCCTGGTCCGGGAGGAGTTGTCGAGAGCGAAATCACTGCGTGGATAAAGGTCGCCCGGCAGGCTCGCAACAACGCTGACCTCCGTGATGGTTCCACGCCTTCCGCCTTCGCCTCCTGCAGAAAAATTCCGCCGTATTCCAGCCATTCGGCCACAAGCCGTGTCTGCGTAGTGTCCGGAGCCTCTGTCGGTGCAAAATACGGGTGTTTAGCAAGGAGTGCATCCACCAGCAGTTCAGGGTCCGCGGGAGCCAGCTTGTATGTTCTCAGAGATGCGTCCAGGTGCCCCAGACACTGTTCGACAAGTTCAAAACTGTCGCCGTACCGCTGCAGTTCAAGAAACCTGCAGACAATCCTCAGATCTTCGGGGCTCAGCACTTCCGCAGGCTGGATGTTCCGGATGTAGTCCCGAGAGACATCAAGCGTCTGGCCGATCGCAGCCATCCGCATTTCCAGCGTGACCGGAGTGAGCGGCAGTTGGGGTTCTCCGATCAGGTGCATGTAGTTGTCCACGATTGAAATCGCA
>JBEIEK010000244.1:0-9152 GCA_040382995.1 Planctomycetaceae bacterium
GAGTTCGGCGGTGGAGGCGGTCCCGGCGGCGTCAATACCGTCATAGAGCCCCATCACACCCTCGCACAGCACGAGGTCGGCGTTCTGGCCAAGCTCGGCAACGATGCCCGCCCGTGTTGCAGGCCGCATCGCCCATGGGTCGAGATTGGGGCAGGGCCGGCCTGCGGCCGCTTGGTGGAAGGTCGGATCGATATAGTCGGGGCCGATCTTGGCGGGCGCGATGCGTAGGCCCTTGCGGACCAGCGCGCGTGCCAGCCCCAGCGCCAGGGTCGTCTTGCCACTGCCCGAGGCGGGCGCGGCCAGGATCAGCCCCGGTGTTTGCCTCAAGAGCGGCGGTCGCCGGCGGTGGGCCCGCTCGTTTCGGAGCCGCGCTCGCGCCGCCAACCGCGCAGCTCCATGCAGCGCCGATACTCTTCGGCCACCACCGACTGGCCAACATTGCGGCCTGCATCGGTGGAGTAGGAGGGCCCGCGCTCGATATAGCCGTAGTCGCCCGCATTGCGGCGGCATTCGCGCTGGTCGTAGTCGAGTTGGCCTGCCGGCGCACTTTCCTTGACCCAGGACGTGCGCGATTCGCAAGCGCCCAAGGCGAGGACCGCGAGGAGGGCTGCCGCAAAAGTCGGACGCACCATGTGCTGTTTTCCTTTCATGCCGTTTCCGCCGTCTGGCGGTTGCCCAGACCCAGCGGGTCGGGATCGAGGATGCGGCCCAGAACAGTGATCTGACCGTTGCGTCTTGCAAAGTAGCCATCCAGCGCATCCGTGGAGGCCGCCAGAATGAACAGCAGTGCGGACGTCACCCAGAATTCGCCCGCTGCGATCAGTGCAAACAGCCCGAATGCCAGCAGCAGCCGAGTACCTGTGATGAAGTTGGGCAGATTCAGTACATGCCGGCCGAGCACGGGCTGCCGACGGGAAGCGGTGGCTGCGTTGGTTCCGGTCATAGACAACCCGCTGAAGAAACAGCCTCGCCGCAAAAACGACTGGCTCTGGCAAACAAATCACGGAATCCCTGCAGTCTACAGAGTCCGGGCAAGGGATAACAGCCCCCGCCCGCTGCTGGTGAAATTCCACTGCAAGGGAATTCAGTTGCCATCACTTGGTTGATCCGGACGCGGGTTTCTGACACATTCCACACTGCCCCAGCCATCATCCAGCTCTCAAAGTTCCGGAGACGTTTGCGTGCACGCCGACATCCCTGCCAGCTCCAATGATTCCCCCACTTCCGGCTCAGGCCCCTGGTACCGCGAACTCACTCGCTACCACTGGTTCGTGTTCGTGGTCGCGGCACTCGGCTGGCTCTTCGATACCATGGACCAGCAGCTCTTCACGCTCGCGCGGCCCCTCGCGATGGAAGAACTGATCACACTCACTCCCGAAGAAGATGAGGCGGCCCGAGCGGCCAGCACCCAGCCCGATGAACCAGCCGAAGCAGCTCAAAAACGCGTCACCGAAAAGCTCACGGCCAAACGCGCCCAGTACGGCGGATACGCCACATCGTTCTTTCTGATCGGCTGGGCCACTGGAGGATTGTTCTTCGGAGTCCTCGGGGATCGCTGGGGACGCGTCCGCACCATGCTCGTCACCATCGTAATGTATTCCATCTTCACAGGCCTGAGCGCTTTCTCACGGAACTTCTGGGACTTTGCCATCCTGCGATTGCTCACAGGACTTGGTGTCGGTGGTGAATTTGCTGTCGGCGTGGCGCTCGTCGCCGAAGTCATGCCGTCCCGCGCCCGACCGCATGCGCTCGGTCTGCTCCAGGCCCTCTCCGCCGTTGGCAACATCACGGCCGCGCTGATCGGCATGGCCGGGACCGGATGGAAGGTGATGTTCCTCATCGGCACGGCCCCCGCACTCCTCTCCCTCGCCGTTCGCTCCCGACTCCGCGAACCCGAACGCTGGCAGGCCGTTTCGGCAACGGACGGGGTCGCCAAACAACTTGGTTCCTACAGCGAACTCTTCGGCAATCCGCTTCTCCGCTATCGGGCTCTCGTGGGACTTCTGCTGGCCTGTGCCGGTGTAATCGGACTCTGGGGGATCGGCTTCTTTGCCCCCGACCTGCAGCGCCGCGTCTTCGCTCCCATGCTGGAAGCTCAGGGCATGACTCCCGACGAGATCAAGGCCCAGCTGAAGGTCCTCTCCGGCATCACCCTGCTCATGACCAACATCGGTGCCTTTTTCGGCATCTTTCTCTACAGCTACGTCAGCCAGATCCTCGGCAGACGCGCGACCTTCGCCATCTGCTTCCTCGGTGCAATGTTCGCCACCATCAATCTCTACTGGAACCTAGGCAAATTCAACGGCACCGCCGACATCTACTGGATGGCACCGCTGATGGGCTTCTTTCAACTCTCGATCTTCGGGGGCTACGCCGTTTACTTCCCTGAACTCTTCCCCACACGCCTCCGCAGCACCGGCACAAGCTTCTGCTATAACGTCGGACGCTTCGTCGCTGCCATCGGCCCCTACTTCCTTGCCAACCTCACCTCCAAAGTCTTCTCGCCCGAACGTGGCTACGTCGGGGCTGATGGCTTCCGCTGGGCCGGAATCACCATGTGCTCCGTCTTCCTCATCGGACTCATCGCGCTGCCCTTTGCTCCGGAAACAAAGGATCAACCTCTGCCGGAATGAGCTCTCCCGATGGAACGCCACACGCTGCTCCTGCTGACCACGCTCGCCGCAGGTCTCCTCACCCTGGCGCCGCCCTCAACGGCCTCAGCACAGACACAACAACTGGGGAACTTTCGTCTTCCCGATGATCGCCCGGCACTCAATCCCGCCGCACTTGAAGCGGCCGGACTGCGCATCCACCAGTCTCGGCATCTGCTGCTCGTCACAGATGCCGACCCCGCCGATGTCAGCGGAATTCCAGAACTCACTGACAGCCTCTTCAATTCCCTCGCAAAGACCCTGCCACCGCTCAAACCCGCCGCCGATGGCAGCGACTTCCAGGTGACCGGCTTTCTGATGGACGCGCCCGAACGCTTCCAGCAGGCCGGACTGCTCCCGGATGAAAACTTCATCATCCGGCACGGACGGCACCTGGGCTACCGCTTCTGGCTGCGAAATCAGCCGTCGGCCTACTACCGCCGCCATCTGCTGCTGCACGAATTCGTGCACTGCTGGATGATGTGCGAAGCCGGCATGCGCGATATTCCGCCGCTCTGGTTCACCGAAGGCCTCGCGGAATACTTCGCCACGCACTCCGCCACAAGCCCCGCCTCACCCCGCTTCGGCATCCTCCCCCAATCACTCACCGGCTTCGAAGGCTGGGGCCGCATCACACAAATTCGGGAACAGGCCTTCGGTCGGACAGGTTTTCCCGCTGAAGAATTGCCAACCGCAGATTCCGGACTTGTCCTGCAGGACGTACTTTTACCCGCCGATAGCACATTCCTCTCGGAACTGAAATACGCTCAGGCCTGGGCCCTCGTCTGGCTCCTCAATTCCCACCCCGAACTCCGAACTCGATTCGCCACCGTTAATCGCGCCCGCAGCGGACAGGACTTCAGCACAGCCTTCTCAAAGATCGACAGCACAACGCTTGAACGCCTTGCCATCGTCTGGCTGCTGATGCTGGATTGCCTCGAAGAAGACTTCGACCAGCAACGCTCCTTCCCGGAACTCAATCCCCGCTGGACCACCTGGCAGCCAAATACACCTGACACTCGCCTCGAAGTGCTGGCCAATCGCTCATGGCAACCCACAGGAATCAGCACCGACTCCAACACCCGCCTCGTTATCTCCGCCACTGGTCGCTGCAGCGTTCATCAACAGCCTCGACCCTGGATTTCAGAACCCGATGGCATCACCATTGAATTTGCTCACAGTCGCCCCATCGGTGAACTCACGGCGATTGTCATCCCCCGAAACGCCACTCACCCCCCCACGCGAACCCCCGTCGGACGACAGGCAACCCTTGAACTCCCGCCAAACTCGGAACTCTGGCTGCAAATCAACGACCACGAAAACTCACGCGCAGGCAACTCCGGAGTATTTGAAGTGAGCATTCGCGGGGAATGATATGCAGGCGTTCCGGCTGATCAGGAACCTGCCTCCGCCAGCCACCGCATCAGAGCCTCCACAGTTGGCAGCCGTCGCCGCTCCACAAACTCCAGGACCCGGTCACTCAGGATCAGGAACAACACGGACAGCAGGAATGCCGGCCACCAGGGCAAGGCCACGCCCCAGTAAATCGTCGCGTCACCTGCTGACCAGTAACCGTAAATCCACAACGGCCAGAGATGCACCGCATGGTGGAAAAGATAGATTGTCAGCGAGTACCGGCTGAAACGCTGAGCTCGCCGCAGCAGCCCCGCTGGAATCCACCGGACCTGCTGCTGATCGATCCACTGATGCAGTCCGCTCAACAGCAGAATCACCATTCCAAGAACCCCGGCCATGTAACTCACTGATGCGGGAAACATCGTCCATGCCGGAAGCCACTGAACGCTGAGGGGCCAGAGGGTGCGGACGGTGGTCACCACCATCACCACCAGAATGGCCCCTGCCGCAGACCACTGCAACTTTGCTCGCAATGGCCGCGTCGCTCCAGTCCACCCCAGCAGAACCGGTGCTGCCACAAATCCCGACAACGGCAGTGCAATCCACGGAAAAATTGGGAAGTAGCCGGTCACCAGAAACCCCGACAACAGCTCAGACAGCGACTGCTCCGTCTCAAAGTACCCGTTCACCCAATACGCAGGATAATCCACCAGCCGCTGCATCAGGGGACTGACCGCGATTGACAGTCCAATCGCCAGCAGCACCGCTGGCGTGGGCATCATCCGCACAACATTCAGCACACACATGCTGCAGCCGAGAAACGTCAGCACGTCCCACGTGAAAAGATCCTCAGGCAGCCAGACCACCGCGTTGAAGACAAATCCCAGACCCACCAGAAACAATCCCCGACGGATTGTTTCCTGTGAGATCTGCCCCGACGCTACCCCTCGCCTGTGACGACTCTCCAGCCACAAGCGGTAGCTCACACCCGTCAGAAACACAAAAATCGGCGCACCGAATCCGTCAGGGCTCCAATCCCGAGTCCCCGCCAGATTCTCCAGAAAGTGCACGATGACCATCACGGCAACCGCGTAGCCCCGCATCAGGTCAATCGAGCAATACCGCACACCCGTTGATGTCATTCCCGTGTTCGCTTTCACTGAGTCTTCGTGAGCGTTCCCAGCAGATCAATCATCATCAGCAGTACCTCAAAACCCAGGAGCACCACGATGGTCCACTCCAGCAGATGACTCTTCCGACTGCTGATGAAGTCGCTCAGCCGCTGACCACAGAGCTCGTAGACCCGCTCAAATAACTCCAGCTGCTCACGCAGCTGCTCCAGCCGCTCAGTCAGCCTTGATTTTTCGCGCAATCGTTCCGCTGCCTGGCTGGCCAGCGTCGGCGGATAGATCACCGGACACGCGATCGCCGGCGTGAGTCTTGCCAGCAGCGCCCTGGCTTCAATCATTCTTCGAAATCGCTGCTGCAGAACTTCGCGACGGTCCAGCATCGAATCCGATAACTCGAATGCCGCCGGCGTATCCTCGTCGAGCTCCTGCCAGCGTCCATCAATGCTCTCTTCCAGCCGCTGCACTTCTGACTGCAGCCAGAAAAATTCCAGAGTGGCACCTGTCACCGCCCTCATTCGCTCTGTGGTTCCAGCCAGCGCAACTCGCTGCAACCCAACATAAATGAGCACCCCCTGCAACTGGATCAGGAGCGGCGACGGAGCGACCGCATGGTCATCTCCCATCACCCAGAGCCGCAGCCAGTCCACAGCCTGCAAGTCGCCGGAAGTGACAGTCCTGCCATCGGGCTCAGACAGCATCAGCAGCTGCAGTGCAAGTGCATCACCGCGGGTTTGCTGCCGCAGTGCTTCCCGAACCTGCTCAGCTGATCCCGATGCCGCCTTCACATGCCGATCAAGTCTCGGCAGACCCAGAGAAATGGACTCCAGCTCAGCTGGAACCTGCTTTGCCATAAACACATGGTGCAGGACCGCCCCGGAAATTGTCTCTGCAGACCCTGTTGTCAACACGATGCATTCCAATGTCTGAAAAGGTTCACGAATTCATCCACCAATCCCAGGTTGCTCAGCCGTGTTCCAGCCCTGCCGCCACCCATCCTGCCACGCAGGTCGCCGAATCAAGCACCCCGTTCAGGGTGGAATCAAACAGATAGTCACCCACCACAAACAATCCTGGATGGTCCACAGGTTCCGGCTGATGCCGCAAATCCAGTCGCGTTGAGCCTTCACCGCCGGGCATCGCACTCACAGATCCAATCCAGCGATGCACTCGACCCTCAATCAACAGCTCCCGTGCCAGTTCCCGATCCTGCGGCAGCGTATCAATCGCAGCTTCAATGAGTTGCTCATCGGTCATTGCACTGAGCTCCACTGCGGCAGCACCGCCGAATAACCAGCCGAGAATTCCGCAGTCTGCACCCGGCTGACGCGCCGTCTCGTCGTACAGACAGCACCCACCCCACGCATCCAGCATGCACCATGAATCCATCAGCCATGAACGCCAGAACGGTCGCCGAAACAACAGTGTCACACGCAGATAATGCGCTGGATGGTCGTACTGTTTTCGATGCCTGGTCATCGCCTCCGATAATCCATCGCCACGAAATTCAACGGCGGATAATGCCAGCATCGGCAGACAGAACACCACCACGTCGAACTCCCGCTCGCTGACACCACTCACACCCTCAATCCGCAGCAGCAGCCGGCCACGCACCGAGCGTTCCACCGACAACACCCGCTGCCGCAGGCAGATGGCCATCTCTGTGCGCTCCGCCAACCGCTCTGTCAGCTGCTCATTGCCCCCCGCGATGCTGTACAGCTGCATGTACCGCGGATCGTTCATCAAATAGTTCTGCAGCCCGTAATCAATACTCGTCTGCTCCCACTCCGCCGCCAGATCACTGTGAATGAGCGTTTCAAGGAAGGTCTGCAGCGGCTGCGATCCCAGGTGCGAACGCTCGCTGGCAAACCGCACACTGCCTGCCCCCGACGCGGATTTCAGTGACGGGTCGCAGAGGTTTGAATTGTCGCTCTCGTAGAATTCCCTGGCACTCATGCGCCCCCAGGCACGCTCGTGAAAATCCAGCCAGTCCCGCTGAACGGTTGCTCCCAGTTCCTGTGCGACGTCCTCCAGCGTGCAATACCGCTTCCCCGAAAGAAACACCGAATGGCCACCCATCGGTGCAGTCGACAGCCCCAGTTCGGAAACAAGCTCCTTCAGCGGATCCTCATCAATTGGTGAATAATCGTAGAACTCCGCCGCCCCCGCTTCGTAACACAGTGGCATCTGCGAAAATCGCGACGTCAGAACCTTGCCACCAACCCGACCTGTGCTTTCAAACATCGTCAGCTGAAACGGACGATTCGCCAGCTTTCGCAGCAGATAACCTGTCATCAGTCCGCCGGGACCACCACCCACAATCGCCACGTGCATGACCGTCAATCAATTCGTGCTGAATCCCGAAGACAAAAAAGTTTGCTGACCGTCGATTCTAACCGGCTAACCTGAAGGCAGCGTGAAGACGGCCGGAATGCGATCAGAATGCATGTCATGTCCCGGTCCGCTTGTGAAACCAGTCGCCTCGCCGGTACCATCCCAACGCGGCTTAAACCTCGCTCACCACTCCACGGCACCGGCGATGGAACCCATTCCTCAGGATTTCTCATGGAAGCTGATGACTGCTGCCATGAATGCTGTCCCCGAACGGTAATTCCTCATCTCTGCCAAACGGTAAACCATCCAGCTCCTCCTGCATTTCTCAGGAACCACCGAAATGATGTTCCGCATGGCAGCCCGACTGCCGCTGCTGCTGGCACTGTTCTGCTGTCTGCTCGCACCCGCTGCAGCCACCGACCCCGTGTGGCAGTCCCAAACCATCGAAGGCTGGACCATTCATATCCGCAACAGCCTGCTGCAGGAACAGCCCGAGGCCACCGCGAAAGCTCTCGAACTGTTCACGCTACAGCTTCAGGAAATCATCCGCGTCGTCCCCGCTGACGCCGTCACAGAACTTCGCAAAGTCCCAATCTGGTTCTCTCCGGAATACAAAGGCGAACAGCCCCGTGCCGAATATCACCCCGGTGCCGGCTGGCTTAAGGACAACGGCCGCGACCCGGCAATGGCCAAAGGCGTTGAATTCAGCAACGTGCGCATCTTCGAACGCGAAACTCGCCGCATGCCAAACTTCACCCTCCACGAACTCGCGCACGCATACCATGACCGCGTCCTGCCGGATGGCTTCGACAATCCACTCCTGAAAACGGCCTTCGAAAACGCCCGCGACAAAAAACTCTACGATCAGGTCGAACAACGCTTCGGCGACGGTCGCTCTGAAATCGTCCGCGCCTACGCCCTGACCAATCCCATGGAATACTTCGCCGAATGCAGCGAAGCCTTCTTCTCCACAAATGACTTCTTTCCCTTCAACCGCGAACAACTCGAAAAACATGACCCGCAGATGTTCGCACTGCTCAAAACCCTTTGGAAAACAGCCGAAACTCAACAACCCAAACAGCCACAGGCTGCATGGAAAAACTGGAAATACTCCGGGTCCATCTGGCTGCTCACCACACCCGATGGAGCCAACCTGCCAGCCGAAACACAGCTCACAAACTTCCCGGTTCTGATTCGGATTCACCGGGATGTCCTTGACTTCTCCCAACTGTTGCCACACGGCGAAGATCTCCGTTTGGCCACTCCGGCAGGCGAACCGCTCGCCTTCCAGATCGAACACTGGGATGCCGATGGCGGCACCGCCAGCGTCTGGGTTCGTGTCCCCGCCATTCAGGGAAACTCCAGACAGGAACTGCGGCTCTACTGGGGCAATGCCGCGGCCGCCGGCGAATCCAGCGGACAGGCCGTTTTCAACGAATCCAACAACTATCGCAGCGTCTGGCACCTGTCCGAACCCAGTGCCGATGACGTCGGACACACCAACCCGAAAGACACCGGCACCACCAGTACCCAGGGCGTCATCGGGCTCGCTCGGCACTTTGCCGATAACCATGGCATCACCGGCGGTGAAGAAATCCCAACGCTGCCCATCGGCTCTGAAGAACACAGCACAGAACTCTGGTTCCGCACCGACAAAATGAACTCCACTCTCGTCGGCTGGGGC
>JBEIEK010000245.1:0-9109 GCA_040382995.1 Planctomycetaceae bacterium
GCCACCGGACTTTGTCCGGAATGTACTCCCGCTGCTGCAGACGCGCTGCCTCGAATGTCGCAGCAGCAGCGACAAAAGTGGCGGACTGGATCTCGAAGCCGGACTGATTCAGGGCGGACATTCCGGCGCTGTCGTTGTGCCAGGTCAGCCTGACGAAAGCCTGCTGCTGCGACTGGTCACCGACGGCACCATGCCCCCCGATAAATCCAGCCGGCTTTTGCCCGAAGAAATTGAGACCCTCCGCAGCTGGATTGCCACTGGAGCAAAACTGCCGGGGACGAACCAGTTTCCCACCGTCACGTGGGACCGCATTCAGGCCCTGCTGCTGCTGCGATGCACCGTTTGCCACGGACACGACCGCCAGGAAGGCGGACTTGACCTGCGGACCCGCGAAAGCCTGCTGCGCGGTGGCAAATCCGGTCCGGCCGCCGTTGCCGGCAAGCCACAGGAAAGTCTTCTGCTGCAAAAAATCGCCGCCGCAGAAATGCCGCCCCCGCGCCGACTGGTCGAAGTCAGCATCAAACCCATCACCCCCGCCGAAACCACACTGCTGGAGACATGGATCGCGGCCGGTCTGCCAGCCGAGCCCGCTGCGCCCCCTCCTGCACCCACCGTCTCCAATGCGGATCGACGGTTCTGGGCATTCCAGCCACCGCGGTCTGCTGAGCCTCCCAAAGTGCTCGCGCAGAACCGTGTTCAAACCCCCGTCGACGCCTTCATTCTGCAGCAGCTTGAACAGCACCAGCTCACGCTGTCTCCGCCTGCTGCCCCCGCTGTGCTCATTCGCCGTCTGTATCTGGATCTCACAGGTCTGCCCCCCACGTTTGACCAGCTGCAGCAGGTCCTCAGCGATCCCGCCCCCGATCGATTTGCCCGGCTGATTGACCGGCTCCTCGATTCGCCGCAATACGGCGTTCGCTGGGGCCGCTTCTGGCTGGATGCCGCCGGCTATGCCGACTCAGAAGGGGCTCAGAACGAAGACCGCGTTCGCCGGGAAATGTGGCGTTACCGCGACTACGTCATCCGCGCCTTCAATGCCGACAAACCATGGGATCGCTTCCTCCACGAACAGCTCGCCGGCGACGAACTTGCAGACTACACAACCGCCACCGAAATCGATCAGACTCTCTGCGATAATCTCACCGCCACCGGTTTTCTTCGCACAGCTCCCGACCGCACCTTCGCCAATATTACGGCGTTCGTGCCGGATCGTCTGGAAGTGATTGCCGACGAACTGCAGATCCTTGGTTCCGCCGTGATGGGCCTGACCGTCGGCTGCGCCCGCTGCCACTCCCACAAATTCGACCCGATTCCGCAGACAGACTATTACAAACTGGCCGCTGTGTTTCGCGATGCCTTCGACGAACACGACTGGCTCAGGCCCGAAGACCAGCGCACGCTGCCCTTTGTGACGACGGCCGAACGCACGGCCTGGGAACAGAACAAACAGCAGACCGAACAACAGATTGTCGGCATGCAGCAGCGTCTGGCCTCACTGTCCGGCGACGCAGCCACCGCGCTGCAAAAGGACATCGACCAGCTCCGCAAGTCCATTCCGCCCGAACCCCGTCTCCGCGCTCTCTGGTCCCGCGGACGCCCCTCTCCAACCTGGGTGCTCCTGCGTGGCGATTACCTCACACCTGGCAAGCGTGTCGAGCCGGGTGTTCCTGAAGTGCTCAGTTCTCCCGACTTCCGCTTCAGCCCCGCCCCACCATGGCCGAATGCTCAAAAAACCGGTACCCGGCTTGCCTTTGCCCGCTGGCTCACGCAGCCCGATCATCCGCTGACGGCACGAGTGATCGTGAATCGGATCTGGATGCACCACTTCGGACGCGGCATCGTGGAAACACCGGGCAACTTCGGCACAGCCGGCAGCCCGCCCTCCCACCCCGAACTGCTCGACTGGCTCGCCGTCGAATTCGTCCGGAGTGGCTGGAGCATTAAAGCCCTGCACCGCCAGATCCTCAATTCCGCCGTCTGGCAGCAGTCATCGGCGATGTCCACAGCCTCAGCCACAGCCGATCCTGATGGGAGACTGCTCTCTCGCATGCCTCTGCGTCGCATGGATGCCGAAACCCTCAGAGACTCGCTGCTGTTCACGGCCGGTGCTCTCAGCGAAGAACTCTACGGCCCCGCTGATCCGCTTGATGTTCGTGGAGATGGGCTGGTCACCGTCCAGCCGCGCAATGGCAGGTGGCGCCGCAGTGTCTTTGCACTGATGCGCCGCACACAGATTCCCAGCCTCCTTGAAAGTTTCGACTACCCACAGATGGGGCCCAACTGTCTGCAGCGCAGCGAATCGCTCACCGCCACCCAATCCCTGCAGCTGCTCAACAGCAGCCAGGTGCATGAACTGGCCGCGCGGCTTGCCGAACAGGTGCTGCAGCATGCCGGACAATCCACGCCGCTGGCCTCCGATCCTGAATCTCGTCGCACTCGCATTCAGCGTCTTGTGGAACGCACACTCTGCCGCCCCCCGTTGCCGGTGGAAGAACAGGCACTCATGGAAAGTCTTGAGGAACTTGCGAGGGAGTGGCGGGAGTCAGGCAGTCTGTCAGCCGCTGATACCGCAACATCCGAATCCAAAGCCTTCCAGAATGTGTGCCATGCCCTGCTGAATTCCGCGGCCTTCTCCATGATTGAATAACCATGGCCATGCACCTTCATAGTACCCTGCCAATGTCCCGCCGCGGCTGGTTCAACAGCATGTCCCGAGGACTCACGGCCACAGCCATCCTGGATATTGCCCGCGGTGAAGGCATTCCTGGCCAGCCACTGCGCCCCACCACGCGGCCCGCCGCCACCAGTGTCATCCATCTGTTCATGAATGGTGGCCCCAGCCAGATGGACCTGTTCGACCCCAAACCGGAACTCAATCGCCGGCACGGACAGGAACATTTCACGCGGATTGCCGGTGAAGTGGAATTCCCGGACGCCGCCGGTGCTCTGATGGCCAGCCCCTTCCGCTTCCAACAGCACGGCAACTGCGGCATGTGGGTCTCGGAACTGCTCCCGCACTTCGCCCGACATGTGGATGACGTGGCTCTCGTCCGATCACTGCACACCACCAACCTGACCCACGAGCCGGCCCTGTATAAATATCACAGCGGCAGCGAATTCATCGGCCGCCCGTCGCTTGGTGCCTGGGTCACCTGGGGACTCGGCAGCGAAAATAACAACCTCCCAGGCTACGTCGTGCTTGAAGATCCACTCGGCCTGCCCGTCAACGGTGTCGACAACTGGTCGGCCGGTTTTCTGCCGGCCTCCTGCCAGGGGACGCGCTTCCGAGCCACCGGGGCTCCGGTGCTGAATCTCGGCCCGGATTTCAGTGAACCGGCCCGTGTCACCACTGCCGAACGCGCACTCATCCGCCGGCTTGATCGCCTGCACCTGGAACAGCATCCCGGGCACAGCCGGCTGGAAGCCCGCATCCAGGCGTGGGAGCTTGCCGCCCGCATGCAACTGGCCGCCACCGACGCACTCGATCTCAATCAGGAAACCCCGGCAACACTCGATCGCTACGGCATCGGCCGCGAACCCACCGACTCCTATGGACGGCGCTGTCTCATCGCCCGTCGACTGGTCGAACGCGGTGTGCGTTTCGTCCAGCTCTTTATAAATGGGCAAATCTGGGATAATCATTCCGGCATCGGCTCCGCACTCCGCGCAGCCTGTGAACGCACGGACCAGCCGATCGCCGCGCTTCTTGAGGATCTGAAACAACGAGGACTGCTGCAGCAAACTCTGGTCATCTGGGGGGGCGAAATGGGACGCCTGCCAATCTCACAACTGACCCCCGACCGCAACCCCGCCAACTCCGGACGTGACCACAACAAAAACGCCATGGTGACGTGGCTTGCCGGTGCCGGGATCCGTCCCGGAACCACCTTCGGCTCCACAGATGAACTGGGCTTTGCCGCCGTGGAAAACAGGGTGAGCATCCCTGATTTGCATGCGACTCTGCTGCACCTGCTTGGCCTTGCAGCCGATGACCTCTATGTCGAACGCGCCGGTCTCCGAGAAAAACTTACCGGCGTCGGCGAAGCCCATGTCATCCATGACATCCTTGGCTGAAACCAACAGTCCGTCGCGAACACCGCTCGACGAACACGAAGTCTGTCGGACGTCCTGGATACCCATCTACGTCAGTTTGTGGGCGACGCGTTGAAAACCCGCTGCTGCAGGTGGTCGGCGAGTGTCTGCAGTTGTTCGACGCTGCAGGCTGCAAATTCGCTGTCGGTTGAGACGGGTTCTTTCAGGAGTCTTTGCAGCAGGATGATCTGACCGCGAAGGATTGCACGTACTTCGGTAACCCGGGCTGCTTCCTGAGCAGCCCGCATTGCCGCTTCCACCGCCAGTTTCTGAGTCTCCACCGCCTGCTTCTCAGCCTCCACCGCCCGTTTCTGAGCCTCCACCGTCAGTTTCTCAGCCTCCACGGCCTGCTGCTCAGCCTCCACAGTTTGCTTCTGAGCCTCTACCGCTTGCTTCCGAGCCTCCAAAGCCAGTTTTTCTGTCTCAACAGCCCGCGTTACAGCTTCAAGGTCCTGCATTGCTGCTTCATGAGCACGCATTGCTGCTTCATGAGCACGCGTTGCTGCTTCAAGGTCCCGCATTGCTGCTTCATGAGCACGCTTTGCTGTTTCAATGGCTTCGGCTCTGGCCATTTCATCCCGCTGGTACTTGAGCCGCGCTCTGTATTCCATCAATTCTTCGGGGGTCTGAGCAATCATCTGCAGGACTCCGGCAGCTTCTGAAAATTCCGGGTCGGGGAACAGGCGGGCAACGTCTTCCACAGAGAGATTTTCCACGTTGCGGAGGAACCACGCCCAACGTTCTATTGGTGTTGCATTGTACAACATCTCCTCTGTGATCTGAAGATGATTCAGCTGCAAAATGTGGACTTGCACATCGTTCGTGAGTATCACTCCGGATGACATTTCCCGCAGTCGAAATTCCAGATGCAGCTGCGGAACTTCAGAAAACATGGCACCTGCCAGCACGCAGATGCTGATGGACGGTCGGAGTTCCGTGTACTGCTGACCCTCCTGCAACTGGTCAACGTAGGTCACACAGACGTAGTAGGTCAGCCGCTGGGCCATGCCGGCCGGGATCGATGTCTGCACCTCGATGTTCAGGCGGCGTCCCAGTTCATCGATCGCAAGTATGTCCAGCAGATTCCGATGGACATGGGGAACCTCGTGAGCGGGAGACGTTGGGAACGCGGCGGACGAATGGAGGCATATAAATTGCACTACTAAGGGTAGTATGCATGTTCGCCTTTAATCAAGAAAAATCCGTGCGATACTCGGTGAAATCTGATAATTCAGGGCCGTTGAGACGCAGTCAATCAGCATCGCGCGATCAGCACCAGCTGCGGAGAAACAGGGGTTAGGCCCTGGTGCGGCTGACGAAAAAGCCCTTACCGGCCGTGTTCATCACGGTCCAGTTTCTCAAAAAGTTCCTGACGAGCACGGAAGATGCGGCTGCGGACGGTTCCCAGCGGAATCTCGAGAATGCTCCCGATTTCTTCGTAAGACAGCCCATCAATTTCCCGAAGCACAAGTGGCTGGCGGAATTCTTCCGGCAGCTGCTGCAATGCTCGTCGCACCCGCTGGATTTCTTCGCTGCGCTGCAGCGGGTCATCCGGCGCTGAATAGGGCTGTCGATCAACGGGCTCAAATCCGTTGTTTTCCTGCAGCTGTTCAAGAGAGCCGGAGGCGGGTGTGCGGCGGCGGCGAGTGATTGCGGCGTTGCGGGCGATGCGGTAAAGCCAGGCGTAGAATCCTGATTCACCGCGAAACGTGTTCAGCCGCGTCCACGCCTGCAGGAACGCAGACTGTGCCGCATCCAGTGCCTCTTCACGGCCACACAGGCTGTGCTCAAGACTGTGCACAAGCCGGTCCTGATAGCGCAGTACCAGTCCGTCGAAGGCGCGCGAGTCGCCCTGCAGGGCCCTGGTAATCAGCTGCAGGTCAGACGGCTCATCCACAAATCCGCATCCTTCGATTCGCAGGAATTGTCGACCGGTTGATGAGCACTGCGCCGCGTCAGCGGCGACGCCCCGATTTGCTGGAGACGGCCGCTGCTGGTCGTGGCACGGCAACTGGTCTGGTCAATACCGCCGCAGACTGTGCAGGACCCGGAGCTGCGGCATCAGCGGTAACCTGCGTCAACCTGCGATGGCGGGAAAAATAGTACATCCCGACGCAGCCTGCCAGCAACAGCACCAGACTGAAAATCTGTGCATCCTTCAGACCAGACTGGAAGGGGTCGATATCGGTTCGCAGAAGTTCCAGGAGTGAACGGTTGATTGGATAGAGAATTGCGAACAGGCAGAGCACAAAGCCGTCGAACCGCCGCTTCCGAAACGCTCGACTCAGCACCCAGGCGAGCAGGAAGGCGGCCAGTGAACTGTAGAGCTGGGTGGGGTGCAGCAGCGGTGTGGCAGGGTCGTCCGGAGTGACCTGGCCTTTTTCCAGCATTTTCTGAAACGTCAGACTGTCCGGTGGAAACCGCACGGCCCACGGAAGACTGCAGGCCCCACCATAACAACAGCCGTACAAAAAGCAGCCAATCCTCCCGAATGCCTCACCCACAAGCAGCGATGGAGCCATTACGTCGAGCATCGGGACAATCGGAATCCGCTGCATGCGGCAGAACGACACGATCCCCACTGCCCCCCCAATGACGCTCCCGTAAAACACGATCCCGCCATCCCAGAGCGAAATTGCTGCAATCAGCTTGTGCAGCCCGGTGGCAGTCTCAAATTCCGGGCTGCCATGCCGCCAAAGATAGTACACCCGCGCTCCAATCAGCCCCGGCACCAAAGCCCACATCAGCATGTCCCAGATGACATCCGGATGCTGACCAATCTGCATCACTCGGTTACTTGCCAGCCAGGCAGCCACCGAAAAGCCAACAAACATCATGAAGCCATACCCAAAAATCGGGATGCCCTCCGACATCCATTCCCACTGTGGCTGCAGCCAGTACAGAGAAAGCATGACTGTGGGAACAAACAGCCAGAAACTCACCGAAAATGCAGCTTCCAGCCAGTGACAGGATTGCCAAACCAGCCAGGCCCAGCCAAGCAGCATCGCCAGCAGCCAAAAAGTCACAAACCAGCCAACCCCAAGGTATAGCTCGTTGCCCTCCGCGGAAAACCGCCAGGCGTGATCAAGAACAATTCGCAGCAAATGCGTCCGCATGGTTCATCCCTGCCGTAGCTTACTTTTCAATCGCACCGGACGCCGGTCCTGGCTGAGACATCTGCCAGCGGAATCCTTCCGCCGCAAAGATCTCCTGACTTTCCGCCGATCGAATCTGATCAAACAGGCGGCCCGCCAGCCGCGGATATCGTGTTTCCTCCGAAACAGCCCACGGCTGCACAGCCACCGCACACGGAATCCCCTGGATCTGTACCGCATCCAGAAAGTCGGCCGCACCGGCCGCGTTGCTGAGATACGCAACGGCCGCGTCCAGCGATCCCGTGCGGAGCTGATTCACCAGCATGTCGCCGGTTGGTGTCTGCACAGTGACGTTCTGCATCAGCTGAGTCTTCAGGCCGCTTTCGTCGAAGGTCTTCTGAGTAATCCAGCCCATGGCACACTGCTTTTCATGACCAATCCCCACACGCAGACCAGGCTTCGTCAGGTCCTGCAGCGAGGCAATGTTCTGAGGATTGCCCTTGTGCACCAGAATCACCAGCTCATTCTCTGAAACATTCACAGGGTGCGGAAAGAGCTCCTGCATCTGCTTCATGAATTCCACATCACAGGCAAAGTACGCGTCAGGGTGCTGCCCCGCCTGCATCTGAGCCACCAGGATTCCACAACCGTTGTAGGTCCGCGAAATCCGCACTCCCTCACGCTCCTCAAACCGAATCAATGTCTCTTCAATTGCCGGCCGCAACATCGAACCGGCATACAACGTCAGCTCAGGCACGTCCGCCCACGCATCACCCTGAGCGACCGTAAAGCCCTGCCGCTGGTACTCTTCAAGCCCGCGGTCCCGAGCCGCCAGGTACCGCGCAAAATGCAGAGCCGCTGACGGCTGGGAAGTGGAAGTTGTCACGGCCACCGAAACCTCCGCCACAGCGGACTCCAGCTGCGGCACCGCAATGAATTCCAGCTCCGGAAAGGGATACAGCACAGCGTCGAAGACCAGCCCCACGTCGGCCGCCCCCACCTTCACGTCGTTCGCAACATCGCCCACTGTCGTGCGGTAGGCGTCAGTGGCCGTGTGCAGCGACTCCCATAGTCCCAGTGGCTGCAGAGCCGCGCGAGCAAGCCGGCCCACAGCCGCCGATTCGGGACTGGCCTGCACCACTCGCAGATCCCTGCTGATCAGGTCCGACAATTCCCGAATTCCCTGTGGATTGCCCTTCGGTACCACCAGTCCGCAACGCATCTGCCCGAGTGGCAGCTGTTCCGCTGTCAGCCCTTTTGTCCGAGCCATCTCAAGGTAGCTGTCGTCGGCCGGCAGAAACAGATCGCCGGCCTGCGTCAGCTCCAGCTGGGACAACAGAGCCTGCGACGGGCCGTACTGAAACTGCACCCGGCGACCGGTCTCCGCCTCGTAACGCCTGCGAATCACCTCCACCACCGAACGATTGCTGGCAGCACAAAACACTGTTAACTCGGTGGAACCTGAGTTGGCCCCGGCAGCTGCACCGGTCGGTGGACGCACCGCATCTCCCTGCGACAGCAGCCATACACAGGCCGCAAGCACAGCCAGCGACAACGGAATCGCCAGTGTTGACCGAGACATACATGAGATCCGCGAGACAAACAAAAACAGGCCGACAGCACAGCCCGGAACCGCCCCAACTGCCGCATTCTCGCAATCCTCGCCATTTCACGCCAGCCCGAAGGTTCAGGAACCATGCACCGGGCGACAGGGAAAGCGAGCGAGGGGGCCAGCGGCATCGCCAGCGGTTGGGCGGAAGCCCCCGGCTGCGATTTCGCACCGAAGGTGCGCACGCTGTCGCAGGGCCGTTTGCGGTCGCGTTTGCAGGGCCGTTCGCCCGCGGACTGCCGTCCTGCGGCTGACATTGCCAGCGGTTGGGCGGAAGCCCCCGGCTGCGATTTCGCACCGAAGGTGCGCACGC
>JBEIEK010000246.1:0-9092 GCA_040382995.1 Planctomycetaceae bacterium
GGCTGCATCGATCAGCTGATGCAGCTCCGCCTGGCTCATTTGTTTGAGCATTGAGTTCTTCGCGCGGGCACGCTGACTGCTGCGGAGCTCGTCCTCAATTCGTGCCCGCAGCTTGACGCGGTCTCGAAAGAGGACATCGCTGGCCAGCGAATACAGCGCGGCAACGCAGAAAATGGCTGCCAGAAAGGTCGATGTGACGAAGAGATTAAAACCCACAGGTCACCCCCTTTCAGCAGGTCACAAGAGTGCGACGGTCGAAGAGTCCCGGCGAGAGCCGAATTCCCATGGATTCGATGTGTTCCAGACATTGCGGGCGGATGCCGGTGCTGACGAAGGAGCCGGTGGCGATTCCTTCAGCATTCAGACCTGTCTGACGAAAGACAAACAGGTCGTGCATCGTGATGTTCTCACCTTCCATCCCAGTGATCTCTGAAATCTTCATCACCTTGCGGACGCCTCCGGTCAGTCGTGCAGCCTGAACAACCAGATGGACAGCCGAAGCGATCTGGCGACGAATCACCCAGATTGGCAGGTCGAATCCGGCCATCCCCACCATCATTTCCAGACGACTGACGGCATCCCGCGTGTCATTGGCGTGCAGGGTGGTCATGCTGCCGTCGTGACCGGTGTTCATGGCCTGGAGCATGTCGAGTGCTTCCGGACCGCGGGATTCACCGACAACCAGGCGGTCAGGACGCATACGGAGAGCGTTGCGGGCAAGATCGCGGCAGGTCACAGCACCCTGGCCCTCGACATTGGGTGGCCGAGTTTCCATGCGGACTACGTGGGACTGCTGGAGCCGCAGTTCGGCAGCATCCTCAATTGTCGCAATTCGCTCGTGATCCGGGATGTAGCCGGAGAGCATGTTGAGGAGCGTGGTTTTTCCGGAACCTGTGCCACCGGAAATCAGCACGTTCAGCCGTGAACGGACTGCGGCAGCAAGAAACTCAATCATTTCCGGGGCTACCGATTTCTTCGAGATCAGGTCATCGGCCTTGAGCGGCCTGTCGGGAAAGCGACGGATGGAGACGAGCGATCCATCGAGAGCGAGCGGAGGAATGATGGCATTCACGCGGCTGCCGTCAGCAAGGCGAGCGTCCACCATGGGACTTGTGGCGTCCACGCGACGACCAACGCGGCTCACGATTCGCTGGATGATCTGCAGCAGATGATCTTCGCTGGCGAATGTCACGTCGGACTTTTCAAGCCGCCCGCGACGCTCGCAGAAGATCGTTTTCGGGCCATTGATCAGAATATCGCTGATTGTGGGATCCCGCAGCAGCTGCTCCAGCGGTCCCAGACCGAAAGTCTCATCCAGCACTTCGCTGACAAGTGCGTCTCGCTCGGCAGAATTCATCAGCTGGTTACTTTGCCGGCACAGCTCTTCAGCGGCGTGCCGGATTTCCTCGCGAAGCTCCGCCTCGGAGCGGGTGCCAACCGTGGAAAGGTCAAGGCTGCCAATCAGCCGACGATGAAGTTCGCAGCGGGCTGCGTCATCGACCTTGCGCGGCACAGCGACGGGTTGTTCCGCCCGCGGAGCGAAAGACTCTATGGCGGCGAGACGCGGATCCGGAAACGACGGAGCGGAACTTTGAAACATTGCCATCCGCGGATCAGCGGGGAAGACCGGCGGAGGCGCGGTGACCGGGGAAGCAGTCATGGACGCGGTTCCATTTTCTAGTTTTGTTGGGCGGGGAAGAAAAAACAACCGGGCCGTCTGCATTTTCCAGTCTGCAGACGACCCGGTTGGCGACCACCTTCCCGCAGCCGTGTTGGAAATTGATCGCAGGCTGCCGCACAAGTCCGGCAGACAGACTTAAACAGACCCTCCAAGGGCCAGCATAAACAGCGTTCCTGCGGCAATCATGACTCCGAAAGGCAGCAGTTGCTGCCGATGCAGTGGACTGAGCAGTGCGACTTCGATGTTGGGGCGACTGCAGGGAGTCGCCGTGGCAGAGTGAACAGGTTGACTTTGTTTTTGGCGGAGGCGATGAAACGCCCATCCGACAAGTCCGGCGATGATGAGCACACAGAGCGCGAACACGGCTCCCATCCATGCACCAATACCAGCCATCAGCTTGACATCACCTGCCCCCATGCCGCCGCCGGCGTAAGCCGGCAGAAGCGGCAGACAGGCAGCAAAGAGCCCGATAAGGCTGCGGATGAGTCCGTCAGCAGACCCGCTGGCGGTGTGCCAGAGGAGCCCCGACAGAACCAGCGGCAGAGTCAGGCGGTTGGGCAGCCGAAAACCACGGTAGTCCGAAATGGCTCCGGTGATGACGGCCACCGAAACAACGGCAGCCGGAATGGCAGCGGCGTGCATGGCAGTCATCAGAATGTGAGGCCGGAGAAGGTGTCAGACACACGGCCACCAAGAGTGCCAACGGCAGCCACGGCGACCACAGCGATGAGAGCGACCATCAGGCCGTACTCGACCATCGTCGCACCCTCTTCACGAACCAGCAGACGACGAACAGCTGCGATGAACTTTGACATGAAAACAACTCCTGGAAATCAGACTTAAGGCGAAGATCGGGAAGTATGAGCCGCTGACAGCGGCAGGGTCGAAGGTGGATAACGACAGATCAGAACGTGAGGCCGGAGAACGTGTCAGACACACGACCACCAAGGGTACCAACGGCAGCCACGGCGACCACAGCGATGAGAGCGACCATCAGGCCGTACTCGACCATCGTGGCACCTTCTTCACGAACCAGCAGACGACGAACAGATGCGATGAACTTTGACATGAGAACTACTCCTGGAAATCAGACTTAAAGCGAGGAACGGGAAGTTTGAACCGCCTGCGGCGGCAGAGTCGAAGGTGGATAACGACGAATCAGAATGTGAGGCCGGAGAAGGTGTCAGACACACGGCCGCCAAGGGTGCCAACAGCAGCCACAGCAACCACAGCGATGAGGGCCACCATCAGGCCGTACTCAACCATCGTGGCACCTTCTTCACGAACCAGCAGACGACGAACAGATGCGATGAACTTTGACATTGGGGCGACTCCTGAAGCAGAATCACAGTTGATGAGCAGCGCGCAGAACATCTGCGCACTGATTAAACACAGGCTTGCCGGAGCATCCGCAGAAGCTTGCGGAACGGCACACCGCGGAAATTCACGCGGTGCTGAAAGCGGACAGCGATCTCAGTAATTCCCTGATTCGCTGCTTTTCAGTTTGACACCATCTCAGGTGTCTGACGGGTTAAGGCTCAAATTCGCGAGTCAACCGCCAAACATCTTTGAAGAAATTTTTTTTGCATCCATGGGCCGAATCTGCCGCCTGTGACGGTTAGGCAGGATGCATGGGCAGTCTGCGAGCTGTTTCCCGGTTCGGGAATTCAGATAGACCCGAAAAATCCCCGCCAGGCGACGTCCAGGGTCTGCGATGTGATCTCCATGGGCCTGTTGTAGTAGCGACTCAGATCCCGCATCCGCTCAATCAGATCCCTCGGTTCGCTGCAGCGCAATTCGCGCTGCTCCCGCCGATACCGCTCCATCAGCTCCCGCAGCAACGCATCATCAACCGTGATCCCATAACGTTCCGCATAACGACGAAAAATCACACAGTACTGCTCAGGCGTCGGCGATGTCAGGTTCAGCCGATATCCCATTCGCCGCAGAAATGCCGGGTCCGTCACATCTTTGGGGTCCAGGTTTGTGGCGAACATCAGAAGATTGCGGACCGGTACACAAATCTTCTGACCGGTCTGCAGCGTGAGATAGTCGATGTGGTATTCCATGGGCACGATCCAGCGATTGAGCAGTTCGCGAGCATCGACTCGCTGACGCCCGAAGTCGTCGATCAGCAGAATTCCACAATTGGACTTCATCTGTATCGGCGCTTCATAGAACCGCAGCGTGGGACTCCATGCCAGATCCAGATCCTCCAGACGCAGCTCACCCCCAACCACCACCAGCGGCGGACGAATTCGCACCCAGCGGTGGTCGATGCTGCGGATCGACTGCTGCGGCAATTCCAGTGTCTCGTGAACCTGTGCGTCAAAAATCCGAATCACCTGCTGCTCGATCGCAATGCAGTGCGGTACCCAGACTCCATCCGTGAGCGCCTTGCGAAGATTGAGGCAAATGGACGTCTTGCCATTGCCCGCAGGGCCATACACAAACAGACTGCGGTTGCCCGTGACAGCCAGTCCCGCCAGCATGCGTGCCTCGTCCGTGAGTGTCAACCCGGCCAGCGACTCGGCGATTTTTTCAGGAACAACCGGCGGACGCGCAGCCGCCTGGTGCTGGACCGATGCTGTGTACGCCTCCAGCGAAATCGGCGCGGGACCGACATATCCTGAAACCTCCATCGCTCGCAGGGCCCGGTCCCGCCCCTTCTGTGACAGAGTGAAGCGAAAACCAATGGGACCACTGCTGCCAAGAATCTCAACCAGATTTTCGCGACGCAGTTCCTCCAGCAGCTCTGCGATCAGTGGAATTGGTAACAGCAGCCTTGCCGCGGCTTGTTCGGTGGACGTCTGCGAGGCGGTGTAGCAAACCTTCAGCAGCAGGCCAAGCAGCACATCCCGCTCAATGCCAGTCTCGCGAAGGCTGCCCGGAACACGCGGGGCCGCAATGCCCTCGGCGTCAAACAATGGAAACAGTTCAGAGGCTGCAGACATGAAGGAGGCCGCACCTGGCAGAGAACAGCGAGTTGAAAAGAACGCTCCAACGATTGTACAGCGACTGCCGTTTCCGAGTAACCTTCACAGCGTGAAAACGGGAATTGGAACCGCAGTGCCAATTGCAACAGAATCCAGACGGTGCACAGGCGACGGCAGTTTTAGCCCCAATTCCACGGCCACCAGAAGACATTCTTCGGTAAAGTCTGCCGCTATGAGCTTTTCAGAAACAGATTTGCAGTGATTTTTGAATGATCCCCAGCGGCGGTCCTTACGGGAAGGCTGAATCGGTCTGCGGGAAATCCGATATTCCAGCAGAACAAGCCTGTCTGATTACACAGCCCCTGATCGAAGCCCCTGCGCCATGCCCACCCCTCCATCCACGCTCGGTATCCATTCACTGACCGGAGCGGAATCGCGACGACGGCTTTGGCACATGGCTCCGGGCCTGCTGCCAATCCCTCTGCAGTTCGTTTCACATCAAGATCCTCTGTCGAGGACACTGTGGTGGATCATCATGGCCGTTATTGCCTCGCTGACTGCCCACATTTTCCTGCGATTTCGCAGGATTCGCCGCAGCACGTCAGATATCGGCACCTCTGCCATTACCGGCTACGCAGTCGCCGTCCTTGCGACCATCGTACTCCTTCCCGATCGGCTGGAAGTCGGGCTGGCAGTGCTGGCTATCCTTGCCTTTGGTGACGGTTCCGCAAGCCTGTTCGGTCTGTTACTGCGCGGTCCCGTGCTGCCATGGAACCGCGGCAAGTCCTGGTCAGGATTCCTTGCCTTCCTGCTGATTGGCGGACTGCTCACGGCCTGGATCTACTGGGGCGAAACTCAGAACCCCGAAGCCCTGGAGCCAGCCCTGAGTTTCACTCGGGCTCTCCTGCTCACCTTCCCCGCTGTTGCAGTTTGCGCCTTTGTGGAGTCAATTCCATCAGGAATTAACGACAATATCCGCGTCGGCATTACCGCAGCCATCAGCCTCGCGCTGCTTAGCCTCTGCCGCTAGCGTTTATTGGTGAGCGGTCGGGCGGAAGCCCCCGGCTGGGTTTCGCACCGAAGGTGCACACTTTGCAGAGTGGCGTTTACAGTTGCGTTGGCGAGGTCGCTCGCCCGCGGACTGCCGTCCGGTTGCTGGAGAACCAGCCGTTCGCGGTCCCGTTTGACGACTCAGACGCAACAACTCCACTCACACAGGTGCGCCGACCGTCCAGTGTCGCCCGTTGCGAATGACGCGACGATACAGCGTGTCGCGCTCCACAGGAATTCGCCCGGCTTCTCTGATCAGGCGGTGAATCTGGTCCACAGTCATGCCTTCGGGAGTTTTCGCTCCGGCGTCGTGGTAGATCAGTTCGTGGATCACGGTGCCGTCGATGTCATCGGCTCCGTAACTGAGCGCCAGTTGTGCTGTCTGTTCACCCAGCATGATCCAGTAGGCTTTGATATGGTCGAAGTTGTCCAGCATGAGTCGGGACAGGGCTACCATTCTCAGGTCCATCAGAATGTCAGGCTTTACGATTGTTGCCAGTTCAGTGTTCTCGGGGTGAAACGCGAGCGGAATGAATGTCTGGAAACCACCTGTCTGGTCCTGAAGGGCCCGCAGGCGCAACAGATGATCGACGCGGTGCCGCGCTTTCTCGACGTGCCCGTACAGCATGGTTGCGTTTGATCTCAGGCCAAGTTCATGTGCAGTGCGATGCACATCAAACCACACGTCGCTGTCAGCTTTGTGTTCGCAAATCTGGCGACGCACCTCCTCGTCAAAGATCTCCGCACCGCCACCCGGCATGCTGCCCAGACCAGCTTCGACCATCTGCTCCAGAATCCAGCGGACAGGTTTTTTGGTGATGTAAGCAAACCAGTTGATTTCGACGGGAGTCCACGCCTTGATGTGAATTTCCGGGCATGTTTCGTGGATGACTCGAACCACGTTCAGGTACCAGTCAAAGCTCTTTTTGTGGTGCAGTCCACCGACCACATGAATCTCCGTGGCGCCGCCGGTGCGTCCTTCCAGCACTCGTTCCCGAAGCATGTCATCGGTGAACGTATACGCCTTCTCGTCTCGCAGGTCCGCGCGGAACGCGCAGAAACGACAGCGATAAACACAGACGTTCGTTGGGTTCAGATGGATGTTGGTGTTGTACCAGGCGAAATTCCCATTCTTTCGCTCTCGGACCACATTGGCCAGCCGCCCCAGTGTCTGCAGGTCGGACTGCTCGTCCAGCACGATCCCGTCTTCGAAGCTGAGCCTTTCACCGCAAAGCACCTTGTCAATGATTGCCTGCAGGCCCGGAATGGGAGAAGTGATTTCGGCGGTGGACATGGAATTGGTCTCTGATGGTGTTGTCTATCTGAACCACAAATCCAGGCAACCTGCCGCCAGCACGCCAAAGCTGACCACGGCGTTGACCTGGAAAAAGGCAATGTTCACTCTGGTCAAATCACTCGCGCTGACCAGCGAATGCTCGTACAGCAGCAATAGTGCAATGACTGCTACGCCGGCCAGAAAGATCCAGCCGAGGCCGGCGATTTGCCAGACGCCCAGCAGCATGGCGATTGTGAGCAAATGACTGCCGAGGGCAATTCTGAGCGCCGTCGCGATTCCGAATCGGGCCGGAATGCTGTGCAGCCGCACCGAACGATCAAAGTCGGCATCCTGACAGGCATACAAAATATCGAATCCGCCGACCCAGAAAAATATCACTGCCCCAAGCGACGCCGGGATCAGCGAAAACTCGTCTCGCACAGCAATCCATGCGGCGACCGGCGAAAGCATCAGTGCAGCGGACAGCCAGTAGTGGCACAGACTGGTAAAACGCTTCGCCAGCGAATACCCCAGAAGAAACAGCAACACCGGCACGGAAAGCATCAGCGGCAGCGTTTTCGGCAGGAAGATCAGCGTCGCAGCCACAAATACCACACTGCTGACCACGGTGAACATCGTCACTCCGACGACCGACAGCAAGCCCGCCGGGAGGTGCCGAGTGGCTGTGCGTGGATTGAGCGCGTCAATCTGCCGATCCACAAGCCGATTGAAAGCCATGGCCGCAGACCGAGCGGCAGCCATACAGACCAAAATCCCGAGCAAATCCTGCCAGCGGAAAATGGTGTCAGGCTGTGACCACGCCAGCACGGCCCCAAGCAGCGCGAAGGGCAGGGCGAAGATCGTATGGCTGAAACGAATCAGCTGCAGATAATTGCGGAGTACAGAGTACATGCGGATGCAACAAAAATCCGGGAGATATTGGCCGATTCCCTGTCAGGGGAAATTCTGTGGCAAGCCGCTTGAAGAAGCGGTTGCCACGCGTGGCCAAACGGAGTGTTTCAGCGGATCTAACCGCAATTCAGCCGCCAATGTAACGGGAATACAGGTTTCGAGCGACCATGGGGTCGCTGGTTCCACGGATAATGGCCCGGCCATCCGGAAAAACGGTGATTTCCGCAGGAACGTCTACGTTTTCCGGTCCGGCTGGCAGCGTCAGACGCAGCAGAAAACGATTGACCATGACATCCCCCAGGCTCCGCAGTCGTTCCGCCAGCTCTGAAAGTGTCAGCAGCAGCGGTTCCGGGGGGCTGATCTGCACGGCGTTGCGGCCGCAGAGCACCGTTGAAGCCGCGCGACGGGTGCCCCGCAGCCAAAGCCGTTCTCCCTGATGACATGCGGGGCAGGCTTTGGAATCAAGCAGCGGAGTCAGATCCACCTGCCGAAACGTGCCGTTCCAGACGTCAGCCAGCGTGAGCTGTGGTTTGAGTTCTGCCGCGTGGCCGGCGAGCATTTTCAGGGCCATGGCGGCCTGCAGTGAGGCCAGCACGCCGACGGCCGGTCCCAGCACTCCGGCGGTATCGCAGGTTTCCGTGGCCCCTGGTGGCGGTGGCTGGGGCATGAGGCAGCGCAGGCACGGGCTCTGCCCCGGAATGACAGCCATCACCTGTCCGCTGCTGCCGGTGACACCCGTGAAAATCCATGGAATGCGGTATTCCAGAGCTGCGTCGTTGATGAGATATCTTGTTTCGAAGTTATCGGTGCCGTCGAGGATCAAATTTACGTCTGCACACAGCCGACCGATGCTGCTGAAGTCCAGATCAGCCACGATCGGCTCGATGACAATCTCAGAATTCACCCGCTGCAGTCGCTTCTGAGCGGCAATCGCCTTCGGCAATTGTTCCTGTGCATCCTGTTCATCAAACAGAATCTGCCTCTGCAGGTTGCTGAGTTCCACAAAGTCGCGGTCAATGATCCGAAGTCGTCCGACACCCGCCCGCGTCAGGCTGTCGGCAAGGACACAGCCAAGTGCCCCGCAGCCAACCAGCAGCACGCTGCTGGACTGCAGCCGCTCTTGCCCGGCTTCACCGATCCCTGCAAACAGCATCTGCTTCTGATAACGCGAAGGTCTCTGCACAGTCGCTCCCATCCCCGTTCAGGCTTCTCGCTGCTGCAGAAACCGCCTCAGTAC
>JBEIEK010000247.1:0-9092 GCA_040382995.1 Planctomycetaceae bacterium
ATGCCCGCGACGATGGATCTGATCAATCAGTTCGGCGTGATTGCCATACCACGGCAGTCGCCCGGCGACGAATCTGCTTCAGGGCAACGGGAGTCCCGGTCTCAGGTTCTGTTCCCAGCAGCACGCGACCGCAGCCCCCCCTTCCGAGCACTCTTTCAATGCGGTATCCGGCGATGAAATCCGGTATGGGGTCGTCCGCAATTATGGCTGCCGTCGGAATCACCATCGCAGTCTGGTCAGCTTCGGGGGAAAGTCGCACAGGCTGCGTGCGTTGCAAAATCGATTCCGCCTCGGTCACACACGTCCGATCATTCCGCAATTCATCAGACAGACCACTGACCACTTCTTCAATCCGCGAAGCATACCGTGGAAATCTGTGAAGCCACGATTCCACGTCGATGGGCAGCCCCCTGTCACGCAACCCCGAAAATTCCTCATCCAACATCATCTGAAAGGCCGCGGGACGGAGGGCAGTGGGCAATCCAGCAAGGCTGAATTCAATTCGTGGCAACCGACTGCCCTCGCTTCTGAGCTCATGAAATCGCTGCACAATCCCGCTGGTCAGTACCTCCGAGTCCATGGGTTCCGGCCACTCGACGAGCTGGCACCAGAGCCCTGCGAGATCTGGGAAACGAGCTTCCTGGTCAGCCTGAACCGGCGTACCACCATCGAACCGGGACAGGAGATCCGGGGGGTCTGCGGAAGTTGACCAAAGTTGCCGAAGATCGGTCGCGAGTGTCATCAGTCTGATGCAACTGGCAGAACACGACAACTTCCCGCCAGCCATTGACGACGCACTGTTCGGATTCGGGACAACAGCCACTGTTCCATTGATGAATCCCCTGCAGGCTGCCGATGAACCGAGCAGCATCGTTTTATTCGGCATATTCCGCGCAGAAATTGCCGAAATGAAACACGACCCGACGAGCACCTCGTTTCTGCTAAAAGGAAGTGTACATGTACTTGCAGCGGGCTACGGCTGTCTGCGTGATGCTGCTTACAGCAGTAAACGCAGTAGCGCAGCAACCGTCGGTTTCTGCCGCGGCGGGGACTTTCACGGTGATCGGAGACGTTGATCGCCCCGGGAATTTCCGGTTTGATCAACCCCTCACGGTCCGTGCTGCTGTTTCCTCAGCGTCCCCCGTAGGTGATGCTGTCAACGTCACGGTCCTCCGCAACGGTCACGACCGCGCTCAATCCACGCGACTGTTACGATTGTCTGCCGCGGATTCCGGTGAGGAGGCCCTCAGCGGTGACTTATACGTTGTCGAATCGCTCGCACAACCCGCCCGCCCCGTGCTGCCTAACGCAGTTCTTCGAGGACCTGCAGGTACAACGGTAATTTCACTCGAAGACGCCGGCGTCGTGATCGGCGATGTTCTTCAGGGCCTTGGCATGCCGGTGAAGGGCGAGATTCGAATTGCTGTTCCCTGTCGGATTCATGGGCAAAGATCGCTCGAATCAGCACCACTGTCGGCATCCGTGCGGCATGGAGACGTGATCACTGTTAGTGGTGCGGCGTTGTCACCAGAGGGTGCGGCGGCAATTCGACCGATGGTGTCTGAATGGCGTGGCAGCAGTGGCAGGGTCGCCGACCAGCAGCAAAGCTCGCTTCGCACATCCGTTGGTGGAAAGCAGGAAGTAAGGCTCCCCGAACTGCCGGCACCACTTCCCACGCAGCCACCGATTGCCCGGCCAGCGGCATCGGCTGCCGTGCCGGTCGCTCCTGCAACGGCTGCCTCAGCATCCCCTGCCGTGAAGCCGGTTCGGATACCGCAGGGATCCCCGTCTGAGGGTCAGGCGCCGAGTACGGTAACGCCACAATTGCCCGAACTTTCTGAATCTTCGGCGCAGGCCCCGAGTGCTGCCGAGTCCCGCGTCGTGATTGTTGGCGACCGTACTCAGGGCAGCCGTCGTGTGACTTCTGTCCCGGATGATGTGCTGATGCTTGGCGAGAGTCTGCGGGTTCCAACTCCGGCCCCTGTGGACGTCGGACAGCCACCACAAGTTGCTCCTCCTTATCGCGATCGAGTGGCGAGCAAGACAGTGACTGAGGGGCGAAACGTCTCCGGCAAAGGCTTAAAGGTTCCGGTCACAGCGGCCGTCTCCACCAAACAGGAAAATGTCACTCCGACAGATTCCACCGACGTCCGTGGCCCCGATTCCCAGCCGAAAGAAGCGACTGCTGGCTCCTCGTCGACAGTTCACTGGACAGTCATCGTGGGGCTCTTCGTTGCTGGCGTCTGGGTTCTTGGACGCTCGCTGTTTGTCGGCAGTGCGGCAGCCGGCAAGGCAAACACAGGATCGATGCCCACCGCAACGCCGTCTCCGGCCACAAGTGCGGCAGAGGCTGTGCCTGCTGCCAGCAGCAATCTGGCACCAGGGACGGGCGCAGGCGATACGCCATGGCGAATCTACAGCGTTCCACAGGCTATCAGGCCTGCAAAAGTTTCCGACGGCCGTTCCAAAACGGAAGACGAGCTTGATCTCCTGATCGCGAATCAACTTCCCATTGAACGCACAACCCCAATGCTCCCGCAGGGGATCGAGTTATCCGGACGCTCCAGCAGTGCTGGCGGTCAGACGATTCGCCGTGTGGACGGCCCGCACGCGGTGCTTCGGGGAAGGCACGTGGAACAATCTGACCCGAATGCTCGCCGTGGCAGACCGCTCGGGGAACGTCTGTCGCAGTTGATACGGACGGTGCCGGCTGGCTCCCCGGGAGCATTCGACGGTTCCGGCCGAGCCACAGGGTCCTCCGGAGCAGAGCGATGAGCGTTAGTGTTGATTTTGGAAGTCGCGAGATTCGCAGCCTGATCCGGGCTGGAGTTGGGAGCCGACTGCGTTTGGCTGCGGTGCGTTCAGAATACCTGCTGATTCCGGACGCTCAGGCGGCCCGCAGGATGCTAAGGGACGAAGGTCTGCCGCATGCGGTCTGCGGAAGCGGCCTGGCGGTGTTCGGGGTTGGCCTGGAAAGCGCAGAATGGCTCTCACGGGGCCCCGCGATTCCGCTCTTCGCCGACGGTCGAATTCCCACACGAGACAGTCTGGCGAGGCAGATTCTGAGCGTGTTAACGGAATCCGTGCTTCCGGAACCCAGCGTTCGAGGTGCCACGTGTGTTGTCTCGGTGCCTGGCGATGGGCTTCCGCGAAACCTGCAGGAGGGCAACGAGGATTTCCTTGGGCACCTGATTCAGCTTCGCGGCTACCAGCCTGTATTTCTAAGATCCTCTGAAGCTGTACTTCTGGCCGCAGGAGTTTCCACGGCTTTCTCGGGTGTGTGTATTGCCGCTGGAGCAGAATCAACAGCCTGCTGCGTCGCCAGACAGGGACGAGTGATGGCCGAGAGCGGAATTCCTCTTGGCGGTCGCTGGCTGGATACAGAACTCGCCCGGGAATTCGGTGAGTGGACATGGAACGAATCCGGGGAGCGTCATGCGAATGCAGTGGCTCTGGAACGCTGGAGACTTGGTCTGCGGCGAGGTGACACAGGAGCATCCGCTGACAGATACTCGGCGCTCCTGCGACTTGTTTCCCTGATCACCCGCCGGCTTGTGGTGGCCCTGCGTGAGTCTCTGCGAACTGCGGCGGTGGACTGGAACGAGGTGCCGGTGCTGGTGGCGGGTGGCCTGAGCCTGATGCCGGAGTTCTGTGAATCACTGCGGGCGGAACTGTCCGGTGATGGACGTGCATATCGCCTGCTGACGGTCGCGGATCCTGAGACAGCGGTCGTTCGCGGGGGATTAATCTCCAGTGAGCTGGCAACTCGATCGGCCGCATGATGTCTGGCAGAGGAATAACGAACCATCGCGGGCTATGTTGTGTATTCCGAGTTCAGCCGCACGTACTCTGCCGTCAGATCCGAAGTCCAGAACCGCGCTGAGTGTCCGCCTGAGAATGGTCCGCCACTCAGTTGCAGATCCAGATGCACGTCTCGATTCGCTTTGATGCTTTGACTGAGTGCCACGTTGTCGAACGGAACCGGCGTTCCTGCGTGGTAGACTTCTGTGCCGTTGATTCGCAGGGACAGCCACGCCGGGTCGAAGTTCACTCCCGCATAACCTGCCGCCGAAACAATCCGTCCCCAGTTCGGGTCACCACCGGTAATCGCGGTCTTGACAAGGGGACTGTTGGCGATTTCCCTGGCCATGCAAAACGCCTCTGCACGACTGGCAAGCCCGCGCACATCAATCGTGATGAAGTGGTCTGCACCTTCAGCATCCCGAATGATGCTTGTGGCCAGCAGCCGGCAAACTTCGGTTATTGCCTGAGAGACAGCGTCGAGATCTGCAGCGGTCAGGTCACATTCCGTGGCCCCGCCTGCCAGCAACAGCACCGTGTCACTGGTGCTCATGTGTCCGTCCACACTGATGCAGTTGAACGTTTGGTCAACAGCCTGTCTGAGCATCTGTGAGCACTGGTCTGGGGTCAGTCGCGCATCTGTGAGGACGACGCCGAGCATCGTGGCCATGTTCGGAGCAATCATTGCCGCCCCCTTGCAGACCCCGGACACACGAATACTGCCGGCAGAAACGGGAACATCAATCGAGAACAATTTAGGAAATGTGTCTGTCGTCATCATCGCCGTGGCGGCTGCCAGCAGATGTTCATCTGAACGCCCCAGTTCGGTTACTGCCGGGGGAATCCCGGCTTCCAGCAGTGACATCGGCAGTGGCACACCAATCACACCCGTTGAACACACCAGCACACTTTCCGGCTGACAGCCAAGTGCGCTGGCCACCATGGCCGTCATTGCTTCTGCGTCGCGGACCCCGGGATCCCCCGTGGCCGCATTCGAGTTGCCGGAATTGATGATCACCGCCCGCGCCTGATCTGCGGGAACGCGACGTCGCGATACAATGACAGGGGCGCCGCAAACCTTATTCGTGGTGAACACTCCGGCCACCGCTGCCGGACTGTCAGAGACGAACAATGCAAGATCAGACTTGCCGCTGGCCTTGATACCGCAGGTAAAACCGGACGCAGAGAAACCAGTTGGGAGCGATGCGGGCATGAGAATTCAGGCGCTGGAGTTTCGGGGTGCGAACATAAGACAACCGAGATGTCTCGCGAAAGCTACTCAACCAGACGCACACTGTAAACACAGCGCGACGCCGGAGCGGTCAGATCCGTGCGAATCAGGGCTGACACCAGCACGCAGGGCTGAAATGTCAGAGATACCGAACTGGCCGATGTTTCGGTCAGACTGGCCACCCGAACGGCCACGGGACGCAACAGTTGCAGCGTGTTCACGCCCTGGGGCGACAAAGGTGCCACTGCAGGATCCACAGAAGCAACAACAGCTGCCCCAACAGCAGAAAGACTTAGAATTCGTGGCTCGCCGGGAGTTTCTGCCAGCGCCGCAAGACACTGACTCAACTCCATGCTGGTAAGTGTCGTGTGCTCGAAGACCGCTGGATATTTGAGCTCACTCAGTCCCAGTCCATCGAGACACTGCCGATTGAGTCCGCTGCGAATGATTTCCGCATGTGTCGGCAGAGGACCGGGGGTGTTGGCCGCGGCCTGTAATTTCAAAGGCAGCAGCTGTGGCTCTGTGCCGGAGGCTGGTTCAGAGGAAAGATTGACCGTGATTTCCGGGATTCCATCCGGTCCGACCTCGAACCGCCGTTCTTGTGCGTTCCACGACCAGGCGTCTGAACCCGTCTGCGAATCGATCAACTGGGTCCATGGCCCGCCAACATCCTCGATAGCCGCAAATGGCAGGAATTGAATGCTGCAGTCGGGGGAGGGGCACAGTGCCGCCGGATGATTTTCAATCGCTGCCGTTGCGGCAGAGTAAAGAGGCTGTCCGGACAGGAGTCGTGCAAGACCAGGTGACGTGGCAGGAATCGCGTCCGGAATGGTCACGCGAACTGCCGCAGGTACGGCAGGAGGGAGCGGTATGACACCAGCTGCACTCCTCCAGATGCACTCAGGGTCTGTGGCCCCCATCTGCAGCGGGGCCGCTGTCGTTCGGTATCCGGCCAAAGCAGAATCGGCGGCTTCCCGGCAGCGGATGATGCCTGCCTCTGTTTCAAACGTCGCTGGATTTGCCCGCAGTAGATCATCAGCCAGCCACGAATGTGCCGCAGCGATTGCGGCTGACTCCGCGGCGTGCCGCGCGTGCTGCAGGCGAGCGGAATCGAGCCAGATGTTGATCACACAGAAGCTGGCGAAGCCACAGAAAGCCACTACGCCGGCTGTCCACAGGGAGATCACGCCACGACGGGCAGCAACATCCTGAACCCGGCGCCGCAGAGTCATCATCAAAACAGCTCCATGGATTCGGCCAAAACTGATCTGACTTAGTAGATTGGCGACTCCGACTGTTGTGCGGCCGGCGTCCTGTCTGGTGAGTCACTGCCGACATCGACTGCGCCATTCGGATCACCAGAACCCTGATTTGCAGGGATTTGTGGTTGCTGTCCGCGAGGCCCCCGTTGCCCCTGCTCATCCGCGCGCTCTCCGTCCTGAAAGTAGGCGTCGGAGAAACCTGAGCCTCGGTAGTGTTCGGATCGGAATGGCTGTTTCAGTGTTGGGCTGCGAAGACCGAGGATCTCAAGGAAGAAGACGCGGTCCTCTTCGCTGGAGTCAATGGCAATCCCACCCTCTCCGGGGCCGGCTTTGCTGTAGATCAGGTCGATGTCACCGCGTTTCTGAGCCAGCAGAGCAATGCGGGCCTGCTCCTCATCAAGTTCCAGCGTCACACTGTTGGCACCGGCCTGAGCATTCTGGAGCGTTGTGGATGTGCCGCCACGGTTGACCGATATCACCTTCACGCCCTTGAAGAGGGTCGCGGTCATCGCATCAGACATGGTGGCCGAGTTTCTGCCGAACACGGGGTTCTGTGGCTGGATGTTTGGGGAGACGTTCAGGTTTTGAACGGTCAGCTGCACATCGACAAACTGCCCAGGCTTCAGCTTGCTGTTGAGCACGGCGGTTGTGGAGCTGACCTGGACCACCACGGCGCGTTTGTCTTCGGCCACGTCGATCTCCGGGAAGTCGCCGATGGGGTAGAACATCGCCCCGCGCAGCGGTTTGGCTGGTTCGATTTTGTCGCGCGTGATACGCCCGACAATGGTGTCGATGTTAACGAGTGTGTCCGGCTCAAGTTGCTGTGAACGGTCCCATGGGCCATTTCCAAGGTGGGCTCGGGTGATCACGGTACCGGGGGCAATTTCGGACACGGCCATCGGCAGGGTACGGCGTTCACGCTGCGGTTCTGCCGTCTGTACTGGGTTGAAGGCCATTTTCATAAAGTAGCCCGCCGCCAGCGTGCAGATGATGCCGAAGACGGCAACGGTCAGCATCCAGGGTGTCAATCTCACAGGTGGGCTCCTCAAATCGTGCTGGGTCGCATGGTAAACTGGTGGACTTTAAGTTTGCTAAACTCCCTGCGGAGCGCCCTGCTCTGACGCTGCAGTCTGGACAGGGCACCGTTCCGCAACCATCCCCGCTCGCGATTCCAGCGTGCGGCCGGCAAGCCCAAACCCGATGCACCATAAAAGATCGGGACTTGCACTCTGCATTGGCACTGCAACAGAAACATAGCAGGTTTCGCCGACGTATTTCGCCGGCTGCACGGCAATACTGCAGGCAGCGGACAGGTCTGATCCCAGAATCTGCACGACTCGATCCTGAACCGCCGCGTCAGAAGCCCCGGAAATGCTCATGAAACGAGCGCCCGCCTGGGCGGCCGCAGCCACCCGAGCCTGTGCAGCGGTCAGCATGGAAAACTCAACCAAGGAAAAAACCAGCAACAGCAGCAACGGCAGCACCAGCACCAGTTCCATGGTCAGAACTGCGCCCCGGCGACTGTGGGATTGCCAATTTTTTGCTGTCCTGACCTGCACCTGAACCAACCCTTCAATGGATGCCGCGCCCGAAAGTCATCGGTGTATCGGCAGTTTCCGCCGGTGGGCCGGAAATCCCGGCGAGAAATTCCGAAGTCCGGGTGGATTCCGCGATCGAATGCAGCAATGAGTGCGTTTGGGCGCTTTGTAACGATTGCCCGGGGTGCCGCAGAAATTCCGTTGTAATCCGGTCTCCCGTGGCATGCGGCGTGGTCGACTCAGATCAGGAAATTCGATCACTGCAGGATCTCCCCGCGGCCGCAGGCTGGAGACTGAATACTGTCCGCTCCAATTCCCTCTCGCTATACTCGCGTCTGTCTTAGCCTCTCACTTTCCCCCAAATCCCACAGCGGTGAGCCCCATGAAGATCTGTCGAATCCAGCTGTCCACTGGTGAAACCTGTTACGCTTCTCAATCTGCCGATGGCCGTTTGCAGCGGCTTGAGGGTGACCTGTACACAGGCCTGAAGTCCACCGGCCAGACAGTAACGGCCACAAAATGGCTGGCACCACTCCAGCCATCCGCAATTCTCTGCATCGGACTCAACTACCGTCGCCACGCAGAAGAAGGCAAACAGGCAATCCCGGAGAACCCGGTGCTTTTCATGAAGACACCATCCACCGTGCAGAATCCCGGTGATCCGATTGTGCTTCCACGAAAGCTCCGCAGCGACATGGTTGACTATGAGTGCGAACTGGCGGTGGTGATCGGAAAAACGTGCCTCAACGTCTCACGCGAAAACGCCCTCCAGCACGTGCTCGGCTACACCTGTGCCAACGACGTCAGCGCGCGAGACTGGCAGCGCAACGGTGGCGGGGGCCAGTGGTGCCGGGGCAAAACCTTCAATACCTTCTGCCCCCTCGGCCCGGTCCTCGTCACCCCCGACGAAATCCCGAATCCCAATCAGCTGCAGATTCGCACAATCCTCAGCGGCCAGACCATGCAGGACTGGAATACCAACGACATGATCTTCCCGGTCCCCGCCCTGATCGAATTCCTCAGCGCCAGCACCGTGCTCACTCCCGGCACCGTAATCCTCACCGGCACCCCCCACGGCGTCGGATTCGCACAGTCTCCGCCGCGATTCCTTCAGGCTGGCGATGTGGTCACGATCGAAATTGAAGGCATCGGGGCACTGACAAATCCGGTGATCGAAGAACAGCTGTGATGCTGTCCGGCGGCGCGCAGTGGATGTCACTGAGGGATCAACGAAAGCAGACCGGCCGATTGACATCGGCC
>JBEIEK010000248.1:0-8991 GCA_040382995.1 Planctomycetaceae bacterium
ACCCCCAACCCCCAACCCCCGCACCCGCACCAAAACCTTCCAGATCTCCCTCTCGAAAGGCCCCCCCGTGACCAGCTCTGATATCCCCGATCCCTCCAGCCTGCACGTGCTTGCCATCCATGCCCACCCGATGACATTGAATTCCAGTGCGCCGGTACTCTGCTGCATCTGCAGCGCCTGGGTTGTCGCATTTCGGTGGCCACGATGACCCCCGGAGACTGTGGGAGCGCCGAGCATGACGCGGAAGAGATCGCCCGTATTCGCCGTGGCGAGGCGGCTGCTGCGGCAAAGATTCTTAAGGCTGATTACACGTGCCTGGAATTCCGCGACCTGTCCATTGTGTTTGACAACGACAGCCGCCGCCGAGTCACGGAATTCATCCGCCGCACGCGTCCGGATCTGATTCTCACTGCACCCCCGATTGACTACATGCACGACCATGAAATCACAAGTGCCCTGATCCGGGACGCCTGCTTTAATGCCAGCGTCCCCAACTACCGCACCGCTCAGTGGGATCCGGCTCCACCGGCAAGCCGCATACCCTGGCTCTACTTCGTGGATCCCGTGGAGGGCACCGATCACTTCGGGCGACGACAACCCGTGGATTTCATCGTCGATGTCACCGAACACACTCCCGCCAAACTGGATGCCCTGGCCTGCCACGCCAGCCAGCGTGAATGGCTCCGTCGCCAGCACGGCATGGATGAATACCTTGAAGCCTGCCGCCGCTGGAGTGTCGCGCGGGGCATGGAAGTGGGCGTCCCCTTCGGCGAAGGCTTCCGTCAATACAAAGGCCACCCACACCCAACCTCCAACCTGCTTGCCAAACTGCTCACACAGCATGCTCGGTTTATCCAGTGACCCGGCCCGGGACCTGAAGTCGCGGTTGGCGCCCAACCGCGACTCCCCGGAACCTCCGCGACAGCTGCCTTCTTTTTTTGGATTTTCTCTGCGGAACAAAATCGCCGTTCCGCGTTATGGAACAGGAAGTGGCCACTCCCTTGATTCCATTTCGCTTCCAAAAGAAGGCTTCGGACGATGCGAACCTGCAGACTCACCGTCTCCCCATCCGCCAGGCGTACTGGCTTCACCCTTGTCGAACTGCTTGTGGTGATCGCCATCATCTCAGTGCTCACCGCACTGATCCTCCCGGCTGTGCAGTCGGCTCGGGAAGCCGGCCGCAGAACCCAGTGTCTGAATAATCTCCGCAATATCACCATCGCAGCTGTGTCATGGTCCGACACTCATAAGGGACGGCTGCCCCCCGCTGGCACCTATCTTGGACAGCACAGTTACGCAACGGCTCCTGGCTACAGCTGGGTTGTGAACCTGCTGCCGAATCTTGACCAGGTATCCCTCTATGAACGCTGGAACACGAGTGCAGCCTATTACGAAGGCAGCAATGCCGTACTCGCGCTTGTGAATCTGCCTGTGCTCACCTGCCCAACTGACTCCACGGCTCACGGGTATGAGGGCGGGCTCACCTATGTCGCCAATATGGGCGTCGGCGATATCTTCATTGACTATGATCCAGGCCGGGGTCCCGTCGGACTTGGACATCTGCCGATTGCGGACACCGCAGAAGTTGGTGGCACACTGGCCTGGCGAGAGACGGACCCAGAATTCAGCCACCACAGACAACATGCTCAGGGAGACCTGAACGTGTTTATGCCGCAGGTGCAGCTGCAGATCACGGCAGACCCGCTGGGATTGACACCGGCGGACTGCCGCAGCCCGCTCGTCGGTCAGATTTTTGACGGCGCTTCCAACACGCTGATGTTTGGTGAGAACATCAACGCAGGCCCAAACCCACGCGACATTCATGCTACGCAACAGTCATGGGCAGACCCCTCGCCGCGGAACTGCGGCTTTCTTGTGCCCGTCGGCTCCACCAGCCCTGTGATCACATACGGCAATCTGGCTGGCTTTCTGGCAAAGATCGGCGCACCCCTGACACCCTCGAATGAATGCCTGCCCAACAAGCTCAGGCACTTCACGGACGGTCTGGCGCCGTATCCCAATAGTCGCCATCCACAGCTGTGCTGCTTTTCCTTCTGCGATGGTTCCGCCCGCGCCGTCAATGACAGCCTGGATGCCGCAGTCTATGTGCAACTGGTCACCCCGGGCGGCACGCGGATGTATTCAATGCCGGGATTTGCAGCGGAGGCGGTGCATTCGCAGAACACCGTTGACTGACTGATGAACTGGATCTCCACCGGTGCCTGATTGCCGGAGGTCAGCTATTTCAACCGCAGCGGCAGCACTGCTGCAGACTGGGGCACAACCCAGATTTCCCGCTGATCGTCGCCATGCCGTGCTCCGCCGATTGCCGGGTGCAGACAATTCGTCAGACACTCCACCGCGAAGATCTCTTCCACTGCATTCAGAAATTCAAATCGAGCGACCGTGCGGCCGCTGATCAGATCGATCACCGCCAGTCCACACCTGAGCGATCCGGCACTACCGATCGGCAGGCCACCAAACACGTTGGATTCCCGGATGAGTGACATTCCAACAAAAGCAAACTGACCTTGCAACGCCAGTCCGCGCGTGTAACCCGGAACTTTCTCGATGGTTTCCACAAAACCGGAACCGCGATCAACGGTACAGATTGCCCCTACACCGGAATTGAGCACAAACAGACGTCCGTAGCGGTCCACTCGCGGGGAATGTGGCATGCACAATCCCCGCGCCAGCACGCGGGACGACGCGACATCGATCACGCAGCCAGTGCGAGTCTTATTGCCACGCCAGCCGGCTGCGGTGTCGGTTTCCGCCAGCGCGGTCACATAGGCCGGTTCACCGTCGGCCATCGCCAGTCCATTCAGGTGGCAGCGGTCCTCTTCCGCCAATTGTGAAATGAACTCCGGTGTCCAGCGCGGCACGAAGCTGTGATAATCATCCAGAGTGCACAGACACGAAAACAGAGTGTTGACAATCCACAATCCTTCGCGGCCCCAGCCCAGATCGTGCCCCATGATGCGGCCTTTGTGTCGAGCCGTGTGGGGCACAAAACAACTGTCAAAGCTGCCCGCCGGCGGAACCGTGGCCGCGGCCGCATGCCGGGCTGTCAGAAAATGCACCGCCGATCCGGATCCGATGGCAATCTTCTGGCCACTGGCGGCGACCCCCATCGGCCGTTCATAGTTGAGGAACGAGACTTTGAGTTGGTTGTCGTGAGTTCCCAGCACCAGCACCTGACCGGATTGGTACGTTGAAATCAGAATGGACAGCCGCTGATGCTGCAGAATCTCGATCAGAGATGGCGAGTATTCGTACCGCACGGCCGTTGGAGCAATCTGAGCAGCAATAGGGTAATTTTCCAGACTGTCGGAGTTCATGGGGTTGGCCGCGGGACAGATTTCGGGGCGGAACCACAGAGAATACGTCGCCCACCGGCTTCATGATCGGGACAAAAATTCCATCCAGAATTGCCTGAATTCCCCGGGCGCAAACCGGTCTGCCCCGCTATATTGAACGCCGTCCGTCCACAAGCCGTCAGTATCCGCACAATTCAGGGGGCGGCGTTTGGTTCTTCCAGACAAAAACCGCCCCCAACCCACTCCATCTGCCGCTGCCCAAACAGTCAACCAGCCCGGCCACCGCTACCACACAGGCATTCATTCATGAGCGTTTCATCGCAGCCAGCTCCGGACATTGCCAAAGTCATCAGCTACCTCGACGCCATTCGCGGACGCGTCGGCAAGGTGGTCGTGGGTCAGGACGTGGTCGTCGAACGCTGCCTCATCGCACTGCTCACCGGTGGTCATCTGCTGCTGCAGGGTGTACCGGGTCTGGCCAAAACGCTGCTGGTCTCTGTGCTGTCGCGGTCCATCGATCTGCACTTCGCCCGCATCCAGTTCACCATCGACCTGCTCCCGTCCGACATCCTCGGCTCTGAAATCCTCGATCAGCGCACCAGCCAGTTCAAGACTCGCAAAGGCCCCGTATTCACCAATCTGCTGCTCGCCGACGAAATCAACCGCGCCGCCCCCAAAGTCCAGGGCGCACTCCTTGAGGCCATGCAGGAACGTCGCGTCACCATCGGCGACGAAACCTTCTCGCTGCCCGCCCCATTCCTCGTCATCGCCACTCAAAACCCCGTCGAACAGGCCGGCACCTTCGAACTCCCCGAAGCCCAGCTCGACCGCTTCATGCTCTGCCACCGACTCAATTACCCAACTCCCGACGAAGAACGCGAGGTGCTCAGGCGCAACATCGGACTGGGTATCCAGCGCCGCGATGGCGGAGCGGTTGTGCAAACAGAATTTGATGTCCTCGATCGCGAACCCGTCGGCGGCTCCGAAGAACTCATCCGCGCCATGGAAGCCGTTAACTCCGTGCATGTCAGCGAAACCTTCATCGAACACATCGTCCGACTCGTGAACGACACCCGCACCCACCGGCACCTTGAACTCGGCTGCAGCCCCCGCGCCGGCATCTCACTCATCAAATCCGCCCGCGCTCGAGCCCTCATCCGCGGTCGCGCCTACGTCGCCCCCGAAGACATCCTCGCTCTCGCCGAAGACGTCATCCTCCACCGCATCCGACTCACCTACGAAGCCCTCGCTGACGGCATCACCGGAAAACACGTCCTCCGCGAAATTCTCAACACACGCATGGGCGGCAGCTGAAAAGCCAACGGTGAATGGCGAATGGCGTTGGGACCCCGCACGAACAACGAACAACGAACAACTGACAACTGACAACTGAAAACTGAAAACTGACAACCGAAAGCCCCCTCCCCTATGCAAGGTCAGACGGATCCGATCCACCTTCCTGATGCCCGGCAGTTTGTGATTGCCGTGAAGAAGCTGGCCGACAGTTTCAGCTACGGCACGGATCGTTCACCGTTTCGCGGCAGCGGGATTGAATATGTTCAGTCGCGTCAGTATCAGCCGGGTGACCCTGTCCGAGCACTTGACTGGCGCATTTTGGCGCGGACCGGCAAACCGTGGATCCGCGAATTCGAAACCCCCAAACGGCTCCCCTGCTACCTCCTTCTCGACACATCCGCCTCCATGACCATCACATCGGTGCGTCGCAGCAAGTACGAAACCGCGCTGCAGCTGGCCGGTGGGCTGGGCCTGGCGTGTCTGGATCGTGTCAGCCCGGTTGGATTGCTCACAACCGGCGACCAGGCACTGCATGTTCGACCGTCGTTGTCCCGGGACACCATTCTGCAGTGGCTGCTGCAGCTGCGACGCTATCGATTTGACGAACACACCAATCTCTCCGATCGACTCAACCGGCTCTCCCCTTCACTGCTCAATCGCACCCTGCTGATCATTCTCAGTGACCTCCACGATCCGCGGGCCGCCGGGGCCATTCGTCAGCTGAGTCAGCGGCATGAATGTGTGGTGCTGCAGCTTCGGGATCCGCTTGAGGATGGCCTTCCGGGCGCGGGCTATCTGCGAGCGGTCGAAGCCGAAACCGGTCGCACGTTCGTCGCTCATTCCAGTGACAGCCAGACATCTCAAGGCGAACTCCAGCAGGAGCTCAAACGGTCCGGCGTGGATCATCTGGTGATTCGCACCGACCAGCACTGGCTGCCGCTGGTCCGCAACTTTCTCAAGGCCCGCGGTGTCTGGAATCGAGGTGCCCGATGAAATCGTCCCGGCGTCTTCCCGCTGTCTTTCGGACCATCATTTCCTGCTCGGCATTCTGGGCGACACAGTGCCAGATGTTGTCTGTACACCTGCAGTCGCCGCTGTTCGCGCAGTCTGTCGAACAGGCTTCCGCTCCAGAACGGCCCCGGGCTCGCATCGACGGTGACGCCCAGCTCACAGCCCCGGTTGGCATGTTCGCGCCCATCAGTCAGGTTTACTTTCCCGGCTCGGAGCTGATTCCTGACCCAGGCACAGGTGCTGCTGCCGGGCTGATGGTCATTCGCGTCGACGGAGTGTATCCGCACGGCGACGGCTTCCGTTATGACCTTTCATGGAGCGGTGAGAAGCCGGGCGAGTTCGATCTCACGCAGTGGCTGCGTCGCCGCGACGGTACCCCCACAACCGACCTGCCGGCACTCCCTGTGAAAGTCACTTCCCTGCTGGCCCCCGAACGCTTCACTCCCAATGACCTGCGTCCGCCTGCAAGTGGCTGGGTGGGTGGGTATCGCGTGTTGCTGGGGCTGCTGGGTTTCTTCTGGCTGGCTGGCCTGGCTGCTCTGCTCTGGTTCCGCCCGAAAGCCCCAGGCACCGGGTCGGCTCAGTCCTCCGGTCGCAGTCGGCTCGATCAGATTCGCGGACAACTGGAAGCCGTGCTCGGTCGCGGAGAACTCTCCACAGCTGACAAAGCCAGCCTCGAAACGCTCATCGTCGGTTTCTGGCGCGAGCAGCGACAGCTCACGGCACTGGAACCCGCTGCCCTCCTGCAAACGCTGCTCACCGACCCCGACTCCGGACCGCTCCTGCGACAGCTGGAACGCTGGCTTTACGACCGCCCACAGCGCGCAGACTCCGCCGAACTCCAGGACCTGCTGGCGCCGCTGCAAAAGCTGGTGGAGCAGTCGGAACAGTCAGCTGAAAGGACGGGCAGATGATTCCGGCTGCGGTGGATTTCAGTTCGCTGCTGTTTGCCTTTGAGCGTCCGTGGGTGCTCACCGGACTGCTCCTGCCCGCGCTCCTGCTGGTGCGTCTGTGGAAGTTCCGCGGCCGCGAAGTTGCTCTGCCGGTCGACTTTGGGTCCCGGCCTTCCCGCAGCTTCACCGGCCGCGTGATCACTGCCGCTGAATCGCTGCTGCCAATGCTCCTTGCCGTGGCCATCATCATTGCCGCCAATCCGCAGACCACAGGAAGTCCTGTGACTCAGCGACGGCTCACCAATATTATGTTTTGTGTCGACTGTTCCGGCAGCATGACGGCCCCCTTTGGCGACGGGGATCGTTACGATGCCTCCATGAAGGCCATCAATCAGTTCCTGCATTTCCGCGAGGGAGATGCGTTTGGGCTCACGTTTTTTGCTCAGGATGTCGTCCGCTGGTGCCCGCTGACTCGCGATGTCTCGGCTTTTGAATGTTCACTGCCGTTCATGCGTCCGGATTCGCAGCGCGCAATCGGCGGCGGCACGATGATCGCTCGGGCCCTTGCGGCCTGTCGCGGATTTCTGGAAGAACAGGAGCAGGGAGACCGCATGGTGATCCTCGTCTCCGATGGCCAAAGCTTCGACCTGATGAATGGTGCGGATGAGGAAACCGCCAGAGAACTCCGCGATGCCGGTGTTGTGCTGTTTGCCATTCACATCGGTGACACGGAGATCCCGGCAGAGATTTCCAGCATCGCCCAGGCCACCGGTGGCGAAGCGTTCGTATCCGGAGACCCTGCGGCACTGGACACTGTCTTCCGCCGCATCGATGCTATGAAACCAGCAGAGATCGAGCAGATTGGAATTGAATACGTGGATGCGCTGGCCCCGTTCTGCACCGCAGGACTTGGCCTCGCACTGCTGGCCGCGGGGGCTGCGTTTGGATTGAGGTACACGCCGTGGTAGACGCCGCACAGCTCACAGAATCTCAGTGGTGGCTGACCATCGCTGCTGCGGTGATCGCTGCGGTGCTCACTGCTGCCGCAGAATGGCTGCACGCGCGTCGCGTTCGTCGCCTGCAAACACTGTTCTTTGGCCCCACCGGAAAACCTCGACGCTGGGTCCGCACCGCCCCAGCGCTCCGCGGACTTGCCGCCGCGGCCGCCGTCTGGGCACTCGTTGTGCTCCTGCTGCTGCCACCACAGATTCGCGTCCCTGGGCAGGATCGGCAAGTGCCCTTTGAAAAGCTGAAACACGCCGTGCTGGTGCTTGACGTGTCTCCCAGCATGCGTCTGCAGGATGCCGGGGTCGAAGGCAAACAAAGCCGCATGGTCCGCGCTCGCGAAGTCATGGAATCGTGGTTCCGCCGCATTCCGATGAATGAATACCGAGTCACTGTCATTGCGACCTATTCAAAAGCACTGCCCGTGGTTCTGGACACCAGAGATATCGCTGTCGTAGAGAACATTCTGAACGATCTGCCGATGCATTTTGCGTTCAAGCCGGGCGAAACCGACCTGTTCTCCGGAATTCAGGCGGCCGCCGATACCGCTCGCGGCTGGCGTCCCAAAAGCACCACTGTCGTCCTCGTCAGTGATGGTGATACAGTTCCGGCAACCGGCATGCCCAAAATGCCACCGTCTGTGGCCGATGTGGTAGTGGTCGGCGTTGGCGACCCGGTCAATGGCACCTTCCTGAACGGCCGCAATTCCAAACAGGACGTCAGCACTCTGCGGCAGATCGCCCTGCGGCTGAAAGGCGTCTATCACAACGGCAACGACAAACATCTCCCCACCGAGCTCCTGCGAAAACTCACCCTGTCCGCCGAAGGACAGGAACGTTCCCTCTGGACACTCCGACAACTCGCCCTCGCCACACTCCTTGTCGCCACACTTCTGCTGGCCACCATCCCCCTCCTCCTGCACTTCCTCGGCTCCCCCTGGCTCCCAGGGATCCGCCAATTCCCCGCCCATTCCCGACAGGGTATGGACAAAGCCTCCAGTTCGTTGCAAAATAGTCAGGCAATTTCCCCGTGAACGTCAAACAGTACTCTCAGGCAGGTATTCAGAACCACGAATCACACGAGTCACACGAGTCACACGAATAAGCCCATAGTTTTCAATCAAAACAGGTGCTTCTGAACAGGCCCCTGAATTCGTGAAAATTCGAGTTATTCGTGGTCAATCGCCCCTGACAACTCAGTCCACCCGCAGCAACGTCAACCAGTACTCTCAGGCAGGGATTCAAAACCACGAATCACACGAATGACACGAATAAGCCCTAAGTTTTCAATCAAAACAAGTCAAACTGAACAGGCCCCAGCATTCGTGAAAATTCGTGTTATTCGTGGTCAATCGCCCCTGTCAACTCAGTAGTGACGGTTCTACTTCATCGTGTTCTTTCTGTCAGGGATTCAGAACCACGAATCACACGAATGACACGAATAAGCCCAAGGTTTTCAATCAAAAC
>JBEIEK010000249.1:0-8959 GCA_040382995.1 Planctomycetaceae bacterium
ACCGTTACCGGGGGATTGACATCCCCCGCTCGCCCCGTCGCGTTCACAACCGAGCCGCGACCGTCAGGGAGTCGGGAAAACTCCTCGCCGTAAAGCCATTCTGCACAATAGTTTCTGTATCGAAACGCACGTCAGGGTGCCATGCACCTCTGGCGAACCATTAACACGCCTGGTTTCGATCCTGAAACGCGTGCGGACGATGTCAATCGGCCGGTAACGCTCCTGGTGCGCTCCTGCTGCGGCGCCGGCCGGGCGGGCACGTACCGTTACCGGGGGATTGACATCCCCCGCACGCGTTGTCGCGTTCACAACCGAGCCGCGACCGTCAGGGAGTCGGGAACGCTCCTCGCCGTAAAGCCAATCTGCACAATAGTTTCTGTGTCGACACGCATGTCAGGGTGCCATGCACCTTGAGCCCTCCGTTGAAACGCCTCGAACCGATAACGCCAGGCCCGCTGTTTTGCGGTGATGTTGAGAACTTCAAGGCCATTGGGCGGTGGGTGGGGGACATTTTGCAGAGCGAAAGGCGACTTTAAGGCCCCTGGTTGCCTGGCGGTTACCAGCCCAGGACCCAGGCGAAGATCAGCGGGGCGACGATGGTGGCGTCGGACTCCACGATGAACTTCGGGGTGTTGACGCCCAGCTTGCCCCAGGTGATCTTTTCGTTGGGGACGGCGCCTGAGTAGCTGCCGTAGCTTGTGGTGGAATCGCTGATCTGGCAGAAGTAGTCCCAGAGCGGAACGTTGTCGCGTTCGAGGTCCTGGTGGAGCATGGGGACGACGCAGATGGGGAAGTCGCCGGCGATACCGCCACCGATCTGGAACATGCCAAGGCGACTGGAGGCAGTGGTGCGTGTGTAGAACTCGGCGAGCCATGTCATGTATTCAATGCCGGTGCGGACGGTGTGCACGTTTTTCACGTCACCACGAATGACGGCGGCTGCATACATGTTTCCCAACGTTGCATCTTCCCAGCCTGGAACGATGATGGGCAGGTTCTTTTCGGCTGCGGCGAGCATCCAGGAGTCTTTGGGATCGATCTGGTAGAATTCGCGGTATTTGCCGCTGAGCAGGACCTGGTAGAAGAATTCGTGGGGAAAGAAACGCTGGCCGGCGCGGTCGGCGGCGGTCCAGACTTCCAGCATGGCCTTTTCCATGCGGCGCATGGCTTCGCCTTCAGGAATGCAGGTGTCTGTGACGCGGTTCATGTGGCGGCTGAGCAGGGCTTCTTCGTCGGCGGCGCTGAGTTGGCGGTAGTGGGGCACGCGTTCGTAGAAGTCGTGTGCGACGAGGTTGAAGACGTCTTCTTCAAGGTTGGCGCCGGTGCAGGAAATGAGATGCACTTTGTCCTGGCGAATCATTTCGGCGAGTGAGAGTCCCAGTTCGGCGGTGCTCATGGCACCGGCGAGGCAGACCATCATGCGGCCACCGGATTCGAGGTGCTGGCTGTAGCCTTTGGCGGCGTCGATGAGCGCAGCAGCATTGAAGTGGCGGTAGTGATGCTGGATGAACTGGCTGACGGGGCCGCGAGCGTTGCTGGGTGACATGGCAGTCTGCAGGGGAAAGAGAAGCGGAGTGAACAGGGAATGGAATGAGCAGCGGCGGGGGCTGCGGGAGACTGCGCGGGGGCGCGCAGGATTGAGCACGCATGTTATCGGGGGCGGATGAGAGTTCCACCGGGCGGATCAGAAATCGAGCGTTTCGAGGTCGGCGACGAGCTGATCCATTTCTTCGCGGTGTTTTTGTCGAATCCCGACGCTCATGCCCACCGCATGTCGGCCATCGAGGATGAGTTCGCGGTCGCGTTCGAGGACGGCCATTTCGAGAGCGGATTCGCCGGAATCCCCGCCGAAGAGTTTGCTGAGGTCGATCTTCAGTCCGCTCACTTCACCCTCGGCACCGGCGATGGCGGCGGTCTTGTGATGCGGGAAGATGATGGCGTTGGCCGGACAGACGCGGCTGCAGGCGGGACAGCCCTTCTTGCAGCTGTCCTGCTGTTCCACGAGGATGCGGTCGAGCGCATCGACGCCGTAGACACCGAACAGGCAGAAGTCGATGCATTCCATGCAGTTGGTGCAGCGGCTGTAGTCGATCACGGGATACCAGCGGCGGCCGGTGTCTTCCGGGAGCAGGACTTTGTCTTCCAGCGAGGCGGTGCCGGCATCGAAGGCGCGGCGGGCCTGCAGGAGCCGTTCGGGCTGCAGGTAACGCTGCAGCTGGTCGGCGGAAGGAGCACCGCGAATCCAGGCCATAAGCCCGGCTTCGTCGCTGCTGGTGCCTGCCAGTGCCGCGGCTGTGACAGCTTCGCGCTGCCGATCCGACTGCTCGCTGCGGATTCGCTGAATCTCTGTCAGACATTCGGCAGCCGACTTCGGCACTCGCAGGTCAATGCACCAGATATTTCGGGAGGGTACTTCGACGCTGCCGATGCCTGCCGCTGTTGAGCGGTCGGAGTTTTCGTCGGCATCGTCCAGGTCGTCATCGTCGTCGTCGGTTTCGTCTTCTGCCTGCAGGAGTGTTTGTGCGACCTGGCCGCGGACGCCGGCGCGATCGAGCGTCCAGCGGATGGCCCGTTCGTAGAGCCAGCTGAAGACGACGATGTCGCCGGGGACTTCGCGGAGGAACTGCAGGCCGGAATGGTTTTGAGGCATGTCGTAGAGATGCGGCACGAGCGTGACGGAGACGCCGGTTTCGTGGAGCAGCCCTGAGGCGATGTCTTCTTCCAGTTGCCGCCGAGTTGGATTGCGGCCCTGAGCCTGTGATATGACGACCGTGAGCATTTGAGGATGTCAGCCTTCGTTCATCTGGCCCTTGATTGTCCGCTGGGCATCGTCCCACGCGGAATGCAGATACTTGACGTAAGCTTCTGCGGAGAGCAGTTCAGCCTGGGGCAGGAATTCGTAGAGCCAGCCGGAATTGTAACTATCGGCGTTGATGCCGGAAGGATCGCGGAGCAGTTCCGGGTTGAATCGCAGGATTTGGCCCTGACATGGCGGAAACATGGACGACACGGCCTTGGCGCTTTCAATTTCGCCAATCTCCTGCCGGTCCCGCACTGTGGCGTTTTCGTCGACGGACCATTCGAGGAAGTACACGTCCTGGAGCAGCCGGACGGAGTAGCTGGTGAACCCCACGCGATAAACGCCTCCTGCGGTCGGCTGCAGCCAGAGGTGCCGCTGTGAGTAAAGCCGGTCCGTGGGGAACTCGGCTTTGTACTGTCCCATCATAAACACCAGCGACTGTGACATGGGCTACACCGCCGGCTTCAGATCCGCAGTGACTCCCAGAGGCCGACCGACAGCCTCGATCTCCTGCAGCAATTGATCGTGATTGAAGTTATTCGGGAGCGCCAGACGCAGAATCATCTCGAATGCGTGCCCCTCTTCAGTACGCACCGCGTGCATACCTGTGATGTCGATGCCGCGGCGAGCGATGATCTGGCTGAGTCCTCTGAGGATGCCGGGTTCGTTGCGACCGCCGATCCGCAGGCGGTACTGGCGAGTACCGGACGAGGCAGCCACGTGAACGGGAATCTGAGCTGCCGGATCCCGGACGGATAATTCGATGCCAAACGGACGGCAGACGTCCTGCAGATGACCACGGATGACTGCCGCGTCCATCGTTCCGGGGAATTCAGCGGAAAAAATCATCGTGAAATAGCCGCGCACCACTGTCTGGCTGGCTTCACGCAGGTCCCCGCCCAGTTCTGACATGGCCTTCGTGACCGCCGCCAGAATTCCGGCGCGGTTGGCTGCGGCCATGATGATGATCCATTCCTTCGCTGTTGATTCGGTCACTGATCACTTCCGAAAACTGGGGCATTTGCAGGCAACCCTCAGCATACCGTGCGGGACGCAGGAGGCAATCCAAAACCGGGTTTTCGCCTCGCGAAACGAAAACCCCGAACGCTGCCGGCCGGAAACCCCAGGCCCCCCAGTCAACCCAGACCACCTGGCACTGCGGGTTACCCGTACCCCCAACGTGTCGATTCCCTCGTTTTTCTCACGCCAGGGCGCAAAGGCGCCAAGGTAAAATGCTGGAAGTGTGAAGCTTCTGTCCTGACTTTGCGCCTTGGCGCCTTTGCGTGAGACCAACGCTCCCCCCAGTGTCCGTCCGTTCGACAGCGGATTTCTTAGACCCCTTCCCTGAGCACGAGTGCGGTCAGGTCTGCAAATAAGTTTCCGCTGTGGCTTGCCAATGCGGGTCCAGCTGAAAGAATGCCGAAGGATCGTCGCCACAACCGCCCGTCTGCCCCGAAAACCGCCACTATGCCATCCAGCTTTACCCACACGCGTCGCGTCGAATTTGTTGAGACCGACATGGCTGGAATCGTGCATTTCTCAAGATTTTACATCTGGATGGAGCAGGTTGAGCACGACTTTTTCCGGTCGCTGGGCCTTTCGATTGTGACCACACTGGAAGATGGCACGGTGGTCGGCTGGCCCCGTGTTTCCGCGTCGTGCCGGTTTGAATCGCCGGCGCGTTACGACGAATTCATCACGGCCACGCTGACAGTGCAGCGGATCGGCGTCAAATCGCTCACCTTCGACGTCGTTTTTTCACGCGGTGAAACCGTCCTGGCTCGCGGCAGCATGAAAACAGTCTGCTGCCGCCTGCGTCCCGGGCATCAGCTGGAGTCCATGGAGATTCCGCAACTGTTCCTCGACTGCATTCAGGAACACACCGCTCGCTGAATGCGGTAAGAACTGCCGGCGATTGTTAGAGAACTCCGCAGTGAGCACGGCCCGAGCTGCGTTTTGGGCCGAGCGTTGATGGCATTTCTGACGCACAAATCGCGATTTTCCCGGCCATTTCCCGTGAATGAAAATGCGGGAATCGACAAACATGGAAATCCTGTTTATTCAGGGGCAATCGGTAATCTGTGCAAATTGCGATGTGTGGTGGTCAAGCGTCCGCATTGAGTGCGGAATAGATAACCTCCTTGCCTCGATCCTCGGGGTTGTTCTGGTTTCCTTACAGGAGTCTCCAAATGAGCGGTGTTTGGCTGAAGCGCGTGCTGCAGAATTGGACCATGAATCGCCGCACGCCCATTCGCCGACTGCGATCTGCCGTGAGCAACCGGGCGGATACGCTTGAACGCCGCATCGTTCCGGCCTTGAACGTGACGTTCGTTTCCGGAGCGCTGGCCATCACGGAATCTGGTGGCGTCAATAACGACATCGAAATCTATCTGTCCGGCAGCACCCTGCAGATTCATGATTTCAACGATACGTTTTCTTCCGCCCCCGGCTCTTCGACGCTATCGGACTCCAATCGACAGCTGAATGTCCCCCTGGCGGACATTTCCAGCCTGTCGATTTCGACCGGTGCCGGCGACGACATCATTGACCAGTTCGCCCAGATCACCGGGCTGTCGGGAAGCCTCACCTACAACGGCGAACGCGTTGTGATCCGCGATGGGGCCTCGATCGATATCAGTGGCAACATTTCACTGACCGGTTCGGGCATCTCCACATCTGGTCATGGAGTCTATATTCCCCGACCAACAGCCAGCGGCTCATCAACGATCATTCGAACCAGTGGCAGTAACTCCACAATCACGATCCAGGGGACGGGTGGCGCGACGGACGCCGACACAAACGCCGGCGTGTTCATTGGAACCCGTCCGGGAACTGACAGCGGGCGGGTACTGATCGAGTCTGTAAATGGCAATATCACGATCGTGGGCACCGGCGGCGTCTGGAACACCCCCAGCACGCAGGCGGACTCAAATCTGCCAGGTACCCTGATCAGTGCAGCGACGCTGCGCACCACCGGGAACGGAGCCATTTCGATCACGGGTTATGGGCCCACCGCACCGAACGTGCTCTACGGGGACCGGGATGGGATTTCCATGTATGACAACACCATCATTCAGACGGGTTCGGCAGGATCAATCAGTCTGCTGGGTGCCGGTCGCGGCTCAGGTGAGGGCGTGGACACCAATGACTCAGACACGGTCCAGCTCACTGCCGGCAGCGGAGGGCTCTCGATTACAGGCTCGAAGTCTGACGCCAGCACCTCTGGAAATGCTGTGACGCTGGCAGGTACCATGGTCTCCAATGGAGGCCCAATCAGCATTACCGGGACGGGGAGTTCCGCTGGTACTGTTGGGGTGGACATTTCAACGAGCACCGGGGCCACCGTCACGCTGGGAAACAGCCAGACGACGACCATCACAATTGATGGTTCCGTCGGCGGAGGCTCGCAGGATGCGGTGCTCATGACCAACGTGAACGCAACTTCTGCGGGAACTTTCGATGCCGAGGGGACCGGATCGGGAACCGGCGAGGGGCTCGAGGCTCTCAACTGCACCATTACCGTCAACTCCGGTTCCATCATCCTGACAGGCACTTCTCCCGGTGATGGGGGCATGATCCTCGACAACACCGACCTTTTCGCCAATAACGCGGCCATTTCAATCACCGCCACTGGTGGTACCTCTGGTGATGCTCTCAACATTAGAAGCAGCTCGAACATCGGTTCGGCGACAACGACCTCAGTCACCATCACGGCAACGGCGCGTGGGGTCACGGGCGACAACGACGGCGTGAACATGACCGGTGGTTCGATCACGGCCACTGGCAATATCACGTTGCAGGGGACTGCGGTCGCCAGTGGTGAGGGCATCGACCTCGACGGCGGTGCTGGCACGCTGGTGATTACCGCCGGCGGAGCATTTGCAGCCACAGCAACTGCTGTGAATGACTCTGGTGCTCTGCTGCTCACCAATGTCAGCATCACCTCCGGTTCTGCCGGCCTGACTCTTGATGGACTGGGAACTGGAACAGCTGACGGGCTTGACATCGCCTCCTCGTCGATGGTTGCTGCCAATGGCCCTGTTGTGCTGATCGGTGAGACCGTCGATGGTGACGGCATTGCCATTACTAGCCCAAGCACAATCGGTGATTCAACCACAACCACCATCAGCCTGACCGGCACGGCGACAGCCGGCAGCGGAGATAATGATGGTTTGAACCTCACGGGAATTACGATTCGAGCATCAGGAAACATCGGGTTTGCAGGAACGGCCACTGATACTGGCGAGGGTATTGAATTCACTAATATTGACCTCAGCACTCCAGGCGATGTTTCCATCACTGCCAGTGCCGCCAATGGCGGTGCCGCCTTCGACTACGATAATTCCATCGTCCGCTCCACCGCCGGTTCGATCCATGTGACCGGCACATCAACCGGATCGGCGGTAGGCGTAATTCTCCAGGGGGAATCAACCACAGCACAGCAGGATGCATTTGAAGCCGCGCTGGACATCACTGTCCAGGCCAACGCCATTAATTTTCATGCGTCGACAGGCACCGCCAGCTTCACCGGCGGTCGGAATCTTGTCATTGAATCCCTCGGCACCACTTTTACCTCATCTGTTTCCACCGCTTTCGTCAGTTTTGGCACGGATTTCGACACGATTCGAATCGGCAAGTCCACGAACACCGGAGACGTGACCATTGGGAGCAACGGCGCCTCCGCCAGCGGCACGATTACCATCTCCGCTGGCACACTCACGGTTTCCGGGGATGTCTCTGCGGGCACCAGCCTGAATCTCTCCGCCAGCACCCTGAATACTGACGCGGGAGCTGATCTCTCAGGGCCCTCGGGTATCTCGGCCACTGTCACCACTGATGGGACCCTCTCCGGTGCCATCACCGGCAATGGCAGCCTCACAAAACTCGGAGCCGGTTCACTCACTCTCGCCGCCGCGAACACTTACACCGGCGCTACATCGATCAACGCCGGTACAATCATCGCCACGAACAGCGCGGCTCTTGGCACCACGGCCGGCGACACCACCATCGCTTCAGGGGCAGTCCTTGACGTCCGTGCCAACATCGGCACCGAGGCCATCACCGTCAGCGGCACCGGTGTTTCGTCAGGTGGTGCGCTGATCACTGGCAGCGGCACCGGGACCGTCGGCGGAGTTGTCACGCTGGCTGCCGACAGCAGCATCGGCGGTGCCGGCGATCTCACGATCTCCGGAGCTATCGGCGGTAGCTTCGCCGTCACCAAAGTTGGTGCGGGAACCGTCACGCTGTCCGGCACGAACACCTACACCGGTGCCACTCAGATCAGCGCCGGTACGGTCATTGCCACAGACAACGCGGCCCTTGGCACCACCGCTGGTGACACCACCATCGCCTCGGGAGCCGCACTTGATGTTCAGGCGGACCTCGGCACCGAAGCCATCACCGTCAGCGGTACCGGCGTTTCTTCCGGTGGTGCGCTGATCACTGGCAGCGGCACCGGGACCGTCGGCGGAGTTGTCACGCTGGCTGCAGACAGCAGCATCGGCGGAGCCGGTGATCTGACGATTTCCGGCGCCGTCGGCGGCAGCTTTGCCGTTACCAAGGTGGGCGCGGGAACCGTCACGCTGTCTGGCACCAACACTTACACCGGCACCACGTCGATTAATGCTGGTAGGGTCATCGCCACGAACAGCGCGGCCCTCGGCACCACCGCTGGCGCCACCACCATCACCTCGGGAGCCGCCCTTGATGTGCAGGCGGACCTCGGCACCGAAGGCATCACTGTCAGCGGCACCGGCGTTTCTTCCAGTGGTGCGCTGATCACCAGCAGCGGCACCGGGACCGTCGGCGGTGCAGTCACGCTGGCTGCAGACAGCAGCATCGGAGGAGCCGGTGATCTTACAATTTCCGGAGTGATCGGCGGCAGCTTCGCTGTCACCAAAGTTGGTGCGGGAACTGTCACACTGTCCGGTACGAACACCTATACCGGTGCCACTCAGATCAGCGCCGGTACGGTCATCGCCACAGACAACGCGGCCCTTGGCACCACGGCTGGCGCCACCACCATCGCCTCCGGCGCCGCACTTGATGTTCAAGCCGACATTGGCACCGAAGCCATCACCGTCAGCGGTACCGGCGTTTCTTCCGGTGGTGCGCTGATCGCCAGCAGCGGCTCTGGCACCGTTGGAGGCGCTGTCACGC
>JBEIEK010000250.1:0-8950 GCA_040382995.1 Planctomycetaceae bacterium
GGTATCGGTCGGACATGGAAACGGAGTCACAGCGTCTGGATGATCACCCGATAGTCGAGGTGTCGCCGTATCAGGCCGACATGCTGGCGATCTGGATGACCGGTCGGGGAACGTTTGGCACGTTTCGACTACCGTTTGAGGAGGACTGGGAAGCCTGTGCCCGGGCAGGCCGCGACGGCAAAACAGACAAATATGGCGTCCCGTGGTGTGACGAACAGCAGCGACCGATTCTGAATGGGAAGGGGCAGGAGCGGTTTGATTCAATGTCCTCGCACGGGGCGAATTTCAACGGCAACTATCCGGATGGCAAGGCGAAGAAAGGGCCTGATCTGAATGGAACTGTACCGGTTGGACGTTACCCGGCGAACGGTTTCGCAGCTGTCGATTGTCACGGTCAGGCGTGGGAGTGGATGCAGAATGGTTATGAAAGCGGTGACAGAGGGCAAAAACGGGTTGAGAGTGAACATATGTTTCGCTGCGTTCGGGGGGGCTCCTGGAACTACAATGCCAGGCTCACCCGCTGCTCGCTCCGGGACTGGGACGATGGCCGGTACTTCATCACTGGTATTCGTCTCTCCAGGACCAGGTAACAATTTGCCCTTTATCCCTCTTGCCCTCTTCCCTTGCGATTTGCTTTTCCCTTTGCGATTCTGCGATTGTTGCGATTTACTGCGATTCAGGGCACCTGCGACACGCGCAGCGTGGCGCGCGAGTTTGAAAAATGGAATGCAGCAACCATGAAACCAGGCGAAGAACTGCCGGTGATTCGCGAGTGGTATGAATTGACAACGTGGCTGCTGCCGAAAATCAGCAAGTTCCCGCGGGATCAGAAGTTTTTGCTGGGCGATCGGCTGCAATCCTTGCTGCTGGACGTTCTGGATCTTTTGATCGAGGCAAAGTTTCGCCGGGATCGGATTGGTGTTTTGGATCAAATCAATGTCCAGCTGGAGAAGCTGCGGTTCCTGCTGCGACTGTGTCACGATCTGGGCCTGCTGCAGTCCAAAGCAATCGGTGATTGCACCCAGCGATTGCTGCAGATTGGAACTCAGATCGGCGGGTGGCGCCGTGCTTCAGAATCGCGAGAGCGAACATGAAGCGCAAGGGCAACCTTTGGGAACACATCGTGGCCTACGAAAATCTGCTGACGGCCTACCGAAAGGCGCGTCGTGGCAAGCGGCGAAGACGTGTGGTTGAGCAGTTCGAGTTTCGTCGAGAGCTGGAGCTGGTGATTCTGCAGCAGGAATTGTCTGACAACGCGTATCAGCCCGGCGGCTACGATACGTTTATGCTCTACGATACGAAAGCCCGCATGATCAGTGCGGCCCCGTTTCGTGACCGAGTTGTGCATCACGCACTCTGTAATGTCATAGAGCCAATCTTTGAGCAGACTTTCATTCACGACAGCTATGCCAGCAGAGCGGGACGCGGCACTCATGCGGCAATTCGCAGATACCAGCAATTTGCCAGAGAATACCCTTGGGTGTTCAAATGCGACGTGCGTCAGTTTTTCCCCAGTATTGATCATCAGATTCTGAAGCAGCGAGTTGCCCGAAAAATCAAGGATCTGCGAGTCCTTGCTTTGGTGGCCACGATCATTGATCACTCCAATGCTCAGGCTCCTGTCCCCGGTTTTTTCCCCGGTGACGATCTGTTCACGGCGAATGAGAGAAGGCGGGGACTGCCCATCGGCAACCAGACCAGTCAGTTTTTCGGGAATGTCTTTCTGGACGCCCTTGACCACTTCGTGAAAGAAGTTCTGTGCTGTCGGGCCTACATTCGCTATGTGGATGATTTTGTACTGCTCGGGAATGACAAAGCTGAATTGGCCGACATGCGGGATGCGATTGAGCAGTTTCTGATCTCTTTGCGGTTGTGGCTGCACCCGAAAAAACGAGTCATCAGTCGGACTCAGGATGGAGTTCGTTTCTTGGGGTTTCGCGTCTGGCCGGACCGGATCTGGTTCTGCAAGGAAAGTATCCGCCGAGTGCGACGGAGGGTGCGGCAGATGCAGCATGACTTTGCACAGGGGATGATCTCGATTGAGCAGATTCGTCAAAGACTCCACGCGTGGAACGGGCATGCGGCAATGGTGACAGGCACACGCTACCGCTCACGATTGTTGCACGATATGATTTTCTGCCGGACGGTGACCGAATCGCTGCGTTCGGGGGGGCTCCTGGAACAACAATGCCAGGAACACCCGCTGCTCGAACCGGAACAGGAACGATAACCGGAACAACAACACTGGTATTCGTCTCTCCAGCACAGCACAGGCGGCCAAACGCTGACCCGAATTCCGTCATTTTCTGATGGCAGAAGTGAGTCCTGTGCAGTCCACGGTCACGGCTCCTGTGTCGGATTCATTTCGGCCGAAAGATCGCAGGCGGGTGGGGGCTGGTAGCATTGTCGAACGTCCTCGCCCGCCGATCTTTGGTTCAGATTGTGATCGCGGCTCAGCAGGAGCTTCGCCCTCCCGTGTTATCCGATCAACGCATGACACAACGGGCACGTCGTCTGCCCCGCGACGGCGGTGCCGGTCACTTGCAGTTCACCCCCCGCTTCCCACGTGACTCGCTGCCACCACGATTCCATTTCACCACGCAGCAGGCGCAGCCACAGTTCAATACCCAGACTGCAGGCCAGCGTGTTCAGATGCACCAGTGATCCGGAACGCTGTGCCGACCAGTCCACCGGAGCACCTCGCTGCAGGCTGCCATCCGGAGCATTCAGGGCATAGAATGCCGCGTCCGGGTCCGCCAGCCCGCCGACACAGGACACACAACTGCCTGGCAGCAGCAACCGGACGTCGGCAAACAGCGACGAGAGCCCATCCGAATCCGTTCGCACCAGTGTCCCGATGTCGAGGTGCGGTGTGAGTGTGCGATTCGCCACCAGACTGACTGCCAACCGGGCCGCATCATTGTCGACGGTACTGACGATCAGACTGCAGGGCCTCAGCAACTGCAGGGCCGCTTCACGAGTCGGCAACGGATGTTCCACACAGGTGACCGACAAATCCGGCTGGAACGCTGTCAGGCGTCGGGCCAGCACTGCTGCTTTGGGCAGGTACAGATCCTCCGTGGTCAGGCCCGGCATCCCGTCCAGGTTTTCCGGCAGCAGCACATCCGCGTCGATCAGCCGCAGCCGACCGACTCCAAGGCCCGCCAGCAGAAAACACAACTGACTGCCACTGCGACCGGCACCCACGACCGTCACGATGGAATCTCGCAGTCGGTCGTGGAGGTCCGTTCCGAGGGCTCCCTGAGTGCGACTGTGGCGACGTAACTTCGTGGCGCCGCTGCTGGCCGCTGGTGGGCGAGCCCGCAACTGCAGCATGCCGGCTCCGCTGATTTCGCACAGCTCCACTGAATTGGCACGACCGTGAGTAAAACTGAACAGGTGCCCACGAGCGGGATGCTGCCGATCCAGCACCAGCACCACCAGCACCTGTGCAGCTTGCGGCTGCAGCACCGCCAGCAGCCGATCGGCGGTGGGGACCGTGTCTTCGCTGTGCATCAGCACCAGCCAGTCCTCCAGTGGCGGCCGTTGCAGTCCGGTAGGTGCTGTGTTGGTGAGCTGCAGGTCATCTGCGAGCAGCAGCAGTTCATTGTGAGCACCTTCGCGTCTGAGGCGTCCCGCAGCAAAGTGATCCGGTCGGGAGACAAGCTGCCGGAGTGTCCGTTCCCAGACACTCCGGCGAATCCGCAGCCAGCAGCAGGCGGTTTCCGTGGACCTGGCGTTCATGGTTGGCGTCACCTGCAGCATGGATGGGTCAGTCGAAGCGTGCCAGCTCTCGTTCTCGGGCCAGCGCCTGCTGGCGTTCATGATTCATCCGCCGCAGCTCGGCCTCCTGCAACCTCTGACGATCTGCAGCCAGCGCCGCGGATGAGACGTTGACCGGCATTTCGGTGTGTGGTCGTTCAGCGGGTGATGTGGGTGGTGCAGTGGGCGGGGCCGGCGGCGGAACGGTTTCCGGTGCCGTTGTTAACGGTGTGCTGGACATGATTTGGTTTCCTGTTCAAGGCCTGTCCTGAGTTATGGCCACCACCAACCGGCAGCCGACAATTCTGAATTGCAGCGAGGGCGCGAATTGGATGAAGAAAAATAAAAACAGCGTCTGAGCGGTCGGGCGGCAGCCCCCGGCTGTGCTTCGCACCGAAGGTGCGCGCGCCGGCGAACGCGTCGCGCGGTCCCTGTCAGCAGCGTTTGCACGCAGCCTGCTGCCATGCGTCTGACGGACCTGCCAATCGCGACACATTCCTTCATCCGGCAACACGTTCAGCGGCAATATCAAGGCAGTGCAGAGTGACAGTCCCGGCATCCACTGCCACGGAGAACAACCATGAGCTTTGATGAAACCTATTTTGACGACACATCGCGGGTGCGGCTGCATTGTGATGGGCCGGACTGCTGGGTGGAGATTCGCGGGAAACCGCCTTGCCCCGGGCCGGGCCGCACCGAGGTTGATCTGGAATTCCTGCTGCAGCCTCGGGATGCTGCACAGCGACCTGTGGGCGGACCGCTGCTGCTGCATGTGCAGCACCTGCAGCTGACGGATGATCCCGAAACAGGCACCGAGCACGCCTGGAAATGGCTGCCGCCACGGTTGACCCCCGAACTGCTGGCTCGCTGCCATCTGCGACTGCGAAATGATACACTGGGGGCAAATCCAAAACCGTGTGTGCGATGAGGTTGTCGATGGACGTTTCCCTGGGTGAATTGTGCCGCATCCTGACTGAAATCTTTCAGAACGGAAGATCCTCCAGTGCAAAAGTCCTGTGGCATGCTTTGCTGCCTGCTCCCGGAAATCCGTCCGCCCCGGTGCCGTTCCTGCACACCAGACAGCAGACGGGTGCCAGACTGACTGACGCCGATCGTGAGAGCCTGACCGGGGCAATTGACACTCTTAAGAGTTCGCTGGCGAATTCCGCTGCCATGCCCAAAGTGGAACAGGCTCTGGGCTTTGAATACCCGGATGATACCCAGCGACAGCAACTCACCATGCAGCTGCACCACCGGCTGCTGGGGCTGTTGTATGGCGTACTGGCGGCCGCTGAGTTTCCGGAACAGCAGCAGCTTCACGGGGGCACATTTTCGCCTGAGTTGCTCACGGCCCTGAATGCCTGTGGGCAGCACTGCGATGCCGCGTGGTGGTACCCGCTGGAAGACAATTACAGGGACCATCGCCACCACGGCTCCACTTCAGGCAACGGCGTGACAGGCCTGGGGCGTGTGGACGCGGTGCTGAATCAAGCCGCGGATCAGAAGGTATTGGATGGGAAGTGGTGGATGCATCCAACCACCTGGCTGACTGTGCGGCGGCTGTTGATGTTTCTTCTGGAATCGGTGCCTGCCTCACAACCAGAGGTCGTTACGACGGCCTCTCAATTGTTGCCCATGTTGTGGGTGCGCCGACACAACGAGGCAAAAGACGATCAGGGGTCCGGTGGTGTTGTCTGCGGGATGGAGCTGGAACAAGCACAGTCGTCGCGTACCGGCTGGTTTCCCGACCCGGTGTGTTTTGGAATCACGGTGTTTGACAGGGATCTCCAGCGATCCGTGGAAATTGCCGGTCGTCTGGCCTGGCCGAAACTCAGGGACACAGCCACCAGCATTCGCATCAGTCCTGCGTTGCTGCCTGGCCATCCGTCGAGGGGTTCGCTGAATCCGCTGCTGTCCGGAGATTCGGCGGGAGGACTGCTGGGATGCGGCATTTACACGCTGACTCACGGAGAAAAAATCACAAAGGGGCTGACGGCAAGTGTTGCGCTGCGTCTGAAGAACGACCGGGAGCTGCAGCCCAGCGATACGCAGATCCGCATGGATGACATTGAGTGTGCGCGTGTGGGTGGGGCAGGGCCTAAACTGGTGGCGGCAGAGGAGGCGGGGTTAAAGGGAGTGGCACTGCACAGTCAGAACACAACCGATGCAGACCGTTTCCGCAGCGGTGCCGGGGTCCGCACCTGCGTGCCGGAGATCACCAATACCTTCGGGCAGTTGCACCGTTACCTGACGCGTGGTTTTCATATTGATCAGCTGGTGGCAGGCGACGCGCAGGCGATGCTTGAGCGCTGGAACCGTGCGAGAAGGGGGGAGCCACTCGAGGGTGAGCGGCATCATCTGGATGTGTTTGTTGAACCGCGTATTTCGGTTCGAGTGCAGTCGCAGGAGCGAGGCAAGGGCCAGCATGAGGAAACGTGGGAAACGCTGCCACTGGGCATCCAGACTTTGCTGGATCGTCACTTCATTCCGTCAGACCAGTGGCTGGTCATCACTGAGGATGCCGGTGGTGGCAAAACGGTACTGTCGTGGCTGCTGTCTGCGGCACTCAGTCGGCATACCCGGCGTTTCTGGGTGGTGCGATATGAAGGCCGATTTCCCGAGGATTTGCGGCAGGACCTGAAACAGCGACTGCAGGGAAAGCTGAAAGCCGCCGGGATCACACAGACGACCGAGGATGTGCTGGATGATTTGCTGACACAACGCCGCGTTGTTGTGATTTATGACGCACTTGATCAAGACAACAGCAGTACGGCTGTGGACAGAATCCATAAGCTGCGACATTCTGTCCCGGACGAGTGTCTGCGAATCGGGCTGAGGCTGATTGTCACCAGTCGTCCGTATGCGGTGAACCAGCACCACACGAGGGTTTTCCAGTTGGAGGACTGGCGGCACTGTCGGCTGGAGCTGTTCGATGAGGGTCAGCAGACGGATTACCGGGAACAGGTGCGGCGATTGGCCGAGTCACGAACGCCGGGTGACGGGGCCAGGGTGGACAGGGCCTATGACCAGCTGCTGCCGGATCGTGAAGCGGTGGCAGATCTGCTGGCTTATCCTGTGGTGCAGGCGCAGATTCGCAGCATCATCGAATCGCAGCTGGTTGCGGAGGCAACCGGCACGCTGCGGCCATTTCGAAATGCGGGCGATTTGTACTGGGAAATGGCGAATCGTCTGCTGGATCGAGCGTTCACGGGGGTTTTTGATAAACAGCAGTCGGATGACAAGGCGAACCTGCTGGAGTTGCTGGCAGGTTACGGTTACCTGATGTTGCTTCGGCATCGTGATTTCAGCGTCAAGGCTGACAGGATTGCGAAGATTCACCGGGAGGTGAAAGCGCGCTTCAGCGGTGAACAGGCGGACTGGGAGCGTTATAGAAAGATGCTGGAGGCGACGTATCTGACGGACCACTTGCTGCTGAAGGAAAACGCGGAACGCGAACTGTCGTTTCCGTCCCTGAAGATGGCCGAATTTTTCGCAGGCCTGTATTTGGGCCGCTACTGCGACGAGCGTGTGATCCAGGAACTGCAGCCAGAGATTGGCAGGGGGGAATGGGACAATGTCTGGCGGTTTGTCGCGGAGCTGCCGGAGACGACGGACAGTTCTGGTCAGTCTGTCTGCAGTCCGGGCAGTTTGTGTTTGAGTCTGCAGGCGTTGTTTACGGAACCGAATCAGGGTCATGTGCGGCCGACGGAATCCATGTTCCGGGCGTGGCAGGTGTTGACGCGAAATGATTGGCTGAGCGAGGTGCGGGAACAGGTTCTGACAGGCTGGCGACAGCAGTTCCGGCGGATTCTGATTGAGGGGTATGAACAGGGGGGGCCCTCACTGCGAGCGAGGACGGCGGCAGAGGTGGTGTTTGAGGGGGATCTGCAAGCGTTTGTGGAGGGTGCCGTGGATCCTGAATGGGCACGGCTGCGATTGCGACTGGAAGAACTGGAGGCGATTAAACGCCCGGATCGACAGCAGAAGGCGGAGTTGCAGGCTCTGGAGACGCAGTACACAAAACTGGACGAACTGGATCTTGCCCAGTGGTGTCAGCAGCTGTGTCCGGGTTTTGCCGCCTACGCGTTGTGCTCTGATGCCCAAAAAGGCAACCCCGATCAATTGACGTTCATGATGGGGGCGTCGAAGCGGGACAGTTCGGCTTTTGACGATGAGAAACCGTGGCAGCAGGTGCCAGTCCCGTCATTCTACATGGCGACAGCCTGCGTAACGCGAGCCCAGTATGCGTTGTTTGACCCGCAGCGGGAGCGGGAACACGAAGATTTGCCAGAGTATGCCCCAGAGCCGGATTGCCCGATGATCTATGTGAACTTCCATGACGGGATGTGTTTTGCGTTGTGGCCTGGTGATCGGTACAGCCTGCCGAGTGAGGTGCAGTGGGAGGGTGCAGCGTGGGGTGGGCTGGATCGCAAGCAGCATGAGGATGAGGATTACGTGATCGGTGTGCCACCGTACACGGCAGATTTCACATCTGCTGATGTCAATTTTGATGGTAACCATCCGCTTCGCGGAGAGAAATCGGACTTTCGTCAGCGGACATTGCCGGTGCGATTCTCAGAGTTCAAGCCGAACGGATTCGGGCTGTGGCAGATGAGTGGCAATGTCTGGGAATATACTCGTTCTGAGTGGCGTGGAACGCTGCAGGACGCGATTGAGCACAAAGACGACGATTTGGCGTCTGGCTCAGCGGAGCCTCGTCGCTGCGTTCGTGGGGGCTCCTGGTTCTACATTGCCAGGAGCACCCGCTGCTCGCTCCGGTTCAGGAGCGATATCCGGGACGACGACACTGGTATTCGTCTCTCCAGGACCAAGTAACAATTTGCCCTTTATCCCTTTTGCCCTTTTCCCTTGCGATTTGCTTTTCCCTTTGCGATTCTGCGATTAATGCGATTTTCTGCGATTCAACGCCCAGCGACACGCGCAGCGTGGCGCGCGAGTTTGAAACATGGAATGCAGCTCCCATGAAGCCAGGCGAAGAACTGCCGGTGATTCGCGAGTGGTATGAATTGACAGCGTGGCTGCTGCCCAAAATCAGCAAGTTTCCGCGGGATCAGAAGTTTTTGCTGGGCGATCGGCTGCAATCATTGCTGCTGGACGTTCTGGATCTTCTGATCGAGGCGAAGTTTCGCCGGGATCGGATTGGCATTTTGGATCGAATCAATGTTCA
>JBEIEK010000251.1:0-8860 GCA_040382995.1 Planctomycetaceae bacterium
CCCAGTGCGGCGGGACCGGGTGCTGCAGCCTGGGCGGCGGGAGGTGCGGCGGGCGTTTCGTCGGCGATGCTGGCTGCAGTGGCGAGTGAAACTGATATTGCCACAAACATGAACAGGCAGGCCGGACGGAGGTGGCGACATGGATGGATACCAGTCAACACAATAGGGGGTTCCTTGATTGGCGAAAGCCGGTTTTGGTCGGTTCGGCGCGGACCTTGGTGGGGTGATGATTAGCGAAGAGTCAGCCGATTTCAACGAAGATACTGTTGGAGTGGATGACTGAGTTTGCGAAAAATGGAGCAGTCGAGTGGAAATCGGGGGGGCAGTAGGCTGGGGACGGGGTAAAACAACAACGGAAACAAATTGGTATTGTTTTTGCGGAGTCATCTGTTTGTGGAATCGATGCAGAATTTGAGGCGAGTTGTTTTGGGGAATTTCGCGAATTCCGCCTCGACTGGTAAACTGCACGCATTGTCCCGGGCAAATGGCCCAATTTGCAGCCGTCTGACCCTGACCTGTTACTGATTCCCCTATGCGACTCCCGATGACAGACAAAGCCGTTTTCGGATAAACAGGAGCCTCTGATGCGCAAACATTTTTCCAGCCACAAGCGTGCGGTCAGGTCTGGATTCACCCTGATCGAGTTGCTTGTGGTGATTGCGATCGTTGCGGTGCTTGTAGCGTTGCTGCTGCCTGCGGTTCAGCAGGCGCGTGCTGCCGCACGAATGTCTTCCTGCACAAACAATCTGAAGCAAATTGCAATAGCGCTGCACAATTTTCACGATGCGCACCAGCGTTTTCCACCAGCCCGACTGGTGCTCTATCGCCGCGAGCCGGTGGTGGACAACCGTGGGAGTGAACCTGGGCTTGATGAACCTTCATGGCTCGCGCATCTGCTTCCTTACGTCGAGCAGGACAACCTGGCGCAGCAGTGGAACCTTTACGAACCGTACAGTACGCATCCCCTGCAGGCCCGTGCCCGCGTGGTTCCGACTTATATTTGTCCTGAGCGGCGGAGTGCGACAAAGGCAGTGACCGCGGATCTGACTCGCGAAATTGTAGCCCCCTGCGGCTGCGTCCTGGGACGCCAGAACGTTCCTGGAGGCATTGTGTCTGATTACGTGGGGAACCACGGCGACCCGTCGCCGGGTTCGTTTGGCCGGGACACGGATTTCTTCTGGGGAGGACGCGGCACTGGCGTGATCATTTCCAGCCGGCCGAAAGTTGCCGCGGAGAGTGCACGAGGAAACAGTTCAGAAAAGCCAAAGATCCTTGAAGGCTGGGAAGACTCCATCACATTCAGCGATGTGCGGGACGGGACCAGCAGCACTCTGTTGGTGGGTGAATCGCACATTCCGGAGGGAGAAGATCTGCAGGCACCGTGGAATGGTCCGGCGTTCCTTGGTCGCTATCTGACTCACTTCAGTCGTCTGGGTGGCCCGGGAATACCTTTAGCGCACCATTCGAGGGATCAGCGTGCGGGTATGTATTCCTTCGGCAGTGCTCATCGTGGATTGGTGAATTTTGCATGGGTTGACGGCAGCGTGAAGCCTCTCTCCACATCCATCAACACGCAGGTGCTTGCCAACCTCTGCAATCGCGCAGATGGCATGGCTGTATCGGGCTACTGATGGTTTATGGTTTTTCCCGGGAAATGCCTGATCATGCTTTCAATGCGTGCTGGTTCTGCCAGGATCATGTTGCCGCTGGCCCTCGGCCTGCTGGTCACTTTGGGTTGTGGCGAAAGTGGCCCGCGAATGTATCCGGCCCGCGGGAAAGTGGTGTTCTCGGATGGCAAACCTGTCAAGCTGGGAACAGTTGAACTGCTGTCGGATGAGCACGGGACGACAGCAACCGGTAAGATTCTGGAAGATGGAACGTTTGTGCTGGGCACGCTGACGGATTCTGACGGCGCTGCCGCCGGCAGTCATCGAGCCATTGTAGCGCAGGTGGCGGTATTTGACGGGACGCTGCAGCACCAGCGTGACCATGGCGATATGGTGGATCCTGTGTATGCCAGCTATACGTCTTCGCCGCTGAAAGTCACGATTCGCCGGGCCGCTCGCAATGATATCGAATTGCGGGTCGAAAAGGCTCCCCGAGAGAAGTCCGGAAAACGTTGAACAACTGTTGAACAACTGTTGATAACTCCTTGATAACTGTTGATAACTGGTGGGCAAGATGACACTGCAGATCGAACTCAAGGAGGGGGTGAACATCTTATTTCAGGGCCTGATTTCCGGGGGGTTGGAATGCGGCCGGCAGGCGCAGGGTGAACCTTCCACTGGAGCCCTGATTCCGCATCCACCGCTCGGGCAGCGGCTGGTTGTCGCCGACGCAGACGCCAACCGCATTGGCCGTCGCCAGCTGCAGCTGGAATCGCTCGGCCCAGGACTCGTGCAGCTCAAAAACATCAGCTCCACTGTCGACCTGCGAATTCATTCCGACCAGCCCCTCGAAGCCGGAAAAGCTCGCACCTGCAAGCTCCCAGTCTCAGTTGCCTTTACGCCAACGAGAATGTTGACTGTTTCAGATCAGTCGCCGGCCTCCGAGCTGGATTCCGAGCTCGAAAGTCTCGCGCTGGCCCCCCGTGCTCCCGGCAGTCGTGTGGAGTTCTCTGAGACATTTGCATTTGCCCCCGAAGTGCTCAGTCCGCAGGGCGAATACCCCGTCGAATCCATTCTCCGAATTCTGCAGGAGGTCATGGAAGTCTTTCGAAATGCTCGTTCTGAGGACGCGCTGTACAAGGCGGCGGTAGGTGGGGCGGTCCGCATCGTCAGGTTCGATGCTGCGAGGCTGCTGCGTTTCGACGGCCGCGACTGGAATCAGGTGCAGGAATTTCGCGCTGGTTCCCACCCCTTCAGCCGGCACGTCCTCCAGCAGGTGCTCAGAGACCGCAGAACCTTCTGGAGCAGCGGTTCATTCAATGCAACGGCCAGCCTTTCGCTGGTGGATGCCGTCGTCGCCGCTCCGATCCTCAGCCGTGACGGGGACGTCATCGGAGCACTCTACGCAGAGCGACAGCAGGGTGATTTGCGAATGCCGGAGCGTCAGATCACTCGCATCGACGCTCAGCTGATGGAACTCCTCGCCTGCGGTGTCGCGTCGGAACTTGCCCGACAGTCGCAGGAAGAAGAATCTCGTCGGCACGAGAAGCGGTTTGAGCAGTTCTTTTCACCTAAACTCGCCCGTGAACTCAACAATCAGCCGGACCTCCTTGAAGGTCGCGATGTGGATGTCTCTGTGCTTTTCTGCGACATCCGCCGCTTCAGTCGCATCAGCGAAAACGTCGACACCAAAACTGTGTTTTCCTTCATTAACGATGTCGTCGGCGTCATTTCAAGGTGCATCGAGAAATACGATGGGGTGGTGGTGGACTACGTGGGCGATGCTGTGATGGGGATGTTTGGAGCTCCCCAGCCACAACTCGATCACCCCTCCCGCGCTGCCCGTGCCGCTCTTGAAATGCTCCAGGAACTGCCGCGACTGAATGCCGAGTGGAAGGGTCGCATCCCACAGGATCTGGATGTGGACTTCGCCATCGGCATCAATTCCGGCCGGGCCCGAGCCGGCAACAGTGGCTGCGATTCCAAATACAAATACGGACCACTCGGAAATACCGTGAACCTCGCCAGCCGTATTCAGGGGGTGACCAAGCACCTGCAGTCGCGCATCCTGATTTCCCGGGCGACTGCTGATCGCCTGGACGACAAGTTCGTCCATCGCAAAGTCTGCGATGCTCGTGTTGTGAACATCCGAGAACCCGTCTCACTGCACGAAATTTGCGACCAGAACGCCAACGCGGGCGAACTCAACACCGGCTATCAGCAGGCACTTAAACAGTTTGAAGGCTCTGACTTCGCTTCAGCCGCTCGAACTCTGACCGAACTTCTGGTCCGTTTTCCGAAGGATGGCCCAACGCTCGTGCTCCTCTCCCGCGTCGTCAGTGCCCTCGTGGATGGCAAACCTGAAGAACATCCGGTTTGGAATCTGACGAGAAAGTGACAGGAATTTTGTCACGACTTGAGCTGCCTGGGATATGGGTGGTTGTGGAGCTGATTTTCCTCTCACCCTGTTTCCGAAGGAGCAACTCATGAACGTTCGATTTCTGCGTCCGGTGGCCCTGGTTTGCACTGTGTTTGTGATGGCCACAGCCGGTGAATCGCTGATGGCTCAGCAGGGACGTCCGATTCCGGCTCCGGCCCCGATCGGCAACCAGCCTCGGCTGGGGATCACCGCCTCGCCCTACCGCCAGAACACGCCGAATGGGCAGATCGTGGGCGTGCGTGTGAACTCAGACAGTGCGCGGCGAGTGCTGCATTACACCGATTCCAACGGCAACCGTCGCACGGCCCGGTTTCGCACCGGCTACGACATTATCCTCACAGTGAACGGCAGCTCGGTCACCGATTCTCAGGACGTCCTGAATTCGCTCCAGTTCGGCTGGAATACGCTGCGGATCTGGGATCGCCACACGGGGATCACGGACGACTATGAAGTGGAGATCCGCTGAACGCCGAGTGGCAACGTTGTGGCCCGGCCGGTTGGTCCATTCGCCGTGCGTTGTGCGGCGAATGTCAGTCGGCCGGTCAGTGTCCAGTGTACGGCCCCCTCAGTCACCACTCCGGGATCTCTGAAAATACCACCACTCGAAGAGCAGCATTCCAAGCCCGGCGAGGGCGAGCGTCCACCAGAGGGGCTGATCGGTGGCGAGCTGTTCGGCGGGTTGTGTGGCGACGGCGGCTTCGGTGAACTTGAGTTCCTCGACGTCGGCGAGTGACGTTTCGTGGGGGTTCAGCAGTCCGGTACCGACAGCGGCGACGGTTTCGCTGCCATCAAGAATTTCGTAGAGGCCCACGCGAGGCGCCGAAGCACCGACGAGCATTCCGGCGGCGTTGGATCGGAGTGTCAGGCGACTGCCGTCCGGGTTCCGGACATCGTAGGGGTGTTCGGGGTCCAGATTGAGAGCCGGGAGCACGCCGGTGGGGGCGGCATTGACTTCAGACAGCGACGACTGTTTCATCGCGGCATCCACCGCATTGGCAGCAAGGATCGGGAAGCCGACTCGGAACGGGAGTGTGGAGCGGTCGGTGTGAAAGGTGAACCACCAGGTGGTCTGGAGCCCTTCGCGTTTCTGCAACAGGAGCGGACCGGCTTTGCCATCGATGAGCACTTCGTAGCCGCGTTCCTCAAGGTCTTTTGCGGAGGCCCCTTCGGCGTAGGCCGGAAGTTCCGCGAATTCGACTTCGGCCAGCTGAACATGTCGGAGCAGCGGGGCGGTGCGATTCCAGTCCACAACCGAGCCGAGTTCCTCGCGGACGGAGATCAGGGAGTTGAGGTCTTCAGGGATGACGCCGACGAGAACCTTGACGGGGATGGAAAGTTTGGCGTCTTCGGGCTTGTCCGAGATGAGCAGGTCCCAGTTGCCTTCAGGAACAGCTCCCGTCTCCCCATTGATCACTCCGGATTCGACGTTGGGTACAGCGGAAGCCGCGCGGCGCCAGGAATTCAGAGACTGTGACGAGAGCACTTTCAGGGGACGGACGGCAGGCAGGGAAAGCCAGACACTGTTGTCAGCAGCGAGGGCATCGAAACCGGCCGGGACGAGTCGGGCTTCGAGGAGGATGGTTTGCTGACCGTTCACGGGGAAGACCAGTCGTTCGGCATCGTCTTTGGAGACTTCGACTTTGGACGTATGGGTTTGCTGGCCATTTTCGAGCAGCTGGAGTTCGGCTTCCAGCAGTTGTTCGGCGGAACCCGTGATGCGGACGAAGACTTCCCATTCATCGGCACCGCTGCGGCGGGCGCTGAGTTCGGTGATGCCCAGATTGGGAGCGGGTGCACCGATACGGACGATGTTGAGATTAAAAGGCAGCTCGAAGTCCACTTTTTCTTCGAGGTTTCCATCGGTGAGGACGTTGACGCGGTCGATCGGGAAGGACGTGGTGTAGGCGGCGGTCATGCGGAGCACGTCATCCAGCCGTGCGGGAAGATCTGTGGGCTGGATCTGTTCGAGGGCCTTGAGGAGCTGGCGGCGGTCATTGGTGAATTCGGTGAGTCGTCGTCCGGTGGAGGCGAAGGTGAAGAGGGCGATTTGCTGGCCACCGCGGAGGTTTTCGATTTGTTCGCGGACTCGTTCGAGGACGAGTTGAAGGCGGGATTTGCCGGAGCCTTCATCGAGTGCTCCCATGCTGGCGGAGTTATCGATGAGCAGCGGCAGGTATTCTGAGGTGCCGGCGTCTGCCGGGATGAAGGGCTGCATCAGGGCGAGGATGACGAGGGCAAGCAGCAGGAGCTGGAGCAGCAGGAGCAGGTTGCGGCGGAATTTCTGGAACGGAGAATTCACGCGCTGGTCGTTGAGCACGCTTTGCCAGAGCACCAGTGAAGGCACGTCAAATCTGGGGCGACGAAGCTTGAGGAAGTAAAGAATGACGAGGGGGATGGCGGCGAGAAAAAACCACGCGCCATAGAGGTTGACGAAGTTGAGAATGTTCATCGCTGCACCCAACCCTGCCGGCAGAGGCAGTCAAAGAGCAGGTCGTGGAAGGGGAGTGCGGAGCTGACGGAGAGGAACCGGCCCTGACGGCGGCGACACATCCCGTCAAGAGCGGCCTGCAGTCGGAGTCGCTGGTCGTGATAAATGCTGAGCAGTTCGCCGGCGTTTGTAATGTCGAGCGTCTGGCCGGTTTCGCTGTCGACGAAGCGGAGGTCACCTTCGACGTTGGGTGAGATTTCGGCGTCGCTGAGGATCTGCAGGCCCCAGACTTCCAGACCGGAGCTGTAGAGCATGTTCATGGGGCGACTGAGATCACCGAGTGTGAGGAAGTCGCTGGCGAGAATGGCGACGCCGCGACCGCGGTGAAAGCGGAGCATCCGTTCGATGGCCTCTTCCACTGGAATGTTGCCACCCCCGGAAATGTTTTCCAGAAACTGCAACAGGGGGCGGATCCGCGTGCGACCGGAGCCGGGCGGGAGCATCCAGGGCTGGGAGTCCTGGGCGTGGACGGCGTAGGCGCTGACTTTTTCGGAATTGAGCAGTCCCATGATGCCGAGTGCCGCGGCGGCGCGTTTGGCGGTGAGCAGTTTATCGCCAAAGAGCATCGAACTGGACGCATCAACGAGCAGCACCACGTGCAGTTCTTCTTCGTGCTGAAACTGTTTGATGTAGGGCCGCTGAAGCCGAGCAAAGATGTTCCAGTCGACATACCGCAGGTCATCTCCCGCGGCGTAGTCCCGGTAGTCGGCGAAGTCGGTGCTGCTGCCACCTTTGCCGGACAGGTGTTCTCCGCGGCTGCGGTTGGTGAGCCGACGCAGGGGCCGCAGTCGCATGCGCTCGATCTGACCGAGCAGTGCGTTGTCGAAGAGTGTTGAGTAGTTGCGGGTGGCTGCAGTCTCCACGTGGATCAGCCCTCCGTCGGCAGTTTCTGGATGACTTCTTCGACGAGATCACGGACCGAGATGTTTTCTGCCTGACCGTCGTAATTCAGCAGCACGCGGTGCTGCAGGACTTCCATGGCGAAATAACGAATATCCTGAAAGGAAACGTGGGCTCGGCCCTGGCTGAGAGCACGAACGCGGGCGGCGCGGATGAGTGCCTGAGCCGCGCGGGGGCTGGCACCCCAGCGCAGAAACTGTTTCACGCGGTCGCTGGCGAGCGTGGAATCGGGATGGGTGGCCAGCACCAGCCGACAGGCGTAGTCACGCATGGGGTCGCTGACCACCACTCGATCAAGCACGGTCCGGAGATGCAGAATGCGCGGCCCGTCAAGCACCGGCACGGCTTCGTAACGCTGTCGCAGAATCGTGCGACTGACAACCTCATTCAGCTCCTCACGGGAAAGGAACGGAACGACAACCTTAAACATAAACCGGTCCAGCTGTGCTTCAGGAAGCGGAAATGTGCCTTCCTGTTCGATGGGGTTCTGCGTGGCCAGGACGAAGAAGGGGGGATCGAGCCGGTACGTGACACCACCTGTGGTAACTGTGCCTTCCTGCATGGTTTCAAGAAGCGCCGACTGAGTCTTCGGGGTGGCGCGGTTGATTTCGTCCGCCAGCAGCAGTTGGGTGAAGATCGGACCCTGCCGAAATTCGAAGCGGTACTTGCCGGCATCGTCGGTGGTCATCATGTTTGTGCCGATCACGTCGGCAGGCATCAGGTCCGGAGTGAACTGGATGCGGCGGAAATGCAGTCGCAGAACGCCACTGAGGGCCTTGACCAGCTCGGTCTTGCCCAGCCCGGGAACACCTTCAAGCAGCACGTTGCCGCCGCAGAGCAGCGCCGTGAGCGTCGCCTCGACAACTCGCTGCTGGCCAACAATCACCCGGCCCACTGCCTCCCGCACGGACTCGAATTCCTGTCGAAACTGGGTTGCTTCTGCCTGCAGTTGCGCTGCCATGTCGTCGGACATCGGGGGGGACCTTTCAGTTTTCAGTTTTCAGTTTTCAGTTTTCAGTTTTCAGTGGTCAGTGGTCAGTGGTCAGTGGTCAGTGGTCAGTGGTCAGTGGTCAGTGGCAGGTGGGGCTGTTTATTTGCCGGGTTGGTCGCGTTTTTTCTTCAGGGCGAGGAGTCGGGAGGTGGTGCCGGCGTCATCTGTGGACGGCTGTGCTGGGGCGTTATCCGGGGCTGGTGCGGAAGGTGTGTGAGTGGGCGTGGCTTTATCGGCCGAGCTGGAGGCGGGCGGGGTCGTGAGCCACGCGGGAGGTTTTTGGGGAGTGGCGGGGCGAGGGGTTTCGGCGGTGCTGGTGCTGGCGGCGCCGCGCATGCCGGCGAGCGTGGAGCGGACTTCTCCGGTGCGTTGCAGGAGGGTGCCGAGCGTTTTTCCGGAGCTGCGTTTTTCACGCGTGAAGAGACGTTTTATCC
>JBEIEK010000252.1:0-8797 GCA_040382995.1 Planctomycetaceae bacterium
CAGCGAACACTGTCAAACGATGTGGCCTGCCGGCACACGGCTCTGGACTTCAGTCGTCCAGCTTCGCAGCGTCTGCTGTTTCCGGACATTGAGCCGGATGTCGTCCCGGGGACTTCGGAAGCAGCCGATCAGCAGATTCGCCGGGCGATTGTGCGGCTGCATCAGAGGATTCTGGGGCGGACGGACGCCGAGGATTCGGCGGAGGTGCAGCGGACGTTTCGGCTGTTGAGTGGAGTGGTCGCAGATGCGGCGGCGAAGGAGCGGTTCGAGCCGCAGGAAACGTGGCACTGCCGTCAGGGCCTCGAGAGACCGGTTCCGGATCCACACTACACGGTCCGCGCGTGGCGAGCGGTGATCACATACCTGCTGCGGCAGCCCGAGTTTCTTTACGAATAGGAGCTGAGCATGCGACGCGATTTTCTGAAGTTGAGTGCCGCAGTCGGCCTTGGGCTCGCGGCCCCCTGCCGCTGGCCAGCGTCTTCCGTCGCGGGTGATCGTGAGGAATTGCCGCCGTATACCGGGCCATGCTATCTGGTTCTGAATGCGTCTGGTGGCTGGGATACAACAATGCTGATGGACCCCAAGGGTGTGGGGGGCATTAACAGACTGTACACAGCGGACCAGATTCAGCAGCAGGGGCAGCATCGGTTTGCGCCGACGGAACGGCATCGGCAGGGGGGACTGTCGAATGAAGCCTTCTATGCCGAATTCGGCCATGAGCTGCTCGTCGTAAACGGACTGGACTATTCGGTCAACAATCACTCGCCATGTTCCCGCTACATGGCGACAGGGAAGCTGGACAGTCTGGCCTATCCAACCTTTGCAGCTCTGGTGGCAGCGTGTCAGGGGCCTGACTGTCCGCTGGCCTTTCTGACCTTCGGCAATTACTCGGCGACAGGCAACCTTGTGGCGATGTCGCGAGTTCCCTACCTCCCATCACTGCAGCGAATTGCGAACGCCGATGCGATTGAGGGCAACCCGAAGGCGCCGTACCACGAGGACTTTGCACTGGATCGCATAGAGCAGGCCATGGCCGAGCGTCGGGGCGAGCGTCAGCAGGCGCCGCTTCTGCCGCGCAGCCAGCGGGCTGAATCGATGCTCTATGCTGCACAGTTGAACTCGAAGGCGCTTTCCCGTGTTGTGCCGCATATTCCAAAGGAAATTCCCAGGCAGCGGATTGCCCAGCAGGCCGAGATCGCGCTGGCGTCGTTTCGTGCAGGAGTCTGCGTTTCGGCCAATTTGTCCATCGGCCAGTTTGACAGCCATGCAAATAACGACACCGATCAGATGAAGCTGATTCCGGAACTCCTTGAGGGCGTCGCATACATCCTCCATCGCGCTGAAACGCTGCAAATTCGGGAGCGGCTGGTGCTGGTGGTGCAAAGCGAAATGGGTCGCACGCCGAACTACAACAACGGCAACGGCAAAGACCACTGGTCCATCGGATCGATCATGTTTTTGGGGCCAGGCATTCGAGGGGACCGTGTGATTGGCGGCACGGACGAAGGGCAGTTCGCTGTCAGGGTCAACCCGCAAACACTGGAATTGCAGCCCGACGGTGGCCTGCTGCTGCGTCCCGAACATCTGCACGATGCCCTGCGGCGATACGCTGGTATCGATGGTCATCCGGCGAGTCAGAAGTTCCCGCTGGGAATCCCTGTGGAGCAGCAACTGCAGGGGATGCTGAGAGGGCGTGCATAACGATCAACCGGTGTTGAAGTGATTCGGGCGCTGTGCTGTGGCAGAAGTGCGCGCCGCGGCCGTCGAAACGGAAACAGACACAGGGAAAGTTTGCTGCGGTGCATGATGCCGCCAAATCCGCCCAATCATCGGCGACCTCTGTCCTGAATGGGTGCGTGCAGAGGTGAGCGGGGGCTGCGGAGGGGAATCACAAGCTGGATTTCAGCTCCGCCCTCCGGAGCAGCACCGGCAGAGATGGTGCCGGAATGCGCGGACAGAATACGCTGGGTAATCGCCATTCCCAGACCGGTACCTTTTTGTTTGGTTGTGAAGAACGGTTCAAACACACGAGCACACACTTCGGGCTTCATTCCCGGCCCATCGTCGGAAATCCGCAGCACAAGGGCCGGGCGACCGTCCAGTGTCGTTATGCCGCAGCGCATGGTCACACAGCCCTGTTCACCGCACGCATGAATGGCGTTTTCAAAAATATTCCGGAACACCTGTTCCATGCGGTGAATGTCGATTTCGCAGCGGGGCATGTCAGGGGAGCAGGCATCCACAAGTCGAATGCGACGTTCGCGTCGCGATGCGGCCAGATTCTCCCATTCCTTCCGCCAGACTGCTCCCAGATCACATTCACGAAACTCAAGATGGATCGGAGCTGCGTAGCTGCGGACCTCTTCGTAAAGCCGATGCAGGTCCTGCAGAGCTGTTCGGGCTCGGCGGGCCAGATCCAGCTGCTCCGGCTGGTCCTGAAGATCCAGCGCAAGCATGTCGAGGCAGGCCTGAGCGCGCTGGAGGGCGTTGCGGCTTTCGTGAGCCAGTCCGGTCACCATCTGACCGATCGCCGCCAGCCGCTCTGACTGCAGCAGTTGTTTCTGAACCAATTCCAGATCCGTGAGGTCTCGAATGATCCCGGTGAAAAAACGGTTCTGCCGAACTGTGAACTCGCTGATTGCCAGATGCACAAGAAACGTGGAACCGTCCCGCCTGAGTGCTGTGATCTGACGTCCCACCCCGATGATGCTGGCCTTCCCGGTTTCCTGGTAGCGCCTGACATAGTCGTCATGCTGCGAAGCCCAGGGCTCCGGCATGAGCATCGCCACGTTTTGCCCCAGCAGTTCACTTTCCGCGTAGCCGAACATCCGCGTCGTCGCCGGATTCACGGAGGCAATCAGACACTGAGAATCGATGGTAATGATTGAATCAACCGCGGTATTGAGCACTGCGCGACAGCGAGCCACTTCGTCCGGTCCCGCCATGACGACCCGGAGCCCCGCGCAGAGCGTGATCAGATACAGAGGCGTGTCACAGTCACCGCGCATTGGCATGGCATGCAGCATCATGGGCTCAGAAATGCCATCCTGCCGCAATTGCACCAGAACCTCTGCCTGAAAACCACTCCCCGTCTGCAGCATTTCCGCCCAGCGGTTGGCGAGCGGCGTGGAACCAGGGGACAACGGCGCGATCGCCCGCAGAAGTTGCTGATGCTGCTGCAGTGAAGGAGAGATTCCATGCTCGGAGGACACTGACTCGATCCGGGAATTCCCGTCGCAGACGAACGCCACAACCCGAGCCGCTCCAGGCGGATGTTCTTTCATGGTTAAGAACTCCGAACATCACAAGACTGCATCACAACCCCCCGACCCCTGAATGGCACAGCGTGGCCGTCCAGTCGGCCCCGGCTGTATCCTCCCTGCCTGAACTGCAAAATGCAGTCCAAACTCGCGAAAACCCCGGAGAATTCCCGCATTCCGCTGTCACCCTGCCGCACTCCCCGGAAAAAACCGAAGTCAGTGGAATGAGTCACCAGGTCTGGGGTATCATGTTCGGGCGAAAGTATTCTCGCCGGTGGTCAGCGTTCCACCGACGTCAGTTTTCGGATTTCAGTCAGCCAGCCCTTTCGGGGACTTCAATGGACGCCTTTTTGCAACTGGTTACCAGTGTTCTGCAGTTGTTGCAGGCCCTCCTCCAGGTGTTGCTCAGCCTGATCAACGTGGCTGTGCCATGGCTGCCTCTGCTGGCGTGGATCGCATTCTGGGGACTCGCGGTGAACTGGTCGAAAGCCTTCCCGATCCTCCGTCGCGGTGGATATTTTGGCGTGCTGCTGCTGATGCTGGCAGCAGTCCTCGTCTGGGGCTCCGTTGCCCCCCCTGAAGGTGGCCGACACTTTCTGCTGGGGCTTTCGGTCAGCAACTACACTGGTAAATTCCTGTATGTCACGATGCTCACCTGCATTGCCCTCCTGTGCGGTTCCGCACAACTCAACGGAGCCTTCGGACGCCTCGCTGAATTCCCCGAAGAACCTGCGGAAGATGATCATGGACATGGGCACGGGGACGATCATGGGCATGGACATGCGGACGGTCATGATCATGGGCACAGCCATGGCCATGGGCACGCACACAGCGACCACGGCCACGCGGCTCACGCACACTAAAAACGGAACCAGAGTCCGTCCTAGCCTGAATGATCGTGGTGAACGGCCGGGATGGTCGGTGTGATTGCTGCCATCGATTCAACCGCCTTGGACATGGTGCTGGCGGTGGCGGGCAGAAACTTCAGGGGACAAATGGGACGCATGGGACCGATGTCCATGGCGTCGAGCTGGTGATGGCTTGCCTTCGACGAGTTTGTAAAGTCGCGTATCCGGGGCGGGGGTGTTCGCAGGAAGCCTGACCGAAAATGATCCCTGGCCACTCGGGTCAAGGATTACCCCCTGGCGGAATTATTCGGCAATCGGCATGCGGATGCGCTGGCCGCGGAGGCAATCGAGGCGGCTGATTTCGTCGTCTGCGGCCCGGAGTCGACCTTCGGATGCGCGGTGTGTGATGATCACCAGGCGAGCGACGCCCGATTCATCAGCGACATCCTCGGTTTCATCCTGGCGGACGCTGCTGATGGAGATGCCGTGTCGGCCAAGGATGTGAGCGATGTCGGCGAGGACGCGGGGTCTGTCGGCGACGGCAAAGCGGAGGTAGTGTCGGCGGGTGAGTTCTTCGCGGGGTTGCAGCGGCAGCGGCTGGCGGTCGCGCATTCGCAGCAGAGCCTGGAAGGTAATGGCCGCGCGGCCTGTGGCGACATCAACCAGATCGGCCACCACGGCGGACGCGGTCGGCAACTGCCCCGCTCCGGCACCTGCGAGTCGGAGCACACCGAGCGCGTCGCCTTCGATGGCAACGAAATTATCAGCGCCGGAGGTCAGGGCGAGTGCGCGATCGCGGCGGACCAATGTTGGCTGCACGGAGATTTCCAGCCGGCCGGCTGCCATGCGGGCGGCGGCCAGCAGTTTGATGCGATAGCCGAGTTCCGAGGCCATCAGCAGATCCAGGAGCTCAATGTGGCGGATGCCCTGGAGCACCAGATCTTCGAGTCGGATGGGGGTGCCGAAGGCCAGTCGCACCAGAATTGCGAGTTTCTGTGCGGCATCGATTCCGTCCACATCCATCGCGGGGTCAGCTTCGGCGTACCCGCGTCGCTGAGCTTCCTGCAGCACATCTTCATAGGTCTGTCGCTGATCGAGCATGCGGCTGAGGATGAAGTTGCTGGTGCCGTTGAGAATGGCTTCGAGCGACAGAATGCGATTGCCTGTCAGCGCGGTGCTCACGGTGGAAATAATTGGAATGCCTCCCGCAACGGCGGCTTCGAAGGAGATGGTGCGACCTGTTTCGGCTGCGGCCGCGAACAGTTCGTCTCCGTGTTCATATAGCAGCGCTTTGTTGGCGGTAATGACATTGCGACCGGCGCGGAGCAGCCGCAGGATGTCGGTGCGCGCTGGTTCCAGTCCACCGACGACGTGCACAACGGTGCCGATTCGTGAATCCTCCAGCACATCCTCGATCCGCTCCGTCACAGGAATTCCGGACAGATCAACGCTGCGAGTGCGGCTGGCGTCACGCACAACGATGCGGCTGAGTTCGAGGGTTTTGCCGGCCTGGCGGGCGAGCAGTTCCTGGGAGGTCTGGAGGATGCGGACGACACCGCTGCCGACGGTACCGCAGCCGACAAGTGCAATGTGCAGGGGGGCAGTGACTGCCATAACGACGTTTTCCGGGGGCGAATTCGAGAACCTGGGGGCGATTCAGAGACGATGAAACAGTGATTGACCTCTTCAAAATACACTCCCGGCATCGGGTGCGGCAGAGGATTCGGCTGCTCCAGGCGGCGGGTTCACAGGACCGCGGCTGGAATCTCCGTTTGCAGCGATTTGCGGGATTACGCCGGTGCATCGGCCCGGATTTTGCTTGAGCATTCCTCAAAAATCGGCCAGAATATCGCAGGTTTGCCTAAACTGTTCCCCTGCAGCTGCTTCGATACAGCCTGCGGTTCCGGCCCGTCGTCCTTCAGGGCTCCCAGCATGTCTCTTCCTGCCGAATCAACAGCGTTTCCGCTTCCCCGTCGTCGGCTTCTGCAGGCGACCGGCTGTGGCTTTGCTTCCGTCGCCCTGCAGGCGCTGCTGGCTGAAAACGCAACAGCCGGTACCGCCCCGAAGGTGACTTCAGCCTCTCCCGCCACCGGCATGTCGTCCGTGCCCGGTCCCGTGGTGACACCGCGTGCCAAACGCATCATCTTCATTTTCATGCAGGGTGGCCCCAGCCACGTGGATTCGTTTGACTACAAGTCCGAGTTATTTTCGCGGGACGGACAGTCCATCGACTTTACCGGTGTCCGGTTTGGCGACTTTGGTCAGGTCACCAAACAGCGTCTGATGAAACCGCTCTGGCGATTCCGTCCGGGCGGGCAGTCCGGGCGGATGGTGTCTGAGCTGTTCCCGGAGATTCGGCGGCACGCCGACGACCTGTGTCTGCTGCATGGCATGCACACTGAAGGCGTCGCTCACGGCCCTGCAACGCTCTTCCTGCACACCGGAGCGACCGCTCAGGTTCGTCCGTCCTTTGGATCCTGGCTGCTTTACGGGCTGGGAACAGAAAACCGGGACCTGCCCGGCTTTATTTCCCTGCAGCCCTCCGATGCCAATGGTGGCCCGCGAAATTACGGCAACGCGTTTCTGCCGGCAGCCTGCCAGGGCACCTCCATCGGTCGTTCCTTCCAGGCGGCCGATAAGATGACCATCCAGCATCTCCGCAACCCGCTGCTCAACAGCGATCAGCTGCAGCAGCGCTATCAGCTCACGCAACAGCTGAACCAGCTGCAGGCGACGGCTGCCACAGCCGGTCGGGACGAAACGGATGCCGTGATCCGCAATTACGAACTTGCCTGGCGGATGCAGGCCCAGGCCCCGGGGATTCTGGATCTGTCCGGCGAAACCGCGGCGACTGCTGCGCTGTACGGTATTGGCGAAAAGGAGACGGACGAATTTGGCAAACAGTGCTTACTTGCTCGCAGGCTGTCTGAAGCCGGTGTGCGGTTTGTGCAGGTGAACTATGCAGATCAGTCCACCAATCCGCGCTGGGACCAGCATTCCAACATGCCGCAGCACGCGATTCATGCCAAAGCGACCGACAAGCCAGTGGCCGGCCTCCTTCAGGACCTCAAACAGCGCGGGCTGCTGGAAGACACGCTGGTCTGGTGGGGTGGCGAATTCGGCCGCACGCCGTTTTCGCAGGGATCGGACGGTCGCGACCATAATCCGCGCGGCTTCACAGTGTGGCTTGCGGGGGCGGGTGTGAAACCTGGCTTTGCCTGGGGACAGACCGACGAAATCGGGCATCTGGCGGTGGACGGCAAAGTGCACATGCACGACCTGCACGCCACGCTCCTGCACCTGCTGGGGCTCGACCACGAACAGCTCACGTTCCAGCACGCCGGCCGCAACTTCCGCCTGACGGACGTGTACGGAAGTGTGGTCAGCGATATTTTTGCTTAGTCTGCAAGGTCGCGTTTCGCTCTGCGAAACGGATCCGGCGGCCGCTTCTTTTCGCAGAGCGAAAAGCGACTTTTATTCCTCTCCCCGACCTGTCTGGAAGTCGCCCTTTGGAACTGATCGACCCCTCTTCCCACCAGCCGCTTCGGCCATCGCCTGACGGTCGTTCGCTGCAGACATCGGAAGGCCGGGTAGTGGCAGCGATCGTGCGGGGGATTCCGCGGTTCACGACGGACGAGCATCTTGAAAGTTTTGGTCTGCAGTGGACGGAATTCGACGTGGCGCATGACGCCGAAGACCGGGCGACCTTTGCGGCCAAGACGGGAGTCCAGCCGGAACAACTGCAGGGCCTGCAGGTGCTGGATGCCGGCTGCGGCGGGGGCCGTTATGCCCGCATTTGCGGACTTGCCGGTGCATGTGTCACGGCGGCTGATCACACGCGGGCGGTGGATAAGGCATCCGAGCTGTGTCATGAGTTGCCGAACGTGCAATTTCTGCAGGCCGACCTGAAAGCACTGCCGCTGAAACCTGCAGCATTTGATCTGGTGTTTTCCATCGGTGTGATGCATCACGACCGCAGGACTCGCGCGGTGTTCGACGCAGTCGCACCGATGGTGCGACCGGGCGGACGATTGTCGGTGTGGCTGTATCGTCGCAACCAGTGGTGGCAGGAACTGATCAACTCAGCTCTGCGCAGCATCACGACTCGCCTGCCCCATGCCCTGCTCAGGCCGCTTTGCCATGTGGGCGCGTTCCTGGGCGGGATCCCGATTCTGAATCAGGTGTTGAACAAGCTGATCAGTTTCAGCGCGCATCCGGTGTGGCAGAACCGAGTGTGCGACACGTTTGACTGGTATGCACCGCGATACCAGCATCATCACACGGCGGAAGAGCTGATGCAGTGGTTTCGCGAGGCGGGATTTGAACAGATCACGGAGCTGCCACCGGAAAAGACAGCCCGCCTTTATCGCTGGGCCTGGCGGCGGAATTTACTGCCAGGCAGTGGCGTGAACGTGACGGGCGTGATGCGCGCGGGTGTCCAGGTTTCCTCGTGAGTGCGATAGGAAGACCGGTAAGCTGCCACGAAGTCAATCATTCGGCATTTGCGGATTGCCAGAGTTCCTGAATTCGCATGTGTAGCTGGCCGCTGATTTCGGCAACGCGATGTGTCCATTTCTGGGCCTGATCGGACGAGAGCAGTCGTTCGGCGCGCATGCCGGTGATGGCCCCGGTGACGAAGGCGGCACCCTTAATGGCGCGTCTGAGATGCACGATGGAGAAGCTCAGCAG
>JBEIEK010000253.1:0-8707 GCA_040382995.1 Planctomycetaceae bacterium
GTGTTTCAGGCTCAGCCCACTTCGAGATCAGCCGCCTGGATGGAAACGGAACCGAAGCCTTCGGAGACGGCAACTACTACGTCAACGTCTACGGCATGGTGCAGGGATCCGTACAACTGTTCGGGGTCACACTGTTTGGTGCCTCCATTCAGTTCGGTCTCGAAGGGCCCACCGGACGCGTGTATATCACTCCCAAAGTAAAGATCCTGTTCTGGGAAGTCAGCACCACGTTTAACCTGTTCTACGTGAAGGTCCCGCCGCCGGTGTATCTGGCTGGAAACGGATTCGACACAGGCCCGGCGATCTGGCAGAAGGGGGCCCTGCACCTGAACATCGGCTCCCGCGCCGGATACCGCAACATCAGTCCCAGCGAAGTGAACGAGGGGATTGTGGTTAATCGTCTGGGAGACGACCCGGATTATCCTGGCGAGATTCTGCAGATCGAGGCCTTTGGTCGCCGTCAGAACTTCCGCGGGGTTACGTCAATTGTTGCTGATGGTGGCAGCGGGCACGACTACATTGAAATTGGTCCGGGAGTCAGGTCGCCCGTTTACATTCGCGGTGGTGCCAGCAAAGACTTTATCATTATGAATGGCATCGGCCCCGCCGTGATCGAGGGCGGTGAAGGCAACGATGAAATCCAGGGTGGCTTTGGTACAAATCGCTTCGTGTTCGGTGATGGCGCTGGTCGCGACAACCTGACACTGCCACCGCTTCCAGGTTATCCGTTCGAAAACACCTTTGACTTCTCACCGACGACCGAAGGGCTGTCTGGCGAAGTTGCAAATGATGCATTGGCTGTCAGTCCGGATGGCTACAACGACCGCATTCTTGGCACCGCTAAGGTCGGCGGCAGGGACGTGACGCTTGTGCCAGTGGATGCGGATACCGTCATCGCTGTTCTGCCTGATCACGGGCTGGCTGTCGGTGACAGCTTCGAGCTTGTTGCCCCGGGAATCATGGGATTCAGCGGCGAGTATGAAGTCACCGCCGTGAGCGACAAAACGTTCACATTCCAGGCATACAGCTTCTTCCGGCCAAACCCGCGCGGCATTGCCACCAGCCAGGGAACGGTGTTCCACGACGGCAATCAGACCGCCTACCTGTCCGGGCGACTTTCAAACTATCAGCCCAACGCGGACGTGCCGTTCGAAAGCTCTGCCGGTGGCTACAATGGTCTGTTCAAACTGACGAAACTTGGGGATGCCCTGTATTCCTTCCAGGTTCCATTCGATGACGTGCGAACCGGAGTCCACACGGACCTGAAAGCCAAAGCAATTGTGCTCGGCCGAGGTGACGATGAGCTGACCATTCCGGGCGACTACCAGGGTGCACTGCAGATCGACGCCAGCGCGGGTGGCTTCGATACTCTGCAGATTTCCGGCAACCTCGCAGAGTCACTCTTCCTCACCAATACGTACCTCGCCAATCAGGCCCTCCTGGTTACCTTTGCAAATTTCGAACGCCTGAATCTGCTCGATGCCACAAGAAATCTGACCCTGCAGGGTGCCTCGGCCGGCCAGGCCATCAATCTCGGGCCGATGCAGCTGGGTGTTGTGGCTCAGAAGGTCACCATTCCCGTCGATGTCACCACACCGGCCCTTGAACTGAACGTTCGCGACAGCCTGTCGATGACAACGCAGCTGACGTTGCTCGATCTGAATCTCCGAGTCTTCGGTAACAGTGCCGGAATTCAGCTGGATCGACCAGTTTTTGCACAGTCCCTGCAGCTGACCGCCCCAGACGGTACCGTGATGCTGCCCGAAGGCACACAGTTCTTTGGCAACACTCTTGCCATCAAGGCAAAGAAACTGGTGGTTCCAGAGAATCGTCTGACGCTGTCAGCTGACACGCTGACGCTCGTCACGGCTCAGAACAGCGATACGTCCGTTGAGATCTCCAATGACCGCGATCTGACTGTCACACCGGTGACAGATGCGACGCACCTGGTGCAGCTCGATGCTGGAATTGCCGGTGTGTTTCAGGGAATTACCTGGGTTTCCCGCGCCGCCAATGAATGGATGGATCAGGTCTTCGATGGTCGGCTGAACCCCTACGCGGTGATCGCAGACAAGTTGCTGACCATTGATCTTCCACCCCGGGACGGCTCGGGCGATGAAGATACTCTGACAGCGCTTGGAGGCATCCGTTCGTGGAGTGGTGCGGTTCGCATCACAGCAGACGAAATGGACTTCCTCGGCGGGCCTGCATCCATTCGCGGCACGGATGAACTCGTGCTGAAGTCTGCCACATCTGTCTGGACCACCCGCCTGGGTACCGCAGCCGAGACCGGCGGTGGCAGCCCGATTGATCCCGCGCTGGCACCTCAGACTCTGGACCTTCCCACGCGCGATGTGGCTGCGCTTGCCGATGGTTTCCGAAAGGTGACGATTGGTCGTGGTGATGCCGGCAACCTGATGCGTTTGGGTGACGCATTCGACATGACGACCATTAAGGCGACCGGTGAAGCACGCGTCGTGGATGCGCGGATTAAGGACACCCTGTTGCTGCTGGCCGATCACTTTATCGTCGAAGGGGACTTCCGCGCACCGCTTGATGACATCACTCTCACCGGGGATTCGGCTGAAATCCGTCGCGTCAATCTGCACACCCCGAATAACTCCACGCCGGACTCCGGGCTGCGCGGTCGCAACGTGACGCTCAACCTGCAGGACACGCTGCATGTGGGCGGCTGGGTCATCGCCGAAACCAATCTGCGAGCGACGACTCCAAACACCGAGGGACTGTTCAGTCTGATCGTGGACGTTGGTGGCGTGATCCGCCAGACAGCGTCGGTTGGATCACTGGCGATCCTTGGGAGCAGCGGGATCCGAGTCGCAGGGGAAATCAGTACCAACGCGGATGGGGTGACCCCCGCAATTCAGGCCGGTGGGCGTTTCGACCTGCTGGCCGGGGCCGACATCGCAGCGACCGGTGATAACGTGGTCCTGACAATGACGGCCGACGAAGTTCTCTCGCTGCCGATCGGCAGTACCGTGCGGGCCGGTGTGTCCATTGACCTTGCCTCCGGACGTCCGGCATACACCGTGACGGGCACCAACGGGCAGATCATTCTGCAGTCCGCTGGTGAAGTGATGCTGGCAGGTCTCGTGGCCACCAGCGGCGGTCTGAGAGTCTCCGCTGCTGGATCTCGTCTTGATCACTCTGACTTCTTCAGGGACCTCGCCAGCCAGAAGCCGGATTGGTACATCGCCCAGCAGGAGCGATACGCGATTCTGGTGACCGGGACTGTCGACGTTCTTGGCGACAACGAGCATCTCATGCTGTCCGCCGGCGACGATGTGGTCGTTCTGGGCAACATCACAATGTCCGGGGCCAATTCGTCGCTCACGCTGCAGTCAGACAGCTTTACATTCGTCGAGGGTCGCCTGACGGCGTCGAAGGCCGTCTCCGTTCTGGGTGGGGTCGAGCTTGATGGAACCAATCTTGACGCCGCTGACAGTCGTGGCAGCAGTGTCTATCTGGGACGTACTGGCGCGATCAGCGCCGCCGCAGCTGGTTCTTCCGTGGTCATTCGTGGCGGTCGAGACGTGGATGTGTTCCTGCCGCTGATCGCGGGCGGTACCGTTGGTGCCACCGGCGTGACATGGGCGGGGGATGGGTCATTCGTTGAAGTGTCTGCCGGACAGCAGATTTACCTTGATGCCCCCATTCAGGCAGCAGCCAATATTGTGCTGAGCCCCGGAACCGCGGGCGCGGACGATGGCGGGAAGAACCTTGTGTTCACCGATGGCAGTGGCCTCAACGCTGCTGGTCTTGGACTGAACAACACGGGCAGCGTGATTCGCTTTGAAAGCACCGGCGATCTGCAGATTCCGATCAACGTGCTCTCCGGTGGCACCATTCGGCAGACGTTTGGCTCGGGTGGACAACTGCTGTCCGAGACTTACGAATGGTCGGGACGCGATTCGGGGATTGAAGTGGTTGCCGCCGGTCGCGTGACGATCGGTGCGGACACGGTTGATATCTACGGGGAGCCTGTGAAGAAGGGCGTGTTCCTGCGCTCCAGCAAACTGGTTTCCATCGTCTCCGGCTCGCATTCCAGTGGCACCAGTGTTGAGATCTATCCGGGCGGTGGAGTCAGCGCTGCAGATTCTGACGGTGAAGTGCTGATCACTGCCCCGCAGGATGTGGATATCTTCGGCTACGTGGCCGCCGGTGGTGATATTCTGCTGGTGCAGAACAGCAACGGCGAGACCATTGGCTATGAAGTGCCGTCCGTTGACGGACCGTCGCGTGTCTCGATCACAGCCGGACACCAGATTCGTGTGGGGCAGGTCCTCGCCGCCGGTCAGTTCGTCACTCTGGAAGGTGGACTCGATCCGCTCGACGATACCCAGCCATTCTCAGGCATCGGGGTGCTGCTGCAGGGTTCAGCTCAGGTCTTCACCTCGGCGCCGAACGCAGATGTCCTGCTGCGGTCTGCCTCCGGAATCAGCGTGCTGACTCCCGCACAGGCGTCCACGGATCGGTATGCAATTCATGCGGCCGGCGTCGGATCAGCGGTGAAATTTGAAGTTCCGGCGAATGGTTCTGCGGGCCAGTCGCAGGTGTACATCGGAAACCGGATTTTCGCGGAAGACAGTTTCCTGCTTTCCAGCGGCGGAGCTGGGGGCAACTACACCATTGATCTGTTTGAGCTTGACCTGGCAGGTGCCATCGAGGTGGGCTCAACTTCGCTTTCAATCACCTCCGCGACCGTGCTTGATCTCAAGGGCGACCTGATTGCGCATACCGGCGACGTGAGTGTCCTGGCGCCAGACGGAGTGATTATTCGCAGCCGGGTTCGCGCTGGCGGTGATGTCACCATTGATGCTGGTACAGGCAGCCTGACGATTGCTCCTTCCGGCCGTGTCGACAGCGGTGAGACGCTGGAGCTGGTCGCTTCTGGCGATGTGATTCTGACCGGCCCAGTGGGGGCGGTGGCCGCTCCGAAGCAGCTGACCATCACCTCAGGCACCGGAAGTATCCAGCTGCCGGCGCTGACCGGAAATCTGAAGAGCTCTGCGGGAATCACACTGGCAGCCCCCGAGATCTTCCTCGATGGATTGCTGACAACCACCGGTGCGACGTCGGCTGCAGGTGATTTCGAGATTCAGATCAACGCGGCGGAAGTGCTCCGCATGACCGGTCAGTTCAATGTGGCCGGATCGGTCCAGATCTCTGCGCCGGCGGAATTCAGCCTGTACAATTTCACCGGTTCTCAGACTGGTAACTCGTCTGTCTGGCAGATCGCTGCAGCTGGTGATCTTTCCTTCGGTCGAATTGTTCAGGACGAGGACGGCCGTCGACGGTCAGAGGGCGTTCGGATTCAGGGCGTGAACGGTCTGCAGGCCGTCGCAGCGGGGACGCTCACCGTACAGGCGGGCGCCCAGCTGTCGGTCAGCGGTGACGATGGTCGGCTGCGACTTTCCGGCGAAACCGTGACTGTCGCCGGCACTCTGCTTGGCGGGGTGAACTACGGCAGTGCCGGAGAGGCAGTCTGGACCGGACGTTCGGCTTCTATGGAACTGGCCGGCCGCTCCATCACCATTGGTGGCACCGGTCCGGATGCCGCTGGAACGCTGGTGACCCGCGGAGGCGTGCTTGAAGCCAGCGGGGAGATTTTGCTGACCACATCCGGCACGACAGGCAATCGCGAAATTGTCGTGAACAGCCTCAGCCGGCTCCGAACCATGCCGCAGGATGCAGCCGGAGTTGCCGTGGCCACACCGAGCCCTGAGATCTCCTTGAATTCGGCGGATGCCGTGCGGATCTTTGGCGTGCTGGATGCTGCAGGTACTGGAGCAGATCTGCAGATCACGGCCGCAGGTAAGATTTTGCTCGATGGACTGCTGCGGGCCGCCGACGATCTGATCGTCAGCAGCACATCGTCAGCCGCAGATTCCGTCGTGCTCTCACAGCTGCTGCTCAAATCTGACTCCGCGGGCCGGTTGCTCGATGCACAGGATCGGCTGATCAATATCCAGGGCTACCTCGTCGATGCGGATGGTAACCCGGTCGACGAAGATGGAGAGCTGCTGGGTGAGGGCGATTCGCCGGTCATCGGCGGTGCTCCAATCCGTCTCAGCGGTGGCAGCCTGAATGGCGAGACAGTGTCTTTAACATCAGCCGGCGGAATTCAGCTGTCCGGCCAGGTTGGTGAACTCAGCGTCGCAGGCGATCGTCTTGTCAGCGGTTCTGATCATCTGACGGTCCGAGGCACCGGGAATGTTGTGGTGTCCGGACGTCTGCAGACGCAGCAGATGATCGATGTGCGGTCTGCTGCCGGACTTGATGTCACGGCCCCCGGTGTCGTCCTTGCTGGGCAGCGCGCCCATGTTTTGGGCGAAACGCTGCAGGTGGCGGGCTATGTTTCCAGCCCGGCACTGGTGGTTCTCAGTGGTGAATCGGAAGTGCTCGTCACAGGAACGGTTCAGAGCGGTGACACCGTGCGTGTCCACGCAGGTGTGAATGCTGCCTGGCCGGACGCTCAGCTGTACGCCGGCGGACTGACCGCCAGCCAGCTTCAGGGCGGAAATATCACGGTCCGTGATTCCGGGATTCTGGACGCCGTCAACAGGATTGAGGTCGCCTCCGGTGGCTCCTTCTCACTCTCAGCCAGTGCCGTCGTGACGCCAAACCTTCGCAGCATTCTGACCCCGGTCATCGTGCAGCGAGAAAAGACGGTCGATGTGGTGGTTGGGACGCGGCAGGTCGCTGCTGGAACGAAAACGGTTGAAGAAACCACACTTGTCCAGACGCAGGTCACCGAACAGGTGGGGACTCAGACGGTCCGCATTGGCACGAAATACCACACCCTTGACGTCCAGCTGGTGCAGGAAGGCTACTACAATGGCGGCCTGCTTCGCGAGTACTTCGTGGAAAAGGTGGACTACCAGAACACGGCCCGCTCATGGAACGGCGCCCCTGTCGTGCCATGGTCAAGTTATCATGCCTTCCCGGACGGCACAGTGCAGAACGTGGTGCTGCGTCCCCGCTCCGGTGGTCAGCAGGTGGCGGCACCGGAAAGCGAACTCACGTTCGCTCAGCTGACAGACGACCAGCGTTCTGTTGTGGTTGACTTCCTCGGATTCCGTCGACTGTTCCAATTCCGCTGGACCAACGCAAGGGCTCATCAGACCGTCAACGGCAACACCACGATCATTCCGTGGACACCCGACTGGGTCAACGACGGCACGATTATCGCTTCGTTTAATGTTCCCGGGCTGAGTGACAAGTACGTGCGGCTGCCTGAGGGAGCTCGCGAGGACTTCCTGCGTGTTGTGTCTCAGGGCTTCCGATCCGGTGTGGAGACCGTCGGACGTTATCGAGATCGGACTGATGTGCGTTACACGCAGCTTACGTCGCAAATGACGGATAACCTGCCCGATCGGGATGACTTTGACAACAGCGTTGTCAGCTGGCAGGTGGCGGCCATTCCGAGTTCTGCCAATCCCTATGGGCTGCGGGACGGTCAGCGGCAGTATGAGGTATTTGACGGGCGGCTGATCTCAGGAGCGGCGGGACAGGATCTCTCGGTGCAGCACCCCGGCGTTCCAATCTGGTATGGCTCCACGAATCAGCAGACCGGCGTCGATGTGCTCGGACAGACAACCGTGTCGCCACAGGGATATCTGGCGGATTCGAACCAGTTGACCGAACGAGAGGTCTTTAAGGTCACGAAAGATGTGGTTGTGGGGCTCGAGCGTTTAAGAGATGTCTTCAACTGGAACTCACCGCAGTACGATGGTGCGGGCATCATTATTTTCGCACCTACAAATCAGGACCAGATTGACTTCCTCTTTGATTCAGTCCTGACACCCTTCAAGTACAACATGCTGACCGGGCAGTCGACGCTTGATTACGTGAACCGTCGCAGTGGATTCCCCCAGCTGGCACCGTGGTCCGATTGGTTCGTGAATGGTGTTCCCCATCCGGACTACAATAAGTCTGCTGGTGAATACTACTCACTTTTCTGGCCCTTCATCAATGCCGAAATTGAACGTCGTGGTTACACCGCTGCGGAGATTTCCCAGCCTATCGTGCAATTCGAGAAATACATTTCCTGGTGGGTGCTCGGAGGAGATGGCGGGATCGGGGTGACGCTGTTCCGCGGTCAGACGTTCCTGAATATCGACATGCTCATGCAGGCTCGGGAAGACTTCATCGACTACGACTTCCACTGGATCGGCAAGTGGCACGATGTCACCGATCGCCGCGATGAGTTCTTCTTCGAGTGGGTCACAAAGGATGAAGACGTGTTTGGCACGGTGCCCCAATATGCCACCGTCACGAAAACTGTCCCGGTCGTTCAGCAGGTTCAGCAGACCATCTGGGAAACTCAGAACATCATCCAGCAGCAGACGATGCTGGTGACGGAGCGAATCGAGCAGACAGTGGATGGGCTGTCCTCGGCCGAGTTCGCCAACGAATCGCTGCGTGCCGGTGCGTCCATCTCAATTCAGGCAGGCGAAGACGCCAGCTTCATCGGATTGACCCGGGCGTCTGCCGCAGACAGCGTGATCGACGTGATTGCCGGCCGCGATGTGACTCTGGACGGTGCACTGCCCGAAGATGCAGGCCATAACGTGGCGGCAGCCGTGGCCGACTTCAAAGCCGGTCTTCGCGTCGACGTCCGTGGTGGTCGCAACGTGCTGATGAAAAAGGACGCTGTGCTGCTCGCCGACGATAGCAATGCTGAAAC
>JBEIEK010000254.1:0-8687 GCA_040382995.1 Planctomycetaceae bacterium
CCCTCGCTTTTCTTTGTTGTACAAACGCCCCAAACCCCCTCATAAAACAGGTTGCGGGGGCCGGGGGGGGGGGGGGTGGGGGCCCCCCGCCAGCCCTCCATAGATCTCCCCAAAATCTGTGGCCGTTTGTCAATATCTCTCAACAGGCCATAGTCTGAGTCCCGTCTGACCAGTACAACGTTACCGGAGGATTGCCCCCCCCCGCACGGCGTCTGAGGTTCAGGCGGGGCTGCGGGGACACTTCCCACAGCGCACAATCGGTTTTTCTTCCCATTCTGCGACGTCTTCCCCAGCTTCGAGATCCGGAAAATCGCCGTGATCTCCCGGCAAAAACGAGGATCCTGCGAGTGTCCGACCGGGTCCATGCTGGCAGACTCCGTCAGACCGTCTATAAAGGGGCAACGTGGGTCGGTCGCCCCCGGCCTTTTTGTTGCAAAGTCTGCGACCCGATCAGTCAGAATTCAGGAGACGACAGATGAAACGATTTGGGCTGTCTGCGTGCGGCATCGTGGTTGCCGCGATGTTCGCGGCTGGTGCCGCCAACGCCGGAGAAACAGTGGTCCTCGGCGAAGATGATTCGCTCACAGCGGGAATTCCCGGAACGGGGGCCTTGACGGGTGAGGAAGTCCGGGAATGGCTGGCGAATCCCGCCAACCACGAGACGCTTGATGTCCAACTGCCACTCGGTCTGGCCCTCGGTCAGGCCCAGATGAAGGGACTCGACAAAAATCCCCTCACACGCGCCAAGGTGGAACTGGGCCGTCAGCTGTACTTTGACACCCGACTGTCAAAGGACAACACGGTCAGCTGCGCCTCCTGCCATCACCCGCAGGAGGGCTTCTCACGCCACACCATCACCGGTGTCGGCATCAAGGGGCAAAAGGGCGGACGCAACTCACCGGTCAGCTACAACCGCATCCTCAGTGATCTGCAGTTCTGGGACGGCCGTGCAGGGTCGCTGGAAGATCAGGCGATTGGCCCCATTCAGAACCCCATTGAAATGGGCAACACCCACGAGGCGGCCGTGAAGACCATCGGCGGCAATGCCGGATATGCCATGCAGTTCGACAAGATCTTCCCGGGCGAAGGTGTCACGATTGGTAACATCGGCAAGGCCATTGCCGCCTTCGAACGCGTGCTGGTGACCGGTCCGTCCCCCTACGACTATCAGGAATCCTACAGCAAGTACTCCGCGATGGACGCTGAAGACCTGGCCGAACTGCTGGAGGACGAAGAACAGAAGGCTCAGTACGAAACCCTGAAGACGATGGTCGAAGCCAATCCGATGTCCGAAAGTGCCGTGCGTGGCATGGGGCTGTTCTTCAGCAAGGAAGTTGGTTGCAGCAACTGTCACGTCGGAGCCAACCTGGCTGACGAGCAGTACCACAATCTGGGTATCGGCATGGCTGCCAAAGAGCCGGATCTGGGACGCTACACCCAGACCAAACTGGAAAAGGACAAGGGAGCCTTCAAGACCCCAACCATCCGCAATGTGGTCTTTTCAGCCCCCTACATGCACGACGGCAGTCTCCAGAGCCTGGAAGACGTCGTTGAACATTACAACAAGGGTGGTGATCGAAATCCATGGCTGAGCACCAAGATGACTCCGCTGAAGCTGACTGCAGCACAGAAGGTGGATCTGGTGGAATTCATGCGAGCCTGCACCGGCACCTTCCCGCATGTCTCCTCGGCGAGACTGCCGCAGTAAGTGCCATCACGCTGGCTGGCCACACTCCGAGAAAGGCTCGCAGCCGCAAGGCTGCGGGCCTTTTTTTTCGAGCCGTCCCTGCGGAAGCCCTTGTTTCCCCATGTTTCCCCATCCGAGGGCTTCGCAAGGCCCTGAGCTACAACAGTTTCACAAGGATCACCTTGTCATCTCCATCCGCATAGAAGTCCGGAAGGGTTGCCACAACTGAGTAACCGCAGCGGTTGTAGAAGTGGCGGGTGGGCAGATAGTCGGGGCGACCGGAGGTTTCCAGATAGATGCGGCGGCCTCCTGCGGCCCTGATTCGTTCTTCCGTTTCCTGCAGCAGCATTCGTCCCAGGCCCTGACCCTGCCGCTGCGGGGCAACAGCGATCCAGAAGACGTCATAGCTGCCCTGAGTGCAGGCGATGGGGCCCCAGCAGGTGTAGCCGTCAAGGCCGTCGCGACCGTCCATGAAGAGAAAGTGGTAGCCGGAAGCGTCGCCCCGCCGCAGACGCTCTTCCACCAGTTCCACGGCGATTTCCACCTCGAAGTCGTGGAAGACCCCGGTTGCCTGCACCAGTCGCCGGACGGCATCAAGGTCCGACGGCTGGGCCTGAGTACGGAGCTGCATGGTCACTCGATGGCCTTCTTCAGCAGATTGTGGGTGATGATCTGCACGCGTTCATCGGGGCCGTGCGGGCGGCTGTAGTGTGACCAGGGAAGCGTATGTCCGGGAGGATCACCGAGTGCCTGGGCCCACCAGATGGTGGCCGCGTTGAACACGAAGTTGCCCTTTGGCCCGGGGTAAATGGTGGCGGTCCACTGCTGCGGATTCACGCCTCCCTGCCAGGCCGTACCGCCGGCGACCACTTCAAGCCCCGGGATCGCAGCGGGGTCACCGTGATATTCCCAACCAATCAGTCCGGGGATCGAGTCGCCGTTTTTCAGGCCACTGCCGCGGAACATCCAGTGGTCTGCTTTGGTCACAGTCCAGTCTCCGCCTCCATTGACGGGTTCGACATTGCGTGCGCCCATTAGCAGGCCTTCATCGGGACCGCGAAATGGAAAGGGACCGTGGTCCTTTTCGCGTCCGCTGGCATAGGCATTGTCGCCGCCGTAGGGACCACCGCGGAAAAAGATGCGATTCGCCCGGCCGTCCGCGGCAGCGCGGAGTGGACTGACCCAGCAGACGCTGTTACCCGACAGAAACAGCAGGTCCACGCCAGCGTCCCGCAGTGCTGTGACGCTGTCGAACTGACGACGGTCCCAATATTCGTCGTGGCCGATGCTGATAAAGCATTTGCACTTCAGTCCCCGGTCGGGCGTGAGCATGTCACTGTTGGAACAATAGGTCACGTCGTAGCCCTGCTGTTCGAGCCAGTAAGACATTGGAAACTCGTACGGCAGAAACTCGCCAGCTCCGACCGTGAGCGGATCATTCACCACCGACGTGTACTGCGACTCGCGGCCATATGGCCTGTCGAAACTGACATCGGCCCATGGGCCCTGATTGCCTTTGGGATGCGTGTAAACGGAGTAGTTGCTGGGCCAGACGTTGTAGGCCTGCCAGGTGTTGTCGGAACATTGAAAGAGCACATCAGCGGGACGGTCGTCCGTCACGATAAAGATCACATAGCTTTGCCAGTAGGGTTCCTGACCTTCCGGGATGCTGGTGAGCCTGCCGAGGTAGACGCCGCTGAGCCATTCCGGGGGAATGGTGAGCGTGATGGACGGCTTCCACTGGCATTCGTGGAGGTCCTTTTCGCCCTTCTGCGGATCAGGCTGCGTGGTGGATTCGATGCGGTCGAAGGTCTGCATTAGTCGAGCCCCTCGGCCCGCATAGTAGCCCGTGCGAAACACTTCGAGACGAAAGGCCCGGGCGGGATTGGTGGAGACCATGATGTCCAGTTTTTCACCGGCCTTCACACTCTGCCGCGAACAATATCCCTCGATCGGCACGGAACGACACTGAGCTCCGACGATCTTCACACGCGTGAGCTGCCAGTCGATGGCGCCCGGTTTTGCATTTTCCTGCTGGACGGGATTCTGAGCCATGGCGGAAGAACCGCAGACAGTCAACAGCAGCAGACAGACACACGACAGATAACGCAACATTTTTCGGACTCCCCCCTCTGTGGCCCCTGTGCAGGCAACTGCGGAAATGCTGACCGCAGATCTTCGCCGCAGCGTATCGGGCAAAGCGCGGAGATGCCAGGGCACTGGCGTCGCGGTTGACTGGAATTCAGTGAAACGACAGCACTGGAGTCCAGCTCACAGCGTCGTTGCCCAATTTTTTTCCCCGCTTCACGCTCTCTTCAGGTAGCTCCCGCTAAGATTCCCGCGACATTCCCTGGTCTGTCTCCATTTCACCCAGCCAGTTGCAAATCCCATGCGAATACTCGTCGTGGAAGATGAACCGGATCTGCTGCGAACCATCGCTCAGGTGCTGCGTGAGGACGGGTATGCCGTGGATGAAGCGGCGGATGGAGCTGAGGGACTCTACAAGGCGCGGGCGTGGTCCTATGACGCAATTGTTCTGGATCTGCTGCTGCCACAGATGACCGGCTGGGAACTTCTGCAGCAGCTCCGCAAAACCCACGCTGTTCCCGTACTCATACTCACAGCACGGGATGAAGTGGCAGACCGTGTCAGGGGACTTGACGCGGGGGCTGACGACTATCTTACGAAACCATTCGCGCTGTCCGAACTGCGTGCACGTCTGCGAGCCCTGATTCGGCGTGCGGCCGGCCAGCCTTCGTCAACTATCCTGATCCGCCAGCTGTGCATTGATCTGAATTCAAAAACCGTCACTCGCGACGGCACCCTGCTGTCACTCACCCCCCGCGAATACTCCCTGCTCGAACTTCTTGCCCTGCACCGTTCACAGGTGGTCACACGAACGCAGATCTACGAACACCTGTTTGACGAGACCGAGGACAGTCTTTCGAACCTGGTTGACGTGCATATTTCCAATCTGCGTCGCAAGCTGGGCGCTGATTTCATCACCACACGTCGCGGTCAGGGGTACATTCTTCATGATTAGGTCCCTGCAGCTGCGCCTTCAGCTTTGGTACGGTTCCGTGCTGATGCTCACTCTGCTGCTGTTCGGCAGCCTTGTGTACTGGCGCGCCGATCGGGATCTGCATGAACGAGCTGTGCGGCAGGCGGTGACCGCGGCTGAGTATCTGGCGGTGAGTCTGCGTCCGCCAGGCCCGCCGCGAAGACACGTGGATGGCCCCAATCGCGGTGAGGACGGGCCCCGCAGAACGGGAATGCCAGGCCTGCGCGACGAACCCTTTGGCCCCGGTGTTCTAGCTGCCGGAGGCCCGGGTCCTGGCGGTCCAGGCGGCCCCGGGGGTCGCCGAGCCCCGCCCCGAATTCCTGCGGGCGAGCTGCTGCCGGGTTCACTGCTCGGAGATCCACCTCCGCTGCCGAATCCGGAAACAAATCTCCCACTGCCACCTCGACCTCCAGGTGATCAGCTGAACTACGCGATCTGGCATCCCGCCGCGTCGCAGCCGATCGTGGGTGGTCCCCGTTCTCAACAGCTTGCCGGCCAGCAGCGTCCAGCGCCAGGGCCGCCGCTGGAGATTCTCCGTGAAGCGACGCGGGTGCAGGTCATCCGCCGCGGTGGAGGGTTGCAGATTCTTGTGGATCGTCCGCTGTCTGAAGACCTTGCGGAGCTGCATCTGTTTGGTGCCTCCATCGCTGGCCTCGGCCTTTCCGCCCTGGTCATCAGCCTCGTCGGCGGACGCTGGGTCTCCAAACGGATGGTCCAGCCAATTGCAGTGATTGCCGAAACTGCCCGCGAAATCTCAGCAGCCCAGCTGGATCGGCGGATCGAAACCCAACTGCTGGACCGCGAACTGCTCCCGCTGGCCGGAGTGCTCAACAGCGTCTTCGCCCGGCTTGAACAGTCCTTCCGACGGCTCAGCCAGTTCACCGCCGATGCGTCCCACGAACTGCGGACGCCACTGGCCGTCATTCAGTCCCAGGCCGAACTGGCCCTGCTCCAGCCCCGCAGCCCCGAAGATTACCGCGCAGCCCTTGAGACATGCCTCAAGTCCGCCGAACGGATGCGCAGTCTGACCGACAGCCTCCTGCTGCTCGCCCGCAGCGATTCCGGCCGACTTCCCCACCCCGTCGAACGGATCGATCTGCGTCCCATTGTGGAAGAGGCCGCCGCCACGCTTCAGGATCGCTTCACCGCCGCCGGTGTCGAACTTGACTGCGAAACACCGGAACAGCCACTGCTGCTCGCCACCGACCCCAGATTCCTCCGCCAGATTCCGCTCAATCTGCTTGACAACGCACTGCAGCACACACCCGAGGGTGGTCGCGTCACGCTGCAGCTGCTGGAGTCCGGCGGTGAAGCAGTGCTTGTCGTCCACGACACAGGCTGCGGGATTCCTGCTGAACATCTGCCACGCGTGTTCGACCGCTTTTACCGCGTCGACACTGCCAGAAGTCGCCGCACCGGTGGCAGTGGCCTGGGACTGGCCATCTGCCGCAGTCTCGCTGAAGCCTATGGTGGTCAGATTCACTGTGAATCCGCACCCGGCAAGGGTACGACGATGACCGTCCGTCTGCCGCTCGCTCAACACTTATCAATTTCCGCTGAATCGCATGGAGACGCAGAATGATCGTCCTGCAAAGTGTTCTCCCGTCGCCTGTTCGACGGTTCTCAGCCACAGTCATTCTGCTGGCATCCGCCCTCACAGGCGGAATGCTGCACGCAGATGAGCCAGAGCAGGCCACGCCAACCGCGCCCGCTAAGTCCGCCACCGCTCCAACCACCGCCACTGCTCCGACCACTGTCGACGAAGCCACCATCGCAGCCGCTCAACCCATCGGTGGCAACTGGTACATCACCACCAGTACTCCCCCGCTGTACCTGTATCGAGACGCCGGCCGCATGGTCGATCTGTTTTCATGGCACCAGCGGGATTCCAACAAAGACGGCATACCCAATCTGCGGCTGAGTCATGACGAAACGCACCTGATCATCGAAAGTCAGGGCTATCCCAATCACCCCACCGCCATCTTCCCGAATTCCGGCAATCCCAATTCCATCGCCGTCCAGAACTTCCGCTTCCGACTGCCGCTGCAGCCCGAACGCAGTGAAGTAATCACGCGACTACCCATGGGTCCCATCGGCATGGCGCTCAACGGGGTGGTGTTCTTCAACCCGTTCGAGCAGGGAGGAATGAATGCGGTCACCGGCTACTCTGAAGTCTGGCTGGATTCCTGCTGCGGACATCCGCAGCAAACCGGTGTCTATCATTACCACAAGTACCCGGCCTGTGTGAAAAGTCCGTTCCGCGATGACGGACGCCAGCATTCACCGGTGATCGGCTTCAGCTTTGACGGCTTTCCGATTTACGGTCCCTGGGAAGCGGCCGGAGTCATGGCAAAGGATGCTGGAAATGATTCGGCGCTGGATCTTTGCAACGGACATGCGGACTCCGAACGCGGTTACCACTATCATGTCACGCCCGGTCGATTTCCGTATGTGGTCGGTGGCTATCGCGGTGTTGTGGAACGATCCAATCTGCGGCAGCGCGGAACACTCAGCGAAGGCGCCATCGAGGACAACAGTTCCGGTGAAAGTCGCCTGCCGCAGGTCATCACCGAGATTCTGCCTGGAAACGCCGTCCGCGGACAAAAGCATCAACTCACTGTGAAACTGGATCCCCTCAAAGCCACTCGTGCCCCCCTGCCCGAGGGCGCACCCGACTGGGTGCAGATTGGTCCGTTTGAAGCCGAGTCGATTGAACGCAGTGGCAATGAAGTCCGAATTACTGTTTCGATTCCCCCGGATGCCCCCGCGGGAATCCTGCTGGATTGTCATCTTGAATTCAGCATCGCAGGACGCAGGCAGGTGTTCAAGCTGAATGACGCCTTCCGGGTGACGGTCGAAGATGAGTAGTTACATGGATCGTTCGCAAGTCAAGTAAAATCCCACTCTGTTTTGACGAAAGGTGCAGCGATGAAACTGAAACACTGGATGCTCTCTGCAGCCGTCCCCGCAGTGCTCGGGCTGGCCGTTGTGGCCGCTCAGCCGCCTGGTGACGAAGGACGGCCACCGGGTCCCCAGGAAGGAGGTCCCCCGGATCGCCGCGGGCCGGAAGGTCCAGGTGGCCCGGAAGGTTCTCGCGGTCCTGGTGCAGGTCGCGGCCGGCCACCCTTCCCCAATCCGCTCGTCGAAGCACTCGATGCGGATCGCAACGGAGAAATCTCGGCTGAGGAGATCACCAACGCAGCAGCTGCTCTGAAGAAACTGGACGCCAACGCAGACGGAAAGCTGACGCCGGACGAATTGCGTCCCCCGGGTCCACCGCCGCGCGGACCAGAGGGACGCGGACCAGACGGACGGCCACCAGGACCGCCGGACGGAGAAGGCCGGCCTCCTGAAGGCCGAGGTCGCCCTCCGGGCGGACCAGACGGACGCCCACCGGGACCGCCGGACGGAGAAGGCCGGCCTCCTGAAGACCGAGGTCGCCCACCGGGCGGTCCGGAAGGTCGCCCACCGGGCGAACCAGGCGGACCGATGAATCCTGAGCGTTTCGCCGACGAAGCGCTCGCATTTGACGCCGATGGCGACGGCAAACTGAACCGCGCGGAACTCATTCAGTTTGCGCGGACCCGACCGGGCATGGGCGGACAGCCGGGTCGTCCCGGAATGGGGCGTGACGGACGTGGCGGTCAGCCCGGTGGTCCGGGTGGCCCCGGGCGTCAGGGCCGGCCGGGTCGCCCGGAAGGTCCGGGCGGCCCCGAAGGTGCCGCGCCTGAGCGCCCACGGCGTCCGGATGCAGAATAAGCAGAACGCTGAAAGCCCGATCGCCTGCGTCCTCAAGGCGGTCAGGCGGAAGCCCTTTGGCGCTGACTTTCCGTTTTTTCGGATGTCCTGGAGGTCCAGGTTTCCGTTCACACGCCAGGGCTCGATCATGCCAGGCGTGCGGTCGATGTCAATCGGCCGGTAACGTCCCTCGTGCGCTCC
>JBEIEK010000255.1:0-8683 GCA_040382995.1 Planctomycetaceae bacterium
GCGTTCCTGATGCGGTTCTGGCCACGCGAGCACGCACCGTTACCGGGGGATTAACATCCCCCGCTCGCCTTGTCACGGTGGGGCGGAGTCCGAAGGACGACTTCCGGTGTTCTTATCACCGTTTCGCCATCCCAGCTTCGCACTCCCGGTACTGCCTTTTGCCAGAAAGTGAACGCAATTGGGGGTAACGGCGGCTGAGCGCCCTCTTCGATCAGAGAGCCCGAAGGACCGCGGCGGCACTTTGTCCCATGGCCGTGCGATTGACGGTGATGGCGGTGCGATTTTTGAGTTTCTGAGCTTCGCCGCGAGCGACATTGAGGCGACAGCGGGGGTCTGGGAATTCGTAGTTCAGGGTGGCGGGAACGAAGCCGTACCTGAGTGAGAGCAGGGTGCCGGCAAGTTCAACGGCACCGGCCCCGGCATCGAAGTGACCAATGTAGCTTTTGAGTGCCGTGACGGGGATGGAGAGAGCCAGATTACCGAAGACGCGGTGGTAGGCGCGGGATTCGACAATGTCGTCAGGCTGAGTGCTTTTGCCCTGTGCGTTGATATGACCGAGGTCGGCGGGGGTGATTCCGGCGGCGGAGATGGCAGATTCCATGGCGCGGACAAGTCCCAGCCCGGCGGATTCGTTGGCAACTCCGCGACCATCGCAGCCGGCGCCTGTGCCGAGCACTTCAGCGTAGATGTCGGCACCGCGGCGGACGGCGTGTTCGTAGCTTTCGATCAAAAACGATGCGGCACCTTCGCCGACGACCGTGCCGTCGCGTTCGAAGTCGAAGGGGCGGCAGGCGCGAGTGGGATCGTCGGAGCGCCGCGAGAGACCTTCGAAGCTGTGGAACTTGGCGATATCCACGGGGTGAATGTTGGAGCTGCAGGCCCCGACGATCATCGCGTCGGCACGACCTGAACGGATCACGCGGGCGGCTTCGGAAAGAGCCAGCAGTGCGGACGCATCGCGGCAGGTGATAGTGTTGTTGGGACCGCAGGCGTTGTGGTCGATGGAGACGTGACTGGCGGGCATGTTGGGGAGTTGTCGCAGGAGCCAGAGTGGGGCGATGCGGCCGACGGCTTCGGCGCCCCAGCGATCAATCTGGAATTCCTGGTTTTGTCGGCAGACTTCGACAACGGCAGCAAGTTCCTGGGGATGGCAGGTCATCCGCCCTGCCCCGAAGACAACTCCGAGACGTTCCGGGGCCACCTGACCGGCTGCGAGTTTGGCGTCCTGGACGGCGAGCGAGGATGAGGCGACACCGAGCTGGATGTCGCGGCACATGACCTTGAGAAATTTGCGGTCTCTGAGGTAGAGAACGGGATCGAAGTCGCGCACCTCTGCGCCGAAGGCTGAGGGCAGCCCGTCGGACGGAATTGAAGAGAGGTAGTCGATCCCCGAACGGTTGTGGATGAGGCTGTCCCAGAATTTGTCGTTTCCGATGCCGATCGGTGAAACGACTCCGACGCCCGTGACCACCACGCGGGTTTGTTGTTGCCCAGCCATGGTACACCCTATGCTGAACGCACGAATACTGGCTTCCTGATTCGAGCGTCCGACCCAGATTTGATCCGAATGAGCCTCCTGTGTGACAGCAAGTGGCGATTCCCCACGAATCGCCCTTCGCAAATTCCAGATCAACACGCGACAGCACCACGCTGGAGATCGGTATCCGCCCCCGCGGATATCCGGTGATTGCAGTGACTGTCAAATGTTTTTGTGGAAACCAGAACCTGCAGCGGACTTCCCAAAGCCTACCGCATGTTCCTGAAGTCTGAGATTACAAGCTGTCAAAACAGGTCTGTCAAGTGGACATCGCCATGGGATTTGGGGCTGGGTGCGTTTCTGTCGAATGAAAAAACTGGGGAAAATGGGTGATTCCGGCTCATTTCCGCGGCCGGCGTGAGCCATTCTGCGAAAAGAATGTCGGTCGCCGCCGCGTCGAAGGACCGTGTGGAAACAGCATTGCTGGAAACCGGCAGGAATTCACTTTGAGCCAGCGTGGCCGCGGGCTGAGAAGTCGGGGGCGACGCAGCGTCGCCCGCGCTGCGGTGCATGGCTGTCGGGTGGCCCAGTTGGTGCGCGTTGGGCCTGACGGGAGGCAGGGACCGAGGGGCAACTGTCAGCATGGCGAGGCCGTATTGGAACGATCCGCCGGGTGTTTCCGGTCGGTTGGTGGCGGCGACCTGCAGTTCGAAAGGGGAACTTTCCAGTCTGGTGCCCGCGGAATCGACTGCGGCGAGCCAAACGCGGTAGCGGCCTGTGGCAAGGGTGACCGGAATGACCAGTTGCGTGCCGGTGATACTGTTGTTGGAGTACAGGGGGATTTCCTGAGCATTCGTGAGCTGGAGTCGATAATTCACGGTGCCGGCGACGGGAGTCCAGCGCAGCGTGATTGACGAGCCGGAGCTGACGTTTGCCGGGCTGGTGACGGCTGTTGGAAGCAGTCTGAGAACATCGAACGGGACGCTCCAGGCGTGATTGACGGCGGCAACGTCGCGGGCTCTGAGCCAGACCCGAAGAGCGGAGGAAGGCAGTCCGGGAATGGTGATCGACGATCCCCGGATGCCTGCAGCGCGGTAGACCCCTGAAACTCCGGTGGTACGATTGTCCACCCAGATTTCGTAGGTAGACGCACCCGGGAGCGGATTCCATTGCAGCTGCAGATCGCCGCTGAACAGGGAACCGGTGGCGACGATTCCGGTGACGCGGTCGGTGATGTTGATAATCCCCGGGAGGCTCCAGGCGGTGAATTCGTTGAGTGCATTCCGTGCGCGGAGCCACCACGTGTAGCGACCAACGGGGAGTTCAGGGAGCTGAAAGGAGGTGCCGGTGATGTCTGAGCGACGGACTATTTGTGACACACGGGGATTGACGCCGTCGACCCAGATTTCCCATGCTGTCGCACCCGGCATTTGCGCCCATTGCAGGGTGGCGGTTGAACGAAATTCTGTGCGTCCGGAATTCAGGATTGTGGGGACTGGACGGACCTGCCAGATTGCCGCGGGGCTCCAGAAGCTGCGACGACCGTCGGCCGTGGCTGCGCGAACATAGAAGGTCCAGTTGCCCAGTGCGAGGTCACTGGGGGGAGTCCAGGAGGTGCCGGAGATGTCGGTGGCCCAGGCGGCGCGTTTTTGCCCTGTGGACGTGTTATCACCCCAGATTTCGTAGGTTGTGGCATTTGAAACAGCAGACCAGACGATCGTTGGACGAGCCGTCTGGACGGTCTGCGTGCCGGAAGGCAGACGCGGGAATGTGCGATCGATTACGGAGACGGTCGTCTGGACGGAACCCAGCCCATAGACCAGTGCAGTAATCGCCACTGGCTGGGGTACCTCGATTTTGTCGTCTTCGAGGCCCACAACATTGACGGAGACAGAAAGTTCACCTGCCGGGATGGTAGCCGTCGCGGGCAGTTGGATGGCGTCTGCGGAGTCGGCGGAGAGATGCACGGTGATGGGAACGGTTTGCCTGATGGCCTGAGTGATGGTGAGGGTGACGGAGTTGTCTGCACCGCGCTCACTGATGGTGCTGCGGCTGACGCTGACGGCGAGCTGGTCCGGGGTGCCGGTAGTGAAACGTTCGAAGTCCAGTTTGACGTTGTTGGTGGAGACCTGAGCGAACTGGACGGCACGAACACTGAGGCCACCGTACAGGTAGACAGCCTCGACGGACCACTGGCCGGAGGATACCTGCAGAGCATAACCGCCGGAGGTGCTGAGATCGGCGGTGATTTTCTGACCGGTGCTGAGGTTGGTGGCGGTGATGGAGCCGGAGCGGATGGCTTCACCGATGTCGTAGAAATTGTTGTCGGTGGTATCAGCGTAAACAACACCGGTGATGTAGGGATTGCCGTTGCGATCGCCAAAGTTTTCCACGACCATGGACGCGTTGTATGTGCGATCGTCGGTGAACTGCCCGTACTGCAGGCTGACACCGATTTCCTCCCAGGAGCTGCGGAGCATGTTTTTGCGATGACCGGGGCTTTTGAAGAGCGACTGGTGGCGTTCGGAGATGTGGGCGATTTGATCGATTTCCAAAGTGCTGCCACCCCAGGACAGGTTTTCGCCGACACTGCCGACGTAGCCCTGTTCCCTGACGCGATCGGAGGAACCTTTGCTGGTGCCGAGCGTTGTGTGGGAGAAATAGTCGCGATTGAGCATGTCCGCGGCGTGGCCGGACGCCGCATTGATCAGCATTTGCACGGGGGCGAGCGGTTGTTGGGGGTCGCCGGAAACATCGCCTGGCTTGAGACCGTCATTGAGTCCGATACTGTGCCGTGCCGCTTCGGCCGTCGGGTTGGCGCGGGCACGGTTGATGAGTTCCAGGAGTAATTGTTCGTTGTCGGTGAGCTGGAACGGGGCCGTGAGGAGGCTGCGGACTTCAAGCGGTTGTGCGGCGGCGAGGGCAGAACGGCGCTGGCGCCGGCGGGGGCGTGAAGAGAGGCAAAACTTCAGCAGGGACTTCAGCGGGTGCATATCCGTGATCCGTCGCTGGGTCGAGCTTTCGCGGCGAAGTGCAGGAGAAAGAGAGGCGAGAGGGCGAGGCCGCAAAATGCTGACATGGTTTTCGCGCGTTGCAGATGGAGCGCCGTGGTGGTTGAGATTTTGTAACAAGTCCTCAGGATCGCTGTAAATACCGCAGACAGAGGATTTTGAGGCTGTTTGCTGCAGGCTTTTGCTGTGGCGGCCGGTGTTGATCTGTTCAGTGATATTAGCGATTTGTTCCCTGTGAATGTCTGGAAACAGAAGCGCTGCGGGTGCTGGGTGCACTTCCGGCGACCGCGCGTTATAACATGCCAGCCCCCGATACGCGAACTTCCGGAGCCTGCTGATGACTGGTGCCGTCCATGATCAATCGTACCTGCGAATTGCCGTCCTGCCCGGGGATGGGATTGGTCCGGAGGTGATGGAGTCAGCGTTGCAGGTGCTGGATGCGCTATGCCTGCGCGATCCCCGGCTGCAGTTCCGCTGCGAGACATTTTCGGCGGGGGCAGGAGAATTTCAGCGGAGCGGTGAGGCGTTGCCGGAGTCGACTTTGCAGGCCTGCCGGTCTGCCGATGCCGTGCTGCTGGGGGCCATGGGTCTGCCGGATATTCGCTGGCCCGGTGGCCGGGAGCTCACACCGCAGATCGACATCCGGGAGCACTTTGAACTGTACCGGGGCGAACGTCCGGCGCGGCTGTATCATGCGGCTGATTGCCCGCTGAAGGGCGTGAGTGCGGGCGACATTGATTTTGTCATTCTGCGTGAGAGCACTGAAGGTTTGTTTTCGTCGCGGCTGCAGGCTGGACCGTTTTCCCCCGACGAAGTGGCCGACCGTCTGCTGGTGACGCGACGTGGCAGCCTGCGGCTGTTTCATGATGCTTTTCTGCTGGCTCGGCAGCGGCGTGGACTGGTGACGCTGGTCGATAAGGCCAACGTGCTGCCTTCGATGGTGTTTTTTCGCAAACTCTTCGACGAGGTGGCTGAGCAGTATCCGGACGTGCGCACGGAGCGTGTGTACGTGGATGCGGCAGCCTTGTTTCTGGTGCGTCGTCCGCAGAGCTTTGATGTGCTGGTAACGGAAAACATGTTCGGGGACATTCTTAGTGACCTTGCCGCTGCGCTTGTGGGGGGCATGGGGATGGCGCCGTCTGCGGATATCGGTCCGGGGACTGCGGTGTTTCAGCCCTGTCATGGGACGGCACCGGATATTGCCGGTCGCGGAATCGCCAATCCGATTGCGATGCTGCTGTCTGCCCGCATGATGCTCGATTGGCTGAATACACCTGCCAGCACCGGTGCGGCAAATGCTCTGCAGCGGGCTGTGGAGACTGTTCTTCAGGATCCGCAGGCGCGAACGCCGGATCTGGGTGGCCGTTTGAGTACGGGTGGGCTGACGAAGCTGGTAGTGAACGCGATCACAGCCCAGCCGCGACCGTGATAGAGTCGGGAACACGTCATAGACTTAAACCCCTTCTGGAAAGGCTTTTCTGACCTGACGCGATCATCAGGGTGCCATGCACTTTTGGCGCATCATTCCTGGGCGAGTGGGAGTTTTCACCACTCCCTGACGGTCGCGGCTCGGTGGGTTCCTGCGGTGGCATGGTTCAGGGCGAATCTCGACAGACGGCATCATCGGATAGCAGTCTTTGCCACTCTTCTGCTATTCTGCGGGTGATTCAGGAGCAGATTGCCACACTTCCGGAAGTAGCCATGCATCGATTACTGGTTGTGGAAGATGATCCGCTGCTTGCCGAAGTTGTCACGGATTACCTCCGCGCAAACGGCTACCTGGTCGAGCATGAGGCCCGTGGCAAAGTTGCTGCATTGCGGATTCCGCAGGAGTGCCCCGACGCTGTGATTCTGGATGTAAACCTGCCGGATCGGGATGGATTTGCCGTTTGTCGGGAAGTTCGCGCGTGTTATTCGGGCGTGATCGTGATGCTCACGGCGCGGACGGATGAAGTGGATGAAATTTTAGGTCTGGAATGCGGCGCTGACGACTACCTCACGAAACCAGTGCGCCCGGCCGTGCTTCTGGCTCGGCTGCGATCTCATCTGCGTCCGCCTGCCCGCCCGCGTCAGGGGAAACCGGAAGCTGAAGAATCAGGAGTCATGCGGGCTGCGGGACTGGAGATTTCGATAGCCAGGCGAGAGGTGTTGCTCGCCGGCTCAATTGTCAATATGACATCCGCTGAATTTGATCTGCTGCTGTATCTGGCCAGGCGCGCAGGTCAGCCGGTTCCCCGCCGGGAGCTGCATGAGGCGTTGCTTGGTGAGCACTACAGTCCGCGTGACCGGGCGATCGACCTGCGAGTTTCACGGTTGCGGAAAAAGCTGGGTGACAGTCAGCAGCAGCCTGCAATTGTAAAGGGAATCCATGGCGTGGGCTACTTTTTGTCAGCAGAACCATGACGCGATTATTTTTGAAAATTGCCCTTGTTTTCCTGCTTGCCGCTGTCGCAAGCCGCTCGGTTTTTTTTCTGATTATGGATGGGCTGTTTTATTCCGATCGCGAACGAATTGTTTCCGGACTATCCACGCTGCAGCTGGGCTCGCTGCGCATGGCTGCAGCGGAATTGCGTCGGCAACCGTCGCGCGAACGTGGACAGCTGTTGCAGGAATGGGGAATGCTGGCTGCAACCCCTGTCAGTCTTGTTCGAATGGCGGATTTTTCTGAGAGCGACAGAGAAAAGCTGGCTGAGCCCGACGGGTTCATCGACAAGTATCGGGGCGGAATTCTTGATCGACTGACCGTCGCTGTTGATAACGACAGCTGCCTCCAGCTGGGGCCGCTTGCAGACCGCACACACCGGTTTATCGAGGAGGATGTGCAGGCGGTGATGAGTCTGCTGCAGTCGCGGATTCGTGAGGGGCGACTTGCAGCAGCTGATCTTGAGGGGGTCTCAGAAACGCTGGGAGTCCCCGTGAGGATTCGCCTGAGGCGTGAGATCCCTGCAGAAATCACGTTGCCGACGACAGGTTCAGGGGAAGTTGTACTATTTCACGAGGGCAGGGAATCCTTTGTGGCTGCAGCGCTTCAGGGTGCAGATCAGGTATTATGTGCCGGGCCGCTGGTTCGCGTGCGAGCAAAGGTGGAAAGGATTTCCATATTTCTGATGCTCACTATTTCGATGGTATGCTTCAGCATCACCGGGGTCATTGTCAACGTGATGTCGCGACGTTTTCGACGGATTGAAAACGCCGCCGCAACAATTGCCGCCGGCGACTTCAGCGTGCGGTTGAAAGAGCAGGGGGCCGGAGAGGCGGGCAGCCTTGCGAAAGTCTTCAACAGGGTGGCGGCCAATACGGAAAACGAGATTAAACAGCGCCGCGAGCTGCTCAATATGATTTCACACGAATTGCGGACCCCCGTCGCGCGGCTCAGATTCGCCGTGGAAATGCTGGGAAATCCTGAAAATCCGGCAGCGGATTCGAGGATTTCCGTGATCAGACACTCACTGGATGACCTTGAGAAGATCACGCTTGAGGCACTTGAATACGTTCAGTTTGACGGTCGACCGCAACAGATGACTCCGGAGTGGATGGATGCTCGCGAAGTCATTTCGCGGTTGCTTGACTCCATCAAAGTGGAATGTCCTCATCTGGACGTTTGTCTTTGCGGTGATGCTGCGGAAGACGGAAGCGTGGTGTTTGCAGATCCGGCTGGTTTTTATCGCGTCATGGCGAACCTCACCGCAAACGCTCAGCGTTTCGCCAGGACCAAATTGACTGTGCGAGTGGTCCGCGGTGGCCTCGCTGGGAATTCCCGAAGCGACGCTCAGCAGTCAACTGCACAGTCGTCGACACGCGGCACCTGTGTGATTGTGGACGATGACGGACCTGGCATTCCCGACCATCAGCGTGCGGCGGTGCTGCAGCCATTCGTTCCCGCACACACTTCACACTCCGAAGCACCGCCAGCTGGCCCGGATCAAAAGTTTCCTCATGTCGGCCTGGGCCTCGCGATTTCCCGAGCCATTCTGGAGCAGCATCAGGGAGTGCTGGAAATTGAGACCAACGAACGGGGCGGATGTCGAATCCTGAGTTGGTGGCCGGAGCCTGCGGCGGGACAGCACTGCCAAACGGGGGGAGGAGCGGCCTAAAAATGCGTCTTTGTTGTGCGGGTGAATGTCAACAATTTCCAGCCACACCTACCCCCCTCGCAAGAAGAACCCAGCATACACTCAATTGCCCGCAACACACC
>JBEIEK010000256.1:0-8681 GCA_040382995.1 Planctomycetaceae bacterium
GATTTCTCACCAACATCCTCTTCGGCATCTGCTTCGGGCAGTCACCCCCTGCAGCACCTGCAACGCTGCTCAGCAATTCACCTGAAGGCTGGACCAGCGTCGCACCACGCCCTGAAATCGCCCCGGAATTCCAGTACGTTCCGGATGCGGGGCCAGATGGTTCCGGCTGTCTCCGCATCCGCTCCGACAACCGCTCTGGCCTGCACGGCTGGTGGCAGAAGACAGTCCCGGTACGTGGCGGCCGCTGGTATCAGTTCACGGCGCTCCGTCGCGGCCAGCAACTCGAAGTGGCCCGGCGGTCTGCGGTGCCGCGTCTGTTCTGGTTCGATGCCAAAGGCCAGGCTCCACTGCACAATCACCCGGCGCAAACCACCTACCGTGAGGGTGAGATTCCGAGGGCTGAGCCGGAATACCCGGAGGATGGACCGGAGCGGGACGGCTGGACGTCTGTCGGTGGCATTTACCAGGCGCCGCCGACCGCTGAATCGCTGCGGATTGAACTTTCCTTCCGCTGGGCAGCGGGGGCGACGGTGGACTGGTCGGACGTCAGGCTTGCGGAAGTTCCCGAGCCTGACACGCGGACGGTGCGACTGGCCGCTGTGCATTTCGCACCGGCAGCCGGCGAAACTCCGGAAGACAAATGCCGTCAGTTTGAGCCGTTCATTCGGGAGGCCGCGGAGCGGGGGGCTGATCTGGTGGTGCTCCCGGAAACGCTGACGTGGTACGGTTCGCGGAAACCCATGTCAGACGCGGCGGAGGCGCTGCCGGGGCCTTCCACTGCTTACTTCGGGGAGCTGGCAAAGCGATATAATCTGTATATCGTGGCTGGGTTGCTGGAGCGCGACGAACATCGGATTTTCAACGTGGCAGCACTGCTGGGCCCCGACGGACAGCTTGCCGGAGTCTATCGCAAGGTCTGCCTGCCGCGGGGTGAAATTGATGCTGGCATCATGCCGGGCAGCGAGTACCCGGTCTTCGACACGCGATTTGGTAAGCTGGGGATGATGGTGTGTTACGACGGATTTTTCCCGGAAGTCGCGCGGGAGCTGCGAATTCGTGGTGCGGAGGTGATTGCGTTTCCGGTCTGGGGCTGCAATCCGCTCCTTGCGGCCGCTCGAGCCTGTGAAAATCACGTGTTTGTAGTCAGCAGCACCTACACGAATCCTGATGCAAAGTGGATGGTCACCGGCATTTTCGGGCGGGATGGTCGCCTGTTGGGCCAGGCGAAACAGTGGGGCGAGGTGGTAATTCAGGAGGTTCAGCTGGGGCGTCCATCGCTGTGGCACAGTCTGGGGGACTTTCGGGCTGAGGTGACCAGGCACCGACCGCCGGGGCGAGCCGACTAGCATTCTGGTCGCATTCAAAAAATCCCGCGGTGGCTGAGGCTGCCACTGGCCACCAAATTTGCTAAGATCTGCGACGCAGGGGTGTGTCTCCCATGGACCGCAGCCCTCTGTCAGCCCCCCTGCAGGGCTCGCAAGCTCCCCCTTTCGTCTGAACATCCCGCGCGTTTCCGCGCTTTGTGCTTATCAATTTCACACGACCTGTCGCCTGTACGGGGATGACTGGTCATTTACAGCAGCTTCGCCTCCGGGCGTATTACTTCCACAAGGTGCCACCGATGGCCGTCAACCCTTATGCCCCGTGCCCCTGCGGCAGCGGTAAAAAGTTCAAATTCTGCTGTCAGGATGTCCAGGCAGACCTCATGCGAGTGGTCAGTCTCAGCCGCAATCAACCAGAGATCGCGCTGAACCAGATGCAGCAGCTGGCTGCGAAACACCCGGACCGCGAGTCGGTGCTGCGTGAGCTGGTGGTGATGCTGCTGCGTCACAATCGTCTTCAGGATGCGCTCAAAGCCTGCACCGACTTTCTGAAAGCCCACCCCGACAATCCTCAGATCCTGCTCATTTACGCAGACATTTGCGTGCAGTGCAGCGGCTTTGACGCCAGCCGCCGGATTGTCCACAGAGCCTTCCAGGTGTGTACGCGACAGTTCCCCCTGGAAGTCAGCAACATCGCCGCGCGGATTGGTGTGGAAATGTTCCGTCGCGGCATGATCCCCGCCGCCCGCGAACATGCGCTGCTGGCGGTCCGCCTGGCCGGCACCGAAAAATCCGAAGTGGCTCTGTCACTCTTCCGTCGTATCGAAGACGACAGCAACATCCCCTTTCTGCTCAGCAGTTCATGGCCGCTGCTCAACTTCGAGGCTTCCCCGGAAGTTCTGCAGCAGCACGAACGAGCCCTGCGGCTCTGTCGCCTGGGCTGCTGGGAACCCGCAGCCATCATCTACAACCGCCTGGCTGATCAGGCACCCACGAACAGTGCCATCTGGTACAACATGGGACTCTGCCAGATGTGGGACGGTCGTCATCCTGAGGCCGCCGCGTCACTGCACCACGCGGCCGCGCTGTCCACGGACTTTGAAGAAGCCGTCGAAATCGAAGCCCTCGCTCATGTGCTCGACCCAAAACTCTGGGACGACCGAGTCTCCGTGGTGTCCGTCACGCTCAATATTCGCTCCGTCTCTGAAGCTGTCACCCGCCTGCTTGCTCACCCGTCCATCAAAAACACCCAAACCCACGATCACGCCAACTGCAATCACGCACCCGGCTGCAGTCACGCTGCAGAGCTGATGCTGATGTCGGGCCCCTCCCCCGGCCCCGAGGACATCACTCCGGACAACTTCGCACAGTTCATTGCCGATGTCGATGTCTACGATATCACCGACGCCGAGGCGGCGACTGCTGCGGGGCATGCACATCCCTGGCTTGAAATCACCTGCTCCTCGCTCAACGTCGACCACGTCCTTGTCGCGCTGCGAGACTGCATCGGCGATCTGATACTCACCGGATCGGACGAAGAAAAGCGTCAGGAATCCCGGTCGTATCCGCGATTCGAACACCCGTTCGAGCTCCGACCGGTTCGTCCGGAGGGGATGAGCGAACACAGCTTTCGCAGGTTCACCAGACAAATCAACGCCAAATCGCTCGAAACCGCACTCCAGTACCCGCTGCCGTTGCTGGGTGGCAAGTCCATGCAGGAAGCCGCAGCGGATCCGGGGCTTCGCAGACAGCTGGCCGGTGCTGCATATCTGCTGCAGGCCCTCGCCCTGCAGATGGACGACGACTTCACCATCGACAGCCTCCGTGTGCGGCTCAGCCTCCCGACCCGTGCACCGCTGGCTGCCACAGCAGCAGAAAATGTGAACGCCCTTAGTCTGCTCGCTCTGGCTCGACTGCCCCTCCAGGAACTCAGCGACACCCAGCTGCGTACGGTCATCTCACGCAGCACCGCCCCAGGTGCTCGCGAACTGCTCAAGAGAGCGCTCGATGAACTTCTTGGCCGCAGCACATTCACCCTGAATGAAGAGGCCCTGCCACTGCTCATTTCCCGCGCCACCATCGCTCATTTCGAAGGTGACAGCGAAGTCAGCTACGCGTACCTTGAAAAAGCCCGCCAGGCAGCCAGCGAGACGGAGGGAGCTTTCCGCCTGCAGCTGGAACTCGATATCCGCGAACTCTCCTGGCGACTCCAAAGCCGTGAAGACGCCGGAATCATCTCGCTGCTTCACAAAATCCGCGATCTCTACGCTCGCAAAATCCCCGAACTTGTGGAGCTCATTCAGGAACAGCTGCTGGATGCGGACTGCCCGCACCTGCTCAAGGAATTCCTGCCCGAACCGTCTGCCCCCAAAACATCAGCACTCTGGACACCGGGCGCCCCCGCCTCCGCCCCCGCGGAATCGGCCGCACCCAGTGGCCTCTGGCTCCCCGGCCAACGCTGACAAACCATGTATCTCGACCATGCCGCCACCGCGTTTCCACGTCCCGACTGCGTCCTCGACGCAGTCCTGACCTGGCTTCGTCGTGGCGGCTCGGCCGGTCGTGGTGGCCACTCCGCTGCCCTCCACGCCTCCTCACTGCTCCTGCAAACCCGTGTGGCTCTCGCAGAATTCCTCCAGGCTGCCGGTCCACAGTCGGTTCTGTTCACCGCAGGCTGCACAGCCAGTCTCAACACCGTACTCCTCGGTCTGCTCCAGCCCGGCGACCACGTTGTCGCCTCAGAACTCGATCACAATTCCGTGCTGCGTCCTCTCCAGCACCTCCAGGGCACCCGCGGCATTTCCGTGCAGCACCTGCCCTTCAACCCCGACTCCGGTCTGCTCAACCCCGACGATCTGCGGCATGCCCTGCAGCGGACTCCCGCCAGGCTGGTTGTGCTCACCCACGCCTCCAACGTCACCGGCAGAATTCAGGACATCCGGACGCTCACCCGCATCGCTCACGAACATCAGGCCCTTGTCCTGCTGGATGCCGCCCAAACCGTCGGTCACTGGCCCTGCTCCCTGCCGGAACTCAACGTGGACTTTCTCGCTGCCGCCGCCCACAAGGGACTCGCCGGACCTCCGGGGATCGGTTTCCTTGTCGCCGCGCCGCACCACCAGCAACTGCTGCAGCCACTGCTCTTCGGTGGCACCGGCACCGACAGCACCTCGCTGGATCAGCCTGCCGATTCCCCGGCACGCTTTGAAAGCGGCACCGCCAATCTGCCGGCGATCGCCGGACTGCTGGCCGCTGTTCACCTTGCTCAAAACACGCTGCACGAACGCCACGTCGCCAATATCCGCAACTCCCGCCTGCTGGCCTCAGGACTTGCCGAAATCCCCGGCCTCCGACTGCTCTCACCTGGCGCTCCCGAACAGAACTGCGGCATTGTTTCCTTCGTGCTCGATGGGCTTGATCCCGCCGAGGTGGCTGGAATTCTGGATCAGTCCTTCGACATTCAATGCCGGGCAGGACTGCACTGTGCTCCGCTGACCCATCAGCGGCTTGGCACACTGCAAACCGGTGGCGCCATTCGCCTCAGTCCCGGCTGGAGCACCACAGAGGCGGAAATCACGGCCGCCGTCGATGCCGTCCGCCAGATCGCTCAGGCCCTGCCGGAATGACACCGGCCACCCGCTGGACTCCATTCCGCAATTTCCCTAAGGTTCGGTCAGTTTCCTCAATTCTCTCGTTTAAGCCGTCGCCATGCATCGTCGCACACTGCTCACCACACTTCCCGCTGCCGCAGCAACCCTGGCTACCGCTGCCGTCCCTGGTTACTCCAGCCCAGCCGCACCCGACGAATCCACCAAACCGGGCACAGTCCGGTACTGCCTGAACACCAGTACCTTGCGCGGACAGAAGCTGGGGATCGAGCGTGAGGTGGAAATCGCTGCTCAGGCCGGCTACCAGGGTCTGGAACCGTGGATTCCCAACCTCCGTGACTACGTCCAGCAGGGAGGCAGCCTGGACGACCTGCGCAAAAAGATCAGCGACTCAGGGCTCACCGTCGACAGCGCCATTGGCTTTGCCCAATGGATTCATCCGGACGATGCAGCCCGCGCCAAGGCCCTTGAAGAGGCCCGTCGCGACATGGACATGCTGCGGCAGATCGGCGGCACCCGCATCGCAGCACCCCCCGTGGGCGCCCATCAGGGCGACAGCCCTCTGGTCGAGCTGCCGGCGGCCGCCCAGCGTTTTGCCGCGCTCCAGAAAATCGGCCGCGATGCCGGCGTTCAGCCGCAGCTGGAAGTCTGGGGCTTCTCGAAGAATCTGTCGCGTCTGGGCGAAGTGGCCTATGTGGCAGCGGAAACCGGCGACCCCGATACGCTGCTGCTGCTGGACACCTATCACATCTTCAAGGGGGGCTCGGACTTCGCCGGGCTGGAACTCTTCAGTGACCGTTCCCTGCAGGTGTTTCACATGAACGACTATCCGGCCGATCCGCCCCGTGCTCAGATGAACGATTCCCATCGTGTCTATCCCGGCGACGGCATTGCACCGCTCACTCAAATCATTCGTGCCCTTGCCGCCAACGGACGCTCCATCACGCTCTCGCTCGAACTTTTCAACCCCGAATACTGGAAGCAGGACGCCGCCGCGGTCGCCGCTGCCGGGCTGGCGAAAATGCGTTCTGCTGTTGAACGCGCATTCGCCTGACACTTCAACCGTCCCTGCAGCAGACCCAATGCCCGAACCCCGACTGACTGTTGCCGATATTCTTGGTCCTGGTGGGGCGATTTCACGTCGTCTGAGCGGATATGAACCCCGCGCAGAACAGCTGGAAATGGCCCTCGCCGTCGAACGCGCCATCAACGATCGCACGCATCTGATTGCCGAGGCCGGTACTGGTGTCGGCAAAAGCTTCGCCTATCTGATCCCAGCGATTCTTGCCTCGCAGACCGAACGCCCCGCGTCGGGCAAACCGGGAGCATCAGGCAGCCAGGGCATCAACAGTCTGCAGCAGGCCGACGACGCGCCCGCCAAACGCCGCGTGATCGTCTCCACTCATACCATCAGTCTCCAGGAACAGCTGATTCAGCACGACGTGCCCTTTCTGCAGGCGGTGCTGCCCGTCGAATTCTCCGCCGTGCTTGTCAAAGGCCGTGGCAACTACATCAGCCTGCGGCGGATGGAACGTGCCGTGCAGCGTTCCGGCCAGCGGGAGCTCTTCGATGGTGACGGCCAGCGACAGCTGCAGCGAATCCGCCAGTGGGCCCTGGAAACCCGCGACGGCAGCCGCTCAGATCTCCCCTTCCAGCCCCAGTCCGACGTCTGGGACGAAGTGCTCAGCGATCACGGCGACTGTCTGCGAAGAAAATGTCCCCGGCATAACGACTGTTTCTATTTCGCGGCCCGGCGACGTGTCTGGAACGCGGATGTGCTCATCGTCAACCACGCGCTGTTCTTCGCAGACCTTGCCCTCCGCCGCGCCAACGCCGCCATCCTTCCGGAATACGAAACCGTCATCTTCGATGAAGCCCACACCGTCGAATCGGTTGCCGCCGACCACCTCGGGCTGACCATCAGTGAAGGGCAAATCGAATACCTGCTCAATCGGCTGTACCAGGACCAGCAGCAGCGCGGACTGCTCCTCACCCACGGACTCAAAGCCGCTCAGAAACTCGTGCTGCAGTGCCGCAACACTGCTGCCACCTTCTTCAGTGAACTGGAAGCAGCTTCTGTGAAGGCCTGCAGGCCCAACGGAAGACTCATCAACCCTCTCGATGTCCCTTCCGACCTGCCCCAGCGACTGGGACAGCTCAGCGAAGAAATTGCCGAAGCCGCGGAAGCAGCCACAAACGAAGCCACTCAGGTTGAACTCAAATCCGCTTCCGATCGCTGTACGTTCCTTGCGGGAAACCTGAAATCCTGGCTCAAGCAATCCGTCCCCTCCTCCGTCTACTGGATCGAACGCAGCGGCGCTCAGGGACAACGCCTGTCTCTGCAGAGTGCCCCGGTTGAAGTCGGCCCACTGCTCCGCGACCTGCTGTACAACAACACGCCCTCCGTCATCATGGCCAGCGCCACGCTCGCCACGGGCCACGAGGACTTCCGCTTTTTCCGTTCCCGCATCGGTCTCAGCAACGGCAGTGAAGTCCGGCTGGGCAGCCCCTTCAACTACCGCCGCCAGGCACGCCTGATACTCGCCACCGGCATCGTCGATCCGGCTGCTGATCCCCGCGGGTTTGAAATGCAGTGCTGTGAACGCATCCGTCGGCATGTGCTGGAAACCGCTGGCCGTGCGTTTGTGCTCTTCACCAGCTACTCCATGATGCAGGCCTGTGCTCAGCGACTGACTGGCTGGTTCGCCAGCAACAATCTGTCACTCTACTGCCAGGGCACGGGACTCCCGCGTTCCGCCATGCTGGAACGCTTCCGGGGTGACCCCCGAGCCGTGCTCTTCGGGACTGACAGTTTCTGGCAGGGAGTCAACGTACCGGGCGATGCGCTGCAGAATGTGATCATTCCCAAACTCCCCTTCAGCGTCCCCGACCACCCACTCCTTGAAGCCCGCCTGGAACTCATCCGCAGCCGCGGCGGCAATCCCTTTCGCGACTATCAAACCCCTGAAGCCATCATCAAATTAAAACAGGGCTTCGGACGACTGATTCGACACCGCAACGACACCGGCCGAGTGGTCATACTCGACCCCAGACTGCTGACCAAACCCTACGGCCGACTATTCATCGACAGCCTGCCCGAATGCCGCCTGGAAGTCGATAACGGCACGTCCATTGAACCACTGGGTGAGTGAAGCGGTCAATCACGATTATCCGCCGGATGTTGACATCGACCACACGCTTTTCATGTTCGAATCGAGGCGTGTGAATGGAAACCGGGGCCTGCAAAACATCCGCAACACCAGAAAGTCAACGCCATTGGGAGCTGGCCCCCAGCATACCTCCAAAAAGCAACCCAAAGTTCCTCGTCTGTTTTCAATCTTTCTCAACAGGCCGAATTCTGAGTCCTGTCTGGTTGGTACAGAGTCATGCATTTCCAAAGTCATGACACGGCCAGTTTATGCGACATCATCAAGTGCTGGGAACAACGGCTGCGCCGCCCGCATTTTCAGCGCTCTACCTGTCAGCACCGTGATCAGCGCCCGTCGTGTACGGAGGTCCCCGGGCTCGCCGCAGGCCGTTGATGCGTGCGGAGCTGAGCTTGCGTTGGCTGGTGTCAGCAGCCGGGCTGCAGAGCGGGCTGAGGGCTTCGGGAAGCGACGATGCGGCTCGCCAGGAGTCGCCGTCTGCGGACCGTGCCTGCCTGCTGTAAGACTCAACTCGAATTCATCCTGCGGGGATAGAGCAGCCCGTCACCTGGGGCGGCAGTCAGGCGATTGATCATGTCGATCAC
>JBEIEK010000257.1:0-8660 GCA_040382995.1 Planctomycetaceae bacterium
AACCGCGGCGCCCCACGACCCCGCGGCCAGTGTGCCGACCGCCGCGCTGGGCGGCGACGTGCCGTCGGCCGAGGTGAGGTTGCCCGAGCGCCGCACCCGCACCTGCAGGGCCCCCAGCATTTGAGTGATCTGCCGCTCTTTTTTATCGATGCCAAGAACATTTTCGAGAACGATCGCGCGGCGTTCGTTGCTGCAGTGGATGACCAGCCTGCCGGACCGCAGCAGCAGATATTCGAACAGGTCCGTGATTTCCTTGTCAATTCGCAGGTTGGGGGCATTGAAGCGTTCGAGGTTGCTGAGGAAACCGTGGTGATGCAGGAGTTCGTTGCCACGCACTTCCCAGTAATCCACGCGACGACTGATGAGCACCGCCACAAAGAGCGCCAGCATGATCGCCGTGAAGATCATGTAGAACGAACCATTGGCCATGGGCTTGATGGAGAGCACACCCTGGAGCAGTGCTGGGGCGAGGTTGTCGTAGAGTGAGAAGAGAAACCAGCTGGCCAGACAGAGTGTGGAGATTGCGAAGAACCAGGTGAGCGATGTGGTCCGCGGGAACTCGAAGGAGATCACCACGAGATTGAAACCGAGCACCGCCAGAAAGATGCGGGCGCACCAGTATTGATAGGTATAGCCGGCTGCCGGAGCCGCGGCCGGGGTGGCGGAGGCGTCCGCTGGGGTGTTTTCAGCCGGGGCTGAGGCAGCGACGGGGGCAGGAGCGTCGGCAGCGATGGCGTCCAGCGGAATGCCGCCGCGGATCCACAGGAACAGTGCGCACAAAAACGACACGATCACCGTGGGATAAAGAAACACAATTTTGGGGTAGGACACGAGGTAAACGATGTTCGGCGGCTGCGGGCGGGACGGTTCGGGGACCGGCTGAGCGACGGGAATGCCCGTTGGGGTCTCTGTTGCGCCTGTTTCAGGAGCTGCCTGACTGGGTTCGCTCATTGTGATTTCCCTGAAAAAACCTGAAAGCCGAAGGGATTTGCGTGGGTGATTCGCTGATGCGTCGGAAATCTAAACGGAAATTTGTGCGGAATCCAGCCGCAGCCGCGGAAACTTCCACTGCGCGGTCGTGGGGAAGAGAATTGTCAGGGTTTGCGGATGAACTTGTCGGCCCACGAACGGACTTCGTGCCCGTTCAGCACGTGCACAATCCGCAGCCGCTCGATTGTTTCCGAACTGAACCGCGACAGGGGCACGTGAATGATTTTCCGCCGAAACCTGGCGGCCAGTCGCCTCCAGCCTGCTCCCGGCGGTGCACTGCTGAGCAGGGCGATGTGTTTTTCGCGGGAATGAAAGAGGGCGGCGGCGAGCAGACGTTCTTCGAGGGTGTCCGTGAAGTCGAATCGCGGGTCACGCCAGACTTCCGGGACCGGCCGGGGCGGGAACAGAAACATGGCTCCGCCGTACCTGGCGACGGCGATCCCCGGACCAACGACGTCCGTCATGAAGTTGGTCGCAAATAAAGCCAGTGTGGATTCGTCGTGAGCTTCCGCGTGCCAGGTGATGCGCCATGGGTACTGACGCGGATCCGCGGGACTGTCGAACAGCATCACCACACAGTCCAGCCGCCCGCGGGCCGGGGGAAATTCGCGGACGTACAGGCTGCCGGTGTGCCAGTTCCGCAGCGTTTCCCGAATGTCCAGACCGTCCTTGAGGCTGGATGAGAACTTTTCGGTGCGTGCGAGGTCAGTTCCCAGCAGATCGAGTGCCACGTCCTTCACGTGCGTCCGAAACCGTTCAATCGCCACGTCCTCCGGTGGCCAGCTGCACTGGCCAAAGGGATTCCACGATCGCTGCCAGGTGACCTTGCGGCGGATGTCCGGGCGACTGGACAGGCGCCACGTCTTCCACACGACGGGTGCTTTGGGGAGTCGACTTTTCGGGAAGACTGGTGTGCCGTCCGGAAGCTGCGCCTGGCTGATGCCGAAGCGGATGCGTGGGGCATCCGCCCGTTCCACCCACGGATATGCGCGGGCCGTTTCCGTCACGTGAATGGCGTACTGATCGCCGGCTGTTTGCTGAGAGGCCACGACCAGCGAATAGAGATCCGGGGTGAAGCGGCGTTCGATCAGGGACAGGTTGCGGGCGTACTTGAGACAGCGGGCAAGCAATGCGGGGGTGATTCGTCGGGCGCGAGTGCCAAATTCAGCGACGTAGCTTTCGCGAGCCTGGAGGAGCAGCGCTTTGATGCCGTCCACGGAGAGATTCTCGTCGTCGTCCAGCATCACTCGTGCCTGTTCATACAACCCCGTGATCCACGGGAGTTCTCCGAGCATGAAGAGCAGCGTGTTTTCGGCGACCGCCAGCCTTTCAGCAGGCTCGGGTTGCACGTCCGAGGGCTGTGGCAGCGCTGTGCTGGCGAGGTAGGCTTCGCGAAGCCATGGCCAGTCGTGCAGGCTGCACAGACAGAGCACTTTCGGGTAGCGCTGCACGAGCTGTCGCAGACGCGCGGCCATCCACTCCAGACGCTGCACATGCTCGGGATGCTGAGGCCTTGGCAGGGCGGGCAGGATTGCTGCGGCAAACTGTTCGGCGGTGACCCGCTTGAGCGCATAGGGGTCGGGGAGCACTGTGGAACCGGGCAGGTAGTCTTCCGTTTCGATGTCAATGAATGCCCGCACCAAACGCTCCTGCCGCGCGATCCGCAGCCCGGCAATCACCGGCTGACAGGGGTCGATGGGGACGTAAGAGATGGGCTGGAGCTGGTCCTCTTCGTCGTCGGCATCGAAATCAGATGATTCTGCGGCTGAGTCACCGCGGTAGTCCGTGTGGGGCAGAAATGACGAATGCGGCTCACGCTGGAGCACCACGGAAATCCGGGGCAAATCGTCGAGCGCGGATTCCACTTCGGACTGAAAGGATGGCGGGAGCGGCACAGCAAGGCAGTCAAACTTGTGCCCGAGCATCAGTCGGCGAACCTCGACCGCACTGTCGCCACTGCCGTGCACCACGGGGTACAGAGTCAGCCCGGGACCGAGCTGAAAAACGGGGGACGGAGCGGACATGGGAGTAGCCGATGAAGAGGGAATGGCGAACAGTCACCCCGGCATTTTAACCGTTGCTGATCGGTTCGGCAAAGCCCCTGGCGTGAGCAGGACTGGAATGGCTGGTGAAGGGACCGGCCTAAACCAGGTTGATGGCAACCGTCAGCACAAGGAATCCAAGGCAGACGGCAGCAATGATTCTGCCGGATTGGTCCAGTGTCCGGTTACGGCCCCACCCCGCCTGACCGCTGAAGGCCAGCACCAGCAGGCCGAGGTTGAATGGGAACAGAAACAGGACTGCGGCCCATACGGGATTCAGGCCCAGATTCCTCATCCGCGAGACTGTCAGCGGCACGAGCACAAGCAGCAGAATGACCAGTTCCGCGATACCGACGGCCACCACAGGACCGGGCAGTTGTTGCCGCAGTCTTGAGATGTTCACAATCACCTGGGGGACGAACACAAAGAGCATCAGGAATGCGCCGGCAACGATTCCATAACGACGCCGACTCAGCCCGGGCATGGCGATTTGGGGGGAGGAATCCGGGGACAGTTCCTGCACTTCCGGAGCGGCAAAGGGGTTTTGGCTCATCGGTGGATCCCTGCATCAACTGAGCTGTGTTCCGGAATTGAGGCAATCGCAGAGTTCAGCAGCGAGGCTTTGCAGTGTCTGCGGAGCGGTGCGGCCGGCAAGCCTGTTGCGGATGCGGCGTGCAAGCGAACCATGTTCGAGGATGTGATCAAAGGCCCTGCGGACTTCTGGTTCCATGTCCGGCTGAAGGCGTTGATCGAGGTTGCTCCAGAGTTGCCGCAGCGTCAGCGGCTGGGCTGGGCAGCCGAAGATCCGCAGCAGGCTGGAATTGTGCAGGACGGTGTCTTCGGCCGTGGTGACCGCGTCGTTGAAGAGGTCTGCGAGCGGGTCCACGGGAACGGCCTGCTGATCCGCCAGCGAGCACCAGCGTTCTTCGACGAGTCCGCGGATCAGAGCGGCTGCGGCCTGGAGCACGGCAAGATCCGCGGCTGGGCATTCCTGAATGTCGATTACGCGGATTTCGATGGAACCACGTCCGAAGCGGGCGATGGCGCCGCGGGCGTTGAGGTATTCGTCCTGCAGCACTTCATCCGGATCGTGCGGGGCGATGTCGGCATACATGGGCTGCAGAATCCGCTGCTGATACTCGGCCTCGCTCCACGCCTGTTCGGGAATTACGCGGCCGGTGATGGACGGGAACCGCCGGGAATTGCTGCGGTAGACGTGCAGGCGGTGGTCAAGGTGTTCGGAGAGTTTTCCGTCGCAGACGGGGGATGCGGCTGCGAGCGCGGGGAGCAGCGGGAGCACCAGTCGGACGGCGGCATGCAGCCGCGCGAACTGCTGGTCGTCGCGAAAGGGCAGGTTCAGATGCACGCTTTGCAGGTTGGCCCAGCCGTGTCCGCGGCAGTCAAAAATGCGATTGAATGCCTGGTAGACGACGCTGCAGTCATGAGGCCAGAGCCGCATTTCCCTGATCGGATCCATCCACGGATGCATGGCGGAGGGCATGAGTCGGGCGTGGAGTGGCTGGAGCAGGTTGTTGATGTGTTGAACTTCAGCAGTGAAGGCGGCAGCGAGCCCCTGCAGCCGGGGGGCTGGGGCGGCGGTCTTGAGTTCGACAACGTGGAGCACCAGTTCGTTGGACCAGTCAATTGTGCCCCGGTGGACATCAGCTGTCAGCTGGCCAGCTTCTGCGGTGAGCAGCTGATCGCAGATCGGGAGCACATCCAGGGACTGGTTGCTGACGAGCATGTATTCGAGTTCGACGCCCCAGGCGTCGAAGAGTCCCAGACGGGGGCGAGGAGACGGGAGTGGTCCGGCATCCGTGGCATCCATGGGTGTTCCTTGCGTGTCAGTCATCCAGCCGAGCTCGCTTTTGTTCCATCCGCCGCACGAAGACGTCCATGATGCGTGAGTAGAGGTCTTCCTTGAGGATGGTGTCTTCGCTGTCGGCATCAATGTTGGGGTTGTCGTTGACTTCGATGATCACGAAGCGTCCGTTGGATTCCTTCACATCGACGCCGTAGAGACCATCCCCGATGAGATTGGCGGCGCGGAGGGCGAGTTTGACGGCTTTGCGAGGGGCCAGTTCGACGGGGAGTGTTTCTGTTTTGCCGTAGCGTCCGCGGCCGCTGAGTTCCTGGCGGACGATTTGCCAGTGTCCTGGGGCCATGAAGTAGCGGCAGGCGAAGAGCGGTTTGCGGTCGATGATGCCGATTCGCCAGTCGAAGGTGGTTGGCAGATATTCCTGGGCGATGAGCAGCTCGGAGTCGCCGAGGAAGGTGGCGATTTTTTCCTGCAATTCCTGTTCGGAGTGGATCTTGACGACGCCCTGGCTGAAGGCGCTGTCGGGTTGTTTGAGCACGAAGGGGAAGGAAAGTTGTTCGGCGATGCTGTCGATGTTTTCGCGATGCACGACAATGGAGCGGGGCATGTCGATGTGGTGCCGCGCGAGCATTTCAGCGAGGTAGACTTTGTTGGTGCAGCGGAGGATGGAGACGGGGTCGTCGATGACCACCATGCCTTCCTTGGCAGCTCGTCGGGCGAAGCGGTAGGTGTGATGATTGACGAAGGTGGTTTCGCGAATGAAGAGGGCATCAAATTCGAGCAGCCGGCTGTAATCGTCTTTGGTGATGAGTTCGGCGTAGACATCCTGTTCGCGGGCGGCGCGGATGAAGCGTTTGAGGGCTGTTTCGTTGGAGGGTGCGTTGTGGTGTTCGGCGGGGTCGTGCAGGATGGCAAGATCGAAGCGGGTGCGTTTGCGCGTTCTGGGGGCGGAGGCGCGGCGGGCGAGGTAGAGTGCGGCCGATTCGGCAACGAAGGGTTTGTGGCTGTCGGGAAGTGTGTGGGGTGAAGGGGACTGCACGCGATGAATCTGCCAGCGTCCCTGGACGTCCCGGACGAATTCAAACCTCAGCATGGGTGCAGCGAAGAGGTTGAACAGTTGCAGGGCGAGTTTGTCGTAGCGGCGGGCGAGATTGCGTCCGAAGTAGACGCTGAGCGTGAATTCGCTGCTTTGGAGCGGTCCCAGATTCTGCTGGATGAGTTCGTCGAGTTCGTCTGAAAGCACGCGCACGGAGGTGCGGTTTCGCAGGTCCTGGAGCGTGATTACGCCTGGGAGTGGCTTGTGCCCGCGGGCTTCGGCAAGGAGCGAGACGTAGTAGCCGGTGGACTGATAGCGGTAGGAGCGGCAGAGGTTGATGATGCGACAGGAGCGATTTTCGGAGGAGAAGTCGGGGGAGGTCAGATAGGTCTGAGCGTCGATAACTTCGGCGCCGGGCGTTTCGAACGGCCAGTCGCGAACGTCCGAAACGACAAGAAGGACAGTCATTCGAGATACCGGAGGCGGGGAGCGGGGATGGGAGTGAGAGGTGCCGTTGAGATCTCAGATATCGAGTTCGCGGACATCAAGTGCGTGTTTCTCGATGAATTCCCGGCGTGGTTCGACGGCATCCCCCATGAGCACTCGGAAGATTTCATCGGCGGCGGCGGCATCTTCCATCCGGACCTGCAGGAGCGTGCGTTTTTCCGGGTCCATGCTGGTATCCCAGAGTTCTTCGGAGTTCATTTCGCCGAGACCTTTGAAGCGGGTGACGACGAGCCCTTTTTTGCCGAGTTTGCGGAGTTCTTCAAGAAGATCGCGGAGGCTGGCGAGCGGCACTCGATCGTCGTCGCGTTCAATCACGAAGGGATAAACCGGTTCGGCATTGCGGAGGCCGGGCGGAGTGAAGTCGGAGACGAAGAATCCGTAGTCCTTCAGCTGAACAAAGACGTCATTGAGGGTGCGGATTTCGTGAAGATCAATGAGTTGTGCGTTGGTGGTTCGTGGGGCTTCGGCTGTCGCAGCGGGCGGGGGTGCGGTAGATTCGCCATCAGTGCCGGAGGGCTCGGCTGGGGCGGGTGTGGGTGGGAGCAGGCTGCGGAGGAAGGCTTCCGCTTCGTCGCGTTCCATGAACCAGCGTTCGGTGTCGCTGTAGAGTACGCGGAAGCGCGGGAGCTTTGATTTTTCGCCGGCGTTGAATTTGAGCAGGTAGCGGATGTCGATACCGCGTCGTTCGAGCAGTTCGAGGGGTTGCTCCATACGTTCGACGAGGCTGACGAGTTTTTGCAGGAGTTCGTCGGAGAAGGGGGTGTTGTCGGCTTTGACCACGAGACGGGCTCCGTTCATACCGAGCGATATGAGTTCGGCCATCATCATGGGCTGCGTTTGCACGTAGCGGGTTTGCTTTCTCTGGACGACGCGGAAGAGCGGTGGCTGGGCGATGTAGACGTGGCCACCCTGTACGAGTTCTCGCATGTGGCGGAAGAGGAAGGTGAGCAGCAGGGTGCGGATGTGGCTGCCGTCGACGTCGGCGTCGGTCATGACGATGATTTTGCCGTAGCGACGTTTGCTGATGTCCATGTCTTCGTCGCCGCCGGCGGGAGACAGTCCCACAGCGCGAAACAGGTTGGTGATTTCGGCGTTGTCGAGGACTTTGACGAGCTGTGCTTTTTCGACGTTGAGGATTTTGCCGCGGAGGGGGAGGATGGCCTGGATGGAGGAGTCGCGGCCGGTGTCTGCGGAACCGCCGGCGGAGTCACCTTCGACGAGGTAGAGTTCGGTGGATTCGAGGTCTCGGCTGCGGCAGTCGCGGAGTTTTTCGGGAAGTCCGCCGGTGGTGAGTGCACCTTTGCGGCGGACCATATCGCGGGATTTGCGGGCCGCTTCGCGGGCTTCGGCCGCCATGATGGCTTTGGCCACGAGCTTTTTGGCGATGCCAGGGTTTTCTTCGAGGTAGCGTGTGAAGGCCGTGTTGACAACAGACTGCACGGCCGCTTCGACTTCGGCGTTGGTCAGCTTGACTTTATTCTGAGATGTGAATTTGGGATCGGGGACGCGGACGGAAACGACGGCCGTGAGTCCTTCGCGGAAGTCTTCACCCTGCGGGGCGACTTCCTTAAAGAGGTTGCCGGCTTTGGCGTAGTTATTCATGGTGCGGGTGAGCGCCGTGCGGAAGCCGGACAGGTGCGTGCCGCCATCTGGGTTGAAGATGTTGTTGGCGAAGGTGAGCACGTTTTCGGTGTAGCCATCGTTGTACTGCATGGCGACTTCGACGACGACACCGTCGGCTTCATCAAGGACTTTGAAGACATCGGTGGTGAGCGGTGTCTGGGTGCGGTTGAGGTAGCGAACGAATTCGACCAGTCCGTATTCAAAGTGGAAGACTTCGGTTTGCCCGGACCGTTCGTCGCGCAGCGTGATTTTGATTCCGGGGGTGAGGAACGCCAGTTCCCGCATGCGGCGACTGAGTGTGTCGAGGGAGAAGCGGGTTTCGGAGAAGATGGTGGGGTCGGGGAGGAAGGACAGTCGAGTGCCGGTGGAATCGGCGCGTCCGAGCTGTCTGAGTTGGGAGACGGCGCGGCCTTTTTCGAAGTCCATCACCCAGACCGAACCCTGGCGGCGGATTTCTGCGGTGAGCCATGAGCTGAGGGCATTGACAGCGGTGATGCCGACGCCGTGAAGTCCGCCGGTACCCACGCGATAGCCGCTTTCACGGTTGAACTTGCCGCCAGCGTGGATTTCGGTGAGGACCACTTCGAGCGCCGGTCTGCCATCGCCTTTCACGACGTCAACAGGAATTCCGCGGCCGTTGTCG
>JBEIEK010000258.1:0-8637 GCA_040382995.1 Planctomycetaceae bacterium
CACACCGCAAGTCCGGTCACACTCAAACGCCTGCACCGCTTTGATCTCAGCGATGTCACGGTCACCCCGGCTGAAAATGGCCAGACGCAGATCGTTTCAGTGGCCGGGAATCACAAGACCCTCTGGCACTCCGCCGCCCCCTTTGGACTCGTGCAGTGGCAGTTCATGCCTCCGGAAAGCCAGGTGAAGTATGATCGGTGGCTGGTGACCATGGATTACGCGCCCGCATCGACTGCGTTTGGGGATCGCTCGGATGCTGTGATTCCCGTGGGCTTTAAGGTGCAGTGTACGACTCCGGATGGTCAGATTCGCTGGAACAAGGAAGTGAAAGTGACTGCCTACTCCTCAAGCCCCAGCGTGCCGGCTGACTCCTTCGTCATTGACTATCCCGAAGGCACGCCGGTCATCAACGGCGATAATCCTGAACAGACATTTGTCGTGCGCGCGGACAAGACATTTCGCTCTGTTTCGCCGAATGACCGGAAGAAGTACAAAAGCTGGCTGGAAAGAGCCAGAGCTCCGGTCGCCCCGTGATCGCCGCCGCTTGTGGTTGATCTCCATGCTGGTGCCGTTTCGGGCCTTGTGCTACGCTGACTGAGAGCGTGATGACATGGAAGCTTCAGGCGGCAACGCCTTCGCTGTACGTGGCCTGGGGGCCTCCGTACACGCCGACTGACGCAGAGAGATTTGTGCGGGAGATGAGTCGCAGGCATCCGGCTGCGACAGCGGAAGAGCTGTGCCGTTCCGAGGGCGACCGGGCAGTGCCGATGCTGCGTATCCGGGAAGGAGACCGTCCGACTGAGCAGCGTTTTGGAATCTGGTGCCACATGATCACAACCGCGACTGGTCCTCACAGCCTGTCTGGAAACGATCTGGAATTATCAGCACAGCACCACCACCGGCTATCGTGCGGTTGGCAGCAATCTGGCCGCGGCAGCAGGGGAGTTCCTTGCGGAACGCAGGTGACAGTGGCAAAGGCCAAAATCGAGCCGCGACCGTGAGAGAGCGAGGGTCCGCCTTCGTCGCAAAGTCCATCCAGGAAAACGTTTCGGCGTTCAGGTGCCATGCACTATTGTGCACCAGTTGTTCGGGCTGAGCCAGGAAGGAGCCGGGTGTCCGTTTCGCAGAGCGAAACGCGACTATTTGCAGGCTTAACACCATTTCTCCATCCAGTTGGCCACCTGAAATCAGATTATTTATTTGCACATCCCACGATTTTCACTGTATGATCAGCGCCCCTCCCAAATTCCTCCTCCCCCCGCCCGACTCAGGAGGGCGATGCCATGTCGCCAGAACAGTTCAAGCCCGCGCATCGGCTGCCGCGTCGCGCGGCTCTTCAGGCTGGCTGTGCCGGAATACTTGGTTTGGGTGTGAATCATTTGTCTGCACTGCGGCAGCTTGCCGCCGACGAAGGCAGCCCGGTTCCGCATCAGCCAAAGGCCGTCATTTACATCTTTCTCTCCGGCGGACTGGCTCAGCACGACAGCTTTGATCCCAAACCGAATGCCCCAGCCGACATCCGTGGCGAATTTTCTCCCATCGCCACTCGCACACCCGGTGTCCACATCTGCGAACATTTGCCCCTGCTGGCAGGCAGCAGCGATCGCTGGGCGATGGTGCGTTCACTGACCCATCCCTACAACGAACATTCCGTTGGTCATCATGTGATGCTGACCGGGCGAACGCCCACACCTGTGGGGTTCAATCCAAACCGTCCCACCGCCCACGATCACCCGTCCTTCGCCGCACTCGCCACCAAACTGCTTCCGCCGCGCAACAACCTGCCCCCCGCCGCCGTACTCCCCGAAAAACTCGTCCACGTCACCGGCCGCACCATTCCCGGACAATTCGCCGGAGAGCTTGGACCACGTTTTGATCCGTGGTTTATTGAAGCCAGCCAATATCGCGATACGGACTACATTCACGGAGCTTTCCCGCAATACGGCTTTCAGCGGCAGCGCGGTCATGAAATACCGGCCGGCTATCGTTACGAAGCCCCCCGCCTGGAGCTCGCCGGAAACCTGCTCCACAACCAATTCAACTCCCGACTGGCACTCCTGCGTTCCATCGAAGCCCAGCGCACGGCACTCGACACCGCCGCTCAGCAGCTCCGCTACGACCGTCACCGCGAAGCTGCCGTCTCCCTGCTCCTCGATCACCGCGTTCATCGCGCACTCGATGTTCATGCCGCCAGTGACCGTCTTCAGGATCGCTATGGTCGCAATTCCTTTGGCTGGTCCCTGCTCATGGCCCGGCAGCTGGTGGAAGCCGGTGTCAGCCTGGTGCAGGTCAATCTGGGAAACGACGAATCCTGGGACACTCATGAAGCGGCCTTTCGAAACCTCCGCGAGTTTCTGCTGCCGCCCACCGATCGCGCCGTTTCAGCACTCCTGGAAGACCTTTCGGAACGCGGACTCCTCGATGATGTCCTTGTTGTCATGGCAGGCGAATTCGGGCGCACTCCCAAAGTCTTCACTTTCCCCGGAGCTGAAACAAAGCTTCCCGGCCGCGATCACTGGGGCGCCGTCCAAACGGTGTTCTTTGCGGGTGGCGGAGTCCGCGGTGGCGTCGTCGTTGGCGAATCCGACGCCACCGGCGGTTATCCCAAATCCGACCCCCAAACTCCGGAAAATATGGCCGCCACCATCTATCAGGCCCTCGGACTTCCCAAATCCATCGTTTGGAAAGATGCTTTTGAAAGACCACACCAGGTGTATCACGGCGAGCCCATCATGGGGTTGTTGTAACGCCCGGTCACCAACATCCCACCCACCGCAAACCACCCCCCACCTCCGAAAGCTCCTCCCATGCTGCACATCCTCGGCCCCAAAACGGCAACGCACTGCGATGGTCGCAGTCGTCGCCAGTTCCTTCGCATCGGAGGACTGGCGCTGGGCGGCATGTCACTGCCGCAGCTGATTGCGTCCCAATCCGACACGCCCGCGGCCCGCGGACGAGTTCTGCCGCACAAATCGGTGATCATGATCTATCTTTCCGGCGGTCCTTCACATCAGGACATGTATGACCTGAAGATGGACGCACCTCCGGAAATCCGCGGTTCGTTCAAGCCGATTGCCACGAACGTGCCCGGCATTGACATCTGCGAACACATGCCGCGGCTGGCAACCGTGATGGATAAAGCCACCATCATTCGCTCGCTGTACGGATGTCCTGACCAGCACGCGTCCGATCTGTGTCTCAGCGGGTATCCCATCGGCGCTCGTGGTCGCCAGGACAACCATCCCTCACTGGGTTCCGCCGTTTCACGACTCCTGGGACCTGCCGATCCCGCAGTGCCACCGTTCGTGGGTCTGACGATCAAGACCCGGCACGCTCCTTACAGCAATCCCGGGATGCCCGGATTTCTTGGGACGGCCCACGCGGCCTTTCAGCCGGAGGGTCAGGGCATGGCCGACATGCGGCTGACCGGCATTTCGCTGGACGAGCTTCGCAATCGCCGCGATTTGCTGCAGAGCTTTGACCGTTTTCGCCGCACGGCCGATTCGGTGTCACAGTTCCGCGGTGTTGACGCGCTGACTCAGAAAGCCTTTGATGTGCTCACCTCCAGCCGGCTCGTGGAAGCCCTGGATCTCGAACGTGAAGACCCGGCCGTTCGAGACCGCTACGGCCGCGGCAGTGCCGATCCGGCCTTTGGTGAAGATGCCGGTCCCCACTGGATGGATCAGTTCCTCGTGGCGCGGCGGCTGGTGGAGGCCGGCGTTCGCTGTGTGACCCTGTCCTTCGGCAGCTGGGACCGCCACGGGGCCAATTTTGATCGACTTCCGATCCAATTGGCGCGGTTTGACCAGGGCATCGCAGCGCTCATCGAAGACCTGCATCAGCGCGGTCTGCAGGATGACGTCAGTGTGGTGGCGTGGGGTGAATTCGGGCGGACTCCGCGGATCAACAAGGACGCCGGGCGGGATCACTGGCCGCAAGTCTCCTGCTGTCTGCTGGCCGGTGGAGGCATGCGGACGGGGCAGGTGATTGGTTCCACCAATCGGCTTGGCGAAGTCCCGCAGGACCGCCCGGTGCACTATCAGGAAGTCTTCGCGACGCTCTACCACCGCCTTGGCATCGACCCTGCTGTGGCCACCATCCCGGACCAGGCCGGTCGCCCGCAATACCTGCTGGATCAGCGGGAACCGATACGGGAGCTGATTTGAAGTGCAGAGTGTCGAGAGTCGTCGTTTCATAACAGGCTCGCTAAGATCAGCCCAGTGAATGCGCCCGCACCTGACAGGAATGCTCCCCGATGTCCAACCCCTTCCTCGACAACATCGCCCATGTCACCCGTCGTGCCGTTCTTGGATCGACTGCCGGTGGCGTCGGTCGGGCGGCCCTTGCTTCACTGCTGCTGCGTGATGCCACCGCGGCGGCAGGTCCGGCTGCTGCCGTTGCTGCTGCCGACCGTGGCCTGCCCGGCTTCCCGCCGTTCATTCCCAAAGCCCGCCGCGTGGTGATGCTCTGGCAGGGCGGTGGTCCTTCGCACGTGGACCTGTTCGACGAAAAGCCTGCCATGCGACAGCTGGCTGGCAAGGACATCCCCGATTCCGTTCGCGGCACCACGCGACTGTCCACAATGTCTTCCGGTTATGCCCGCTGGCCCTGTCTGCCGGCCATTCGTCCCTTCCGCACGTGGGGCGACTGCGGCATGCGGCTCAGCGAAATGCTGCCATCCATCGGGGCTCTTGCTGACGAGCTTTGCCTGGTGCGCAGCATGAAAACCGAAGCCGTCAACCACGCTCCCGGAGTGACGTTTTTTCTGACAGGTTCTCAGATCCCCGGACGCCCCAGCATGGGAGCATGGATGTCCTATGGCCTGGGCTGCGAAACCGACAATCTCCCGGCCTTCGTCGTGATGACTTCCAGCGACAAAGGCAAGACCTGTGGTCAGCTGTTCTTTGATTACTACTGGGGCGCGGGCTTTCTTCCCAGCCGCTTTCAGGGCGTGCGGTTTCGCAACACGGGCGACCCCGTTCCATACCTCAGCAACCCCGCGGGTATGTCGCGTGAATCCCGGCGACTGCTGCTGGATGACATCGCTGCCATCAATCGCACCCATCTGGAGGACTACGGCGACCCCGAAACCGACACACGGATCGCGCAGTACGAGATGGCGTTTCGCATGCAGAGCAGCGTTCCCGAGCTCATGGATTTCTCCGGAGAAACTCAAACGGTCATTGAACGCTACGGCCCGGACGCGCTTGCCAAAGGCACCTTTGCCAACAACTGCCTGGTCGCCCGCCGACTGCTGGAACGCGGGGTTCGCTTTGTGCAGCTGATGCATGCGGGCTGGGATCAGCACGGCAATCTGCACACTCAGCTTGCAGAACAGTGTCGCGACACCGAGCAACCCGCTGCCGCCCTGATTCATGACCTCAAAGAACGCGGCATGCTTGATGACACGCTGGTGATCTGGGCCTGCGAATTCGGCCGCACTCCGTTCGGACAGGGGGACCCCGTCAACCCCAGAGGCCGCGATCACTTCGGCCGCGCCTTCACGTGGTGGCTGGCAGGTGGCGGTGTCAGACCAGGAACGGTCTACGGCGAAACAGATGACTTTGCATGGAACATCACAAAGGATCCGGTGCACGTGCACGACATGCAGGCGACCATCCTGCATCTGTGCGGCATCGACCATACTCGACTGACATTCCGCTACCAGGGCCGCCAGTACCGGCTGACGGACATTCACGGAGAAGTCGTCCGCGGGCTGCTCAGGGACGGCTGATCATCAGCGAATCCTTAGTAGATCGACGGAGGTGGTGTCTGGCTGCCGTCATAGTGCAGAAAGCGAAAGTCACAGCCTTCGTGAGCCTGAGTGGTTTGTTCCTGAAAGAGCTTGCCGTAGCCGCGAGTGAATGCCGGGGCAGGCTGCTGCCACAGGCCTCGACGCCGCGCCAGCTCGTCCTCTGACACCTCCAGCTGCAGCTTCCGTCCGGCGGTGTCCAGCGTGATCAGATCTCCATCCTGCACCAGCGCCAGCGGGCCGCCAATGAAGGATTCCGGAGAGACATGCAGCACACAGGCCCCGTAACTGGTACCGCTCATCCGTGCATCGCTGATTCGCAGCATGTCCCGGACGCCCTGCTGCAGCAGGTATTTGGGAATTGGCAGCATGCCCCATTCCGGGATCCCCGGTGCTCCGAGTGGCCCGGCGTTCTGCAGCACGATGACATGGTTCCGGGTCAGTCCCAGTGACGGATCGTCGATCCGGGCTTTGAGGTCCGGGTAGTTGCGAAATACGGCCGCAGGGCCGGTGTGCTGCAGCAGATCCGCTTCCGCGGCGGCCGGCTTGATGACGCACCCGTCTGGGGCGAGGTTGCCGCGAAGGACAGCGAGGCTGCCCGTGGCACACACAGGGTTTTCACGTCGCCGAATCACGTCGTCATTCCAGATCGGCGCGTCACGGAACGCTTCACCCAGCGTCCGAAATTCCACCGTGGCAGCGTCTGTGTGGAGCAAATCGGGGATTTGTGCCAGCAGTGCATTCAGGCCACCGGCGTCGAAAAAGTCGGCCATCACCCAGCGACCTGTTGGACGCAGGTTGGCCAGCACAGGTGTGCGTTGCGAGATGCGATCGAAGTCCTCCAGCGCCAGCTGGACGCTGCAGCGGCCGGCCAGCGCCATCAGGTGCACGATGGCATTGGTGGAACCGCCGATCGCCATCAATACCGTGATAGCATTTTCAAAGGCCGCCCGGGTCAGAAGCTGCGACGGCCGCACGTTGTGCCACGCCAGCTCCACAGCGGCTCGACCGGTGGCACTGGCCATCCGCGCGTGACCCGAATGCGTTGCCGGAAGAGAACTGGCACCCGACAGTGTCATGCCCATCGCCTCAGCAATCGCGGTCATGGTCGAGGCGGTGCCCATGGTCATGCAGTGTCCGGGAGAAGCTGCGATGTGATCTTCCAGCTGACACCACGCTTCACATGACAACCGCCCCGCACCCCGTTCTGCCCAGAATCGCCACACGTCCGTGCCGCTCGCCAGCTGTTCACCGTGCCACGATGTGCGATTCATCGGGCCCCCGGGCATCACGATGCAGGGCACGTCGGCGCTGAGTGCTCCCATGAGCATCGCGGGGGTGGTTTTGTCGCAGCCGGCCATGAGCACTGCGGCGTCGAGCGGATAGGTTCGCAGGACTTCTTCTGTTTCCATCGCCAGAAAATTGCGATAGTACATCGACGTCGGCTTCATGAAGGTCTCACTGACCCCCATCACCGGGATCTCCACTGGAAATCCGCCCGACTGCCAAACGCCCCGCTTAATGTCCTCCGCACGCTGACGGAAGTGGGCATGGCAGGAAATCAGGTCGTTCCACGTATTGAGGATCCCGACCACCGGCTTACCTGCGAATTCCTCTGTCCCAAACCCCGCCTGCTTCTGACGCGATCGATGCCCGAACGAACGCAGATCGTCGGGGCCCAGATAACGGTAACTGCGAAGCTGTTCAGGGGTGAGTCGAGGATTCATGGGAGCCGGGCTGAAAAGTGGGAGCGAAGGATGATTGTGCCGAAGTTCTGGCAGAATATCGCATCGGCGGCTGCAAGGCAAAACACCGCAGAGTTGCTGTGCGGACGCAGGACTGCAGCTGCGACGAGGCAGCGAGTGCGCCGGAGTGGGGGGCTTCGAAGGGAGTTTGTCTGCCTGGTACCCGGCATGGTGAATTGAGTTGTAAGGTGTTTAATGATGGGACTTTGCGGCGGAAAAGGATGTCCGACTCCCTGACGGTCGCGGCTCGGGAATTGGTGTTGCGGGTGCCATGCACCTCGGGTCTTTGCCGGGATGGCCCTGATGCGATAAAATAGCACATCCGCAGTTGCCGTGGGCAGTCCTGTCGCTGGCCTGTGGTTCGCCGAATTCTCGCTGGAGTCTCCTGAATGTCTCGTGGTGCCGGATCTCGTGAAACCATCCTCGCGAAGGTGCGGTCTGCCCTTCCTCAGTCTGCACCGCTGCCCGATGTGCTGACGCCGGGCCGGTGGCAGACATTCGAAAATCCAGCGCAGCGATTTCAGGAGGTGGTGGCGTCGGTCGGTGGCCAGGTCGTCTGCGTTGCCACCATATCCGAGGCTGCTCGCCACCTGGAATCACTCGCGGTCTGGGATACCGCTGCAGTCCGCTGCAGTGTTGTTCCGGGATTGGGTGACAGCAGTTTTGATCTGGACGCGGTCACTGATCCGCATGTGCTGGAGAATGTGGATTTTGCGGTGCTGCGGGGTCATCTGGCAGTCGCCGAAAACGGTGCAGTCTGGGTCCGGGATGACACGTTGAAGCACCGGGTGCTGTACTTTATCCCGCAGCACATGGCGCTGGTGGTGCCCGCCGCTGCCGTGGTGCACAATATGCATGAAGCTTACGGTCGCATTGAAGTGGGCCGACACCGCTTTGCCGGGTTCATCTCGGGCCCCTCGAAGACGGCGGATATCGAACAGTCGCTCGTGATTGGTGCTCACGGAGCACGGTCGCTGACGGTGTACCTTGTTCAGGAGCTGCCTGAGCAGTGACCTTGTTTGGGCCGCACCGCAGAATTCGCCGCCGACAGCTTTTCAGCCTTGTCAGCACGCTTGCGGCCTGCCGATTGGGTTTGGTCCACGCAGACGAAGCGGAAAAGTTTCGGGAGGCTGACATGAA
>JBEIEK010000259.1:0-8627 GCA_040382995.1 Planctomycetaceae bacterium
ACACGCCCCACCATGACAAGCCGTGCAGTGGATGTCAATCCCCCGGTAACGTGACGTTCCCGCGCGGCGAAAACCGCACCAGGAACCCACCTGGGCCGCACCGGCCGATTGACATCGGCCGCACGCCACAGGGCGTTTTGTGATGCAGGCGTCCCAATTTGCCCATCTTCAAAATTTTCATCGATTCCAGCTGGTGCCTCACCCCAGGGTGCAAAGATGGATTGCTGGAAATGTGAACCGTCTTCCCTGACTTTGCGTCTTGGCGCCTTTGCGTGAGACCAACGCTCCTTGCAACAACCCAGGGGAGCGTGGTCAGTTGGTAACGGCACGTGCCCGGGCGGCCAGCGTCACAGCGGGAGCAACCACGGCCACAACGGCCGATCGACGCTGGCCAAAACGCGCCCACGGCACTGCGTGTGTTTCTTTATTTCGGCAGCCTTCTTTTCATTTCCGAAAAATCCTGCGACATTTTTCGACACGCCATCCCAAATTCGGCCAGCAGTGTCTTCAGGGGGAGAGTTTCGTTTCGCCGTGGATCCGGAGATCGCCTTCAATGTCCAGCATCGCCAAAGAAGACGGAGAACCATGAGCAGGCCTGCCTTGCGGTGCCACCGGAGGCTCCCGGGCAGAAATTCTCCGCTTTCTCACCTAATCTGACCAGATTTGTAACCACCATCGCTGGGCTCCTGCCTGTTAGGCCCCCTGGATGGTCACATCGAACACACAATCACTCCCGGCACCTCACGCTGAAACACGGTCCAGGTCACAGGGTTCCTCCACATGCAGCCTCGTCAGTCAGGCTCCGCCAGGACTCGGCTTTCCCAAACCCGGCCGCGGCAACCCTCGCCGGGTGCAGGTCTCTCCGCGCAGGAGACACCGATGACCGGGTACGACCTCCACGAGGACTTCAGCGAGCAGGACCTCGTGGCTCTGACAAGAATTCTGGACCAGTTCGAGGCCAGCCACATCGCTGGCAACGCGCCGCCAATCGAGCAGGTTCGCGCCGGGGTCGAGCCCCGCTGCCAGCACTATGTTTTGCTCCGGTGCGTGGAAATCGAACTCGAACAGGCGAAATCCGTCACCCCTCAGAAACTCGATGACTACCTGCACCGCTTTCCCGAAATCGAAGGCGAACTGCTGGATGTGTTCGAGGAGTTCCAGTCCAAAAGCACTGGTGCGTTTGCGCAGCCTTCCGACACAGCAGCGGATTCCCAATCGCCACTTCCGCACGACGACGCCACCGGATTTCCATCGCTGCTGAATGGTGAGCACTACACGTTCCACAGTCTGCTCGGAGCAGGCAACTTCGGAACCGTGTATCGCGCCCATTCCCAAAAGCTGAATCGGGACGTAGCGATTAAGGTGCTCAAAAAAGCCGCAGCTCCTTCCACGGGGCCGCAGTCGGAGCCAGGTGGCGAAGTTGAAGTCCTGCGCGATCTGAATCATCCCGGAATCGTCAGACTGATCGAGATTGAATACACCCGCAAGGGACAACCCGCGATCGTCATGGAGCTTGTCGAGGGCCCGAATCTCAGTGACTACTTCAAACAGGCGGGCGGAAAGCTGCCACACCAGCAGGCCGTGCAGATCATCTCTGACATCGTCCGCACCCTCGTGGTTGTGCACCAGCAGGGAGTCTTTCATTTCGATCTCAAACCCAGCAACATTCTGATCCGGGAAACCGCAGGGACCGTTCAGCCGATCATTGCGGACTTTGGCGCGTCCGCCTTCAGAGCGCAGCGATACGGGGCCGGTGCAGGGACCCCGGAATATGCGGCGCCTGAGCAATTCGCGGGGTACGATTCCTTCAGCCGGCGGTTCGGTTATTCACACACCCGCGGCGCGCGAAGCGATATCTACAGCGTCGGGATCATCCTCTACCAACTGCTCACGGGCGAATATCCCTTTGATCCGGACCAGCAGAAATTCACCACGAACTGGCGGAGGCTGCTGGAATCCCGAAAGTCACGCCCCGAGCCGCCAAAAGCCATCGACAGTGCGATCCCCGCGAGGCTCAGCGATCTCTGTCTGACTTGCCTTGAATTCAACCCCGAAAACCGTTTCCGCAGCGCAACCGATCTGCTTGAAGCCCTCGATTCCCTGAACAGCCCGTCAGCCGAGGTGGATACAGAGTCCGATCTGCTGCGCCTGCGCCCCCTCACCAGCCACGATCGGTTCCTCTATCGCAGACTCCTGAATGCAGCTCCAAACAGCAGCCTCAATACGCAAATCGACCCGCTCATCCAGCGGATCCTGCCTCCTGAAGACGCCAACACCAGCAGCATCCTCCCAGAACTCGTGGCGCTGTCCGCACCCAGCGGTGCCGGCAAATCCAGCTGGTTCTCCGCAGGAGTTCTGCCGACGCTCCGGGAACGCGACCGCAGAGATGCCCTGACTGTTGTCATCCTCAACGCCGAAGAGAGCACTGCTGATCCGGATGCGGGCTCAGAAAACACCGTCGCAAGGCTCCGGCAGCAGCTCATCTATCGGCTCAGCCTGCCCCGCAACACCACGGCGTCACTTGAAGAGATCCTCGCAGATTGGAAGGCCACTGCAGCCCTGCAGCCGGATCGCAAAAACTCCGCCAAAAAACTGCTGCTTGTGATCGATCAGTTTGAACAGTGGCTCAGCGTTCACGGTCGCCGCAAAGAGACTCAGCTGCAACAGGCACTCAGGCACTGCGATGGTCATCTGCTGCAGACGCTCCTGATCTTCCGCAGCGACTTCATCGACCGTGCCGAACCGTTCATGGACGCCTGCGGCTCACCACGGGCTCACGGCAGCAACGGATTCTCCATCAACATGCTCACCGGCGAAGAATCCTTCGCTGTCCTGGACCACGTACTCAGCACCCCCGGCGCCACACTTCGCTGGCCAGAAGAATCTGACCGCCAAAGCACACTGCAGCACGCCGCAGAACTCCTTGGCGATGCCGACAAACGCCACGGCGGTGTCTGCCCGGCATGGGTCGTGATGGTCGCCAGGTTTCTCGTTAAACACGCCACAGCTCCCCTGCCGCTGCTGCATCAGCGTTCTCTGTCTGACGTTGCCCTCAGCCACATCCGCGAGCTGCTTGAGGGCTCCGCAGGATCGCGGCCAACACTGGCGTCGCTGTACCCGGACATCGTCCGCTGTCTGATCGATGACGAAGCCGGTGGCGATCTGCGGCGGCAGGTCGGCTTTGCCCAGTTTCAAAATGCCAGTCTGAAAGGCACCGTGGCTGACGATCTGCGGCAGGCTCTGCAAAGTCTGGAGGCTGGAGATCTGATCGTGTCCATGCAGGTCACCACGGCTGGCTGCCACGAACAGGTCTGGCAGCTGACCCACGAAATCTGGATCCAGCCACTCCGACAATGGCTCGAACAAATCCGCCGGACAAAAGCCGAATCCCTCCTGGCAAATCGCACGGCCGCATGGATCAAAAGCGGCGACAGTCGGCATCTGCTGAATACTCGCGAACTGCTTGAGGTGGTTCGCAATGTTCCCGCCGAACGACGTTCGGCCGATCACGAACGATTCATCGGGGCATCACGGTTCAAAGTGGCCCGCAACTGGCTGATTGCACTGCTGATCGCAGGGCTGCTGCCGGTTTGGATGACCGTCACCGCAGTGGCGTGGCGTGTTCGAGCAGCCAACCTTCGCAGGGCAACACCGATCTCCGAATTCAGGGACTCCCCGTGGTTCGTAAAGCCCCTCATCGCTTCGAAGCTGACGGCCGAACTGGCCGAAAGCCAGCGGAATGACTCCGACTCCACATCCGCAGACCACGAGGCGGAACTGCTCCCGCTGCGGCTGGCACTGCTGGATCTGGTCGATGACAACAGCGATCAGTTCCGCCGCGAGAGCCAGGCGATCATTGCCGGGATGAATGCTGTTCCAGAGAAGCTGCGTGCGGATGTTCTGGATGTCCTGCAGCGTCATGCGACTGTTATTCAGCAAACAGCTGTCGCGCGGTTCGACAACGCGATGAAACAGGCAACTCCAGCTGACCAGGCCGCGCATCGTGCGGACCATGCTGTGCTGATGTTTCTGCTGGGACGGCTGACTGAATGCAACACGGTACTCACCAGTCATGACGAGGACTACTCGGACCGCACCTTGTTTATCAGCCGGCTCGCTCCGTGGCTGTCGATCGATCAGGCCCGCAGAGCACTGCAGGACCCGACGCTGAGCACCCTGCCGGCAACTCAGGCTGCCGTCCTCACGGCTCTGGATCAGCAGCCGCAACCGACAGCGGACATCATCACCGTCGTGAACGAGTGCCTCGCATCCGACTCAGCAGCCGTCGCCAGCACTGCACAGTACCTGCAGCAGAAATGGAACCTCCCCGCACCCGATCCAGCCAACAGGAAGCTGTCGGGAGCGAACTGGATAAGCATCCCGGACTTTGATCTGTTTTTGATCCGCGTACAGATTCCGGCGGACCAGTCGACCGGAACGGACGCCCGCGAGCTCTGGGTGGCACGGACGGAATTGTCCGTCGGGCAGATTCGGGCCATGGCACCGAACTTTATCCGAGACAGCGACGGCAGCGACACTGACGCGCTGCCGGCCGCAAAACGCACACTCAACGAATGGCTGGAGATTATCAACGCACTGAACGCGCGATGTGGGTTCCCGGCCACATGGAAGCAACGGCCGGAAGGCTGGTTTCCGGTTGCGGGTGCCCGTGGATTTCGTGTGCTGATGCTGGACGAGGGCCTGCATGTGGCTGGTGCCGGCTATCCATCCGCACGACCTCTCGGGCAACACCTCGAGGACAGTTTCTACTTCAATGAACTGACGAGGTACGCAGTGGGTCAGTCGATGTCGGGTACGGAAAAAAATGGAGTTCTGGCTGTGGGCAGCAGGCGGCCGAATGCCATGGGATTTGTCGATGGCCTTGGAAACCTCAGCGAAGTGGTGCTGGACCAGTTCAGTGAGGACAAGATGGCGGGCTCCAAATTCGCCGGGAACCTCGCCCGATACACGATCGGTGGGGACTTCAATAACGAAGTCCAATTCATGCGGCTGGATCACCTCGGCCGGATCCCCAACTCAGATGTCACACTCAGTGAAGGCGGAATCTTTCGATACGCCACCATGGGCATTCGGCTTGTCTGCGACGCCTCGGAAGCAGACCTGAGAAAGGCTGTTGCGACAACTGGAAAATAGCGTTGTTGCATGGTCACTTGCTTAAGTACATCCAGTCCTTTCGTTTCAGAAAGCTGTTCATGTGCCATCAAAGAGCATGCACTGTCAGCCCATCAGGAGAACAGTCCTGCACTCCATGGGAACCGATCCCCGGGACGGAGGGCTGCGCGGAGTGCGGTGGGTAATGACGGGGTGCAACCGCGTCCTTTGACGGGTCGCCCGACCATAGGCGAAGAGCCAGGGTGGGATGACGAAACGGTGTTAAGCACACCTGAAGTCGTCTTTCGGACTCCGCCCCACGTGAAAGGGCGTGCGGGGGAGGTCAATCCCCCGGTAACGGAGCGTGCCAACGCGGCCAGGACTGAACCAGGGCCGCACCGGCTGATTGACATCGGCCGCACGGCGCACCGCGTTTTTGTGATTCGATGCGGCTGCGGGATGTCACCTGGCAGGCGAAGATAAAAACATTCCAATTTGCCGCCAATTCACACCGTTTCGTCATCCCAGAGCCGAGGTTAGGGAGGTCGCAGCTGAGACAGTGAACAATAGTGCGCCATGTATTTACTCATGCAGTGCACGCTGAGGGTTCAGAGAAAAAGATTTTCCCGAATTCCTCTGAAATTTTTTTCGAATTTCGCGCACACCCGCAGCTGGTTTGCCAGATGGGTATATGGAGGCACGTGTTTTTTTGATTTAGAAGCCTGCAGGCGGACAACGCAACGGGAGCAGACGAATGGAAGGGGCAGCAAACACAGCCGCACTCGCAAACCAGGCGGCTCACGACACAAACGCGCGCATCAGGCTTGTGGAACATCTCGACGCTATGCGTCCCCGACTCAAGCGATCGCAAAGAAGCTGAAAGGCGTTCTGCGGTCACCGAAATGTGCCTGAACATAAACAAACCTGAACGGGGATCATCGCCGGATTGTTGCTCAGTCTGGAGCCAACTCTTTTACACGAGAAAAAGAGGTGCCTGCCGGTCGCCGGTGGCGACGGCATACTGATTATGTGCCATCAACGATCTTGCTCAATCAACTCCCGCGGGAGAACGACCGGCACTCTGCAGGAACTCATTCCCGGTACAAAGCGGTGTGCGAATACGTTTAATGGCAAGGCAACATCGAAAAAAGATGCGATGCAGCCAGGAAATTGAATCATGCAGCGAATACTCTGAAATGCGGTCTGAAAATTACCCCGAAATCGCTTCAGTAAAACAGGAAGTAAATATGGAATCTTGTGAACCAGGGTCCGTTTCAGAATTGCTCACACGGTCGCGGCAGGGGGACGAAGCGGCGGGGCAGCAACTGCTGCTACGACTTCATAAAGACTTTCAGGGGCGAATTCACGCAAACCTCCGGAGATTACAGAGTGCCGACAAAGCGGACATTGCTAACGACATGCTGTATCGGCTTTACAGGGGCCTGATCGATGGACGCTACACACAAATGAAGGATCGCAATGATCTCTGGAAACTGATAGGCGGTATCAACCGCAATTGCTGCAGGGAAGTCAGGAAACGCGGAAAGACGGGCAAGGCTCGGGCAGTGCAGACGGTCGCCTATCCCGCGAAACATGACATGCCGGATGATGGCCACAGCCCCGATGAACTCGTTCTGTTTGAGGAGTCATTTCAGAGAGTCAGGGAACGTGTCGAGCAGCACATTCTGGCGTATCCCAACGATGCCTTCATGCGGGAAATGCTGATGATGATCGTCGACGGCTACTTGCCCAGGGAAATCAAATCGGCGCTTGGCATCTCACGGAGCAAGTACGACAGTCGTTACGACTTGCTGTACGCCATGTGCAAGGGGGATACAAATGGGTGAAAGTGATTCTCGGGATGATCTGAGAGAGCACGAACTTCTGGCAGTGGTGCCAATAGTCGACCAGTTTGAGCACGACTGCATCGCGGGCCTGGCGCCGTCCATCGAAAAGATTCGTGACGAACTCGAACCCCGCTATCGACAGTACGTCGTGGTCCAGTGTGTGAAAATCGAACTCGAACAGGCGAAAACTGTCACCCGCCAGAAATGTGACGACTACCTCCGGCGATTTCCCAGATACGAAAGTGACCTGCTGCAGGCGTTCGAGGACTTCGAGGATAAGATCACCGAGGCGGTTGAAGAGCCTGCGGGATCTGACACCGAACCAATGCCATCCTCGCCGGCGGAGGATACAGCGGCTGGCTTTCAATCCCTGCTTGACGGTGACAACTACACCTTCATCAGTCTCCTTGGTGGAGGCAATTTTGGAACGGTGTATCTGGCCCATTCAAAAAAGCTGGATCAGAACGTTGCCATTAAGGTGATCAGGGACTCGATCAATACACCGTCACAGCCTGGGGTAGACCTTATGCAGGAGGTGCAGGTTCTACTGAGCCTGAATCACCCGAGCATTGTCAGACTGCTGGATACTGAAATCACTCGCATAGGGCAAATCGCCCTCGTCATGGAGTTTATCGATGGCCCAAACCTGAGTGACTATCTCGAAAAACATGGAAAAAAGCGGCCACAGGAACAAGCCGTGCAAATCGTCACTGAGCTTGCGCGCGCATTGGTGCATGTTCATGAGCAGGGAGTTTTTCATCTTGATCTGAAGCCTGGCAATATTTTGATCAGGCATGCTGACGGATGTCCCCAACCCGTAATTGCCGACTTCGGACTGTCCGTGTTCAGGAAACAGTGGAGTAACCGCATCGGGGGCACTCCAAAATACGCGGCTCCAGAACAACTTGGGGTGCTCTACAACGAGCATTCCGAGTGGAGCCAGAAATACCGCGTCGGAGCAAAAAGCGATCTCTACAGCGTCGGGATCATCCTGTACCTGCTGCTCACGGGCGACTATCCCTTTGATCCGGAACAGCTGAAATCCACCGCGAGCTGCCACGAGCTGCTGGAATCCCGAAAGACCCGCCCCGAGCCGCCGAAGGCCATCGACAGTGCGATCCCCACGCGGCTCAGCGATATTTGTCTGATTTGCCTTGAGTTCAACCCCGAAAACCGTTTCAGCAGCGCAACCGATCTGCTCGAGGCCCTCGATTCCCTGAACAGCCCCGCAGCCGACGCGAACACAGAGTTCGAGCTGCTGCGCCTGCGCCCCCTCACCAGCAAGGATCGGGGCTTCTATCGCAGACTGCTCGATGCAGCTCCTGGAAGCAGCCTCAACACGCAAATTGCCCCCCTGATCCAGCGGATCCTACCTCCTGAAGACGCCAACGCCGCCAGCGATCTCCCGCGAATCGTGGCACTATCCGCACCCAGCGGTGCCGGCAAGTCCAGCTGGTTTGCCGCAGGAGTCCTGCCGACGCTCCGGGAACGTGACCGCAGCGATGCCCTGACCGTTGTCGTTCTGAATGCCGAAGAGAGCTCTGCAGATCCGGACGCAGGCTATGAAAACACCGTCGCAAGGCTCCGCCAGCAGCTGATCTATCGACTCAGCCTGCCTCGCACCACCACTGCGTCGCTGGAAGACATCCTGACGCAATGGAAGTCCAC
>JBEIEK010000260.1:0-8564 GCA_040382995.1 Planctomycetaceae bacterium
AACCACCCAAACAAAAAAACCCGCCCACAGAACCGCAGCGCGTTGCCGTGGCCCCTCGACATGTCCGTCAGGTACCCCTGCACTCACGAAGTCTTTCCCGGAGCCTTCCCGCTGGCCTTCTTGCCAGCGGCCTTCTTCGTGGCCTTCTTTGCCGCCTTCACGTCCGCAGCACCCGACTCGCCCTCGCTGGCCTGACCCTTGCCTTTGCCCTTACCAAATACACGATCCCAGTTCTTCCAGAACTGCGGCGTCGTTCCCGTTCGCACGATAGGTCCACTCATCGCTGATCATCTTTCATGGATTTGAGTCAATGAGGGCAGGTGCCCTCTGGCTGAATCACGGATGGCCGAACCGGCCTTCTGGCCGGAGTTTGATCGGCACAGCCCCTATCGTCAAGGAAGCAAACATGATGCAGAAGTTTCCAGCAGCCAATTCAGTTCACTGGTTTCAGGGTGGCGCGATATGCCTGCTGCGGATGATTGGGCTCGTCTGCATATCGCAGTGTCAGGTTTCCTGATTCCACCATACCACGCAAATAATGCTGCTGCAGACTGATCGCACGCCGATTCAACAGGCCCGCCAACTGTCGTGGTGTCAGAAAACGCGACTGACAAAGTCCAATGATCAATCGACACATGTCCTCGCGCGCCAGCCTTCCCCCGCGCTGAGCCCGTGCATACAAATCCTGCAGATCCGCCCCCAGTGCTTCGAGGGAAGTGGCGATCTCTGTGGCGAGTTGTTCGTGGCTCACCTCGCCCCCTGACCCCGATTGTGTGGAGTCCGACACCGAATGTGTGGAGTCCGGCCCCGATTGTGTGGAGTCCGGCCCCGAATGTGTGGAGTCCGGCTCGGAATGTGTGGAGTTCGACTCTGAATGTGTGGAGTCCGACCCCGCCACTAAAGAATCTTCCGCGGTTTCGGGGGTGATTTGGTAGGTTGCACCGCGTTTCTTTCCGAACTGGGTCAGAAAACCCCTCGTAACAAGTCGCTGAAGCATCTGAGAAATATCGGACGGATGGTCGGTGCTGATCTGCTGCAGGCGCCCATTTGAAACTTCCCCTTCCGCCTCAGCTGTGACGACCGCCTGGCGTTCAGCACTTTCCAGAGCATCGAACTGGACTCCGAATCGGTCTCGCAGGTTTTGCACAGCTTTTTCCGGCAGCAGGCTGGCCATAGGCAGTACAAGCTTCACACGGTCGGGGCGCATCTGCGTTCTGATCAGAGGTACACGCCATTGCTGTGAAGCCCAGCCACGGCGGATCTTATCCATCCCTGACCCTGCCTTCTCGCCGCCTCCAATCATCTGGAACATGATCTGCAGCGACTTGTTGCGGCACTCGCTGACGCCCCCGAGGACCAATTGTTCAATGGATACGAGGAGCGAACCGGGGTTGGAAAGTTCAAACCGATCACGGTATTTTTCAACGACAATACCTCCGAGACCGCGGTAGTCGGCGTGAATCAGTGCATTCACGAGTGCTTCTCGGATGGCCTCATGTACGATCGTATCATCGCGTCGAAAGAGATCTGTACTCAGCTGGAAGGGGATCTTGATATCCGCGGTGAGCCGGAGGATAACCTTCTGATAGAACTGAAACAGATTTCCGACCCAGGTGCCATCGATCGTCAACCGATCAGTCCAGCGGATGGCAGGGGAGTCCGAAAGTTTTTCGCGATAGTCAACGTGGTATTGGGGAATGGCAGCTGGGTCTCGAATGGCCTCGTCTTTGCCGAACATGAGCAACCCTGCTGCAGTTACCCCCTCGTGTTTGCCTGCTCGGTCTATTCGCCACCCACCCAGCTTCTCCAGCAGCACCTGATCATTTTCGCCGAGCCATGGGTGCCCTGGAGCTCTGGACGCGAACCGATTGCGATATTGGGAGAGGCTGACGGGATCAAGATCATCCATTGAAAAATGTTCGAGGATTGCACTGTCTGCCGGCTGATCAGATTGATCAGCGAACATTCGGCGAACTTCATCATCAGTGCACTGGTAGTCGCCTTCAGCATGCCGGCGGTAGGTACCACCGAAGGGGGTTGAACCCAGAAAAACCGGTCGCTGCCAGCGAGTTGCTCGCGGAATCCGCAGCACAACAACAGACCGACCTGAGACCTGAAGAATGCTGACGTCATCGTTGGAGAGCAGGTTGATGCTGACCTTCTGACGATTGCTGAAGTCCCTCAACGACGTAACCTCCGCCAGACTCCTTCACACCGAGAATGATCAGGCCCCCATCGGTGTTCGCCATCGCGCTGTATGATTCCCAAAGACTGCGCGGCAAACCGCCTCGGGCTGCTTTGAATTCAAGCTCCCTGTCCTCGGTGATTTCCAGATTGGCCAGCATGTCATGGATGGTCATGATTCATACGCACCTTCGCGTCGGCGGCGAGGCACGAAATGTCATTGTCAGGGGACCGTCGCAGTCCTTCTGCAATCGAACACTCGCACCCCGCACCGACCAACGCTGGTTCGCGAACGATCAGAACGGACCCTGTTTCACTCCGTCGCCATCGCTTCTCGGAAGGTGCGGACGGCTGACTGCAGGGCACTCAGCGACCGTACGAACACGCCGTTGAATTCCTCCGGCCCCGACAGAAACAGTTCGACGCTGGCCCACGTGTCGTCCTTGACCGGAAAGATCTTGGCCACCTTGGTCTTCGTGGTTGCATGCGATGCCGCATGAATCACACGCTCCCGCTCATCCTCATCATCGATTGACCAGAAATTTGGAAACGCCAGCCGGTAGAACTGTTCGTCGTTCTCGTCGAGGATCACAAAGTACGATCGTCCCTCGGCCTTAAAAAGGATGTCCCCGTCATCATCGATGGTTGGTACATACCCCTCTGACCTGATGTGCTCCAGAATTACCGAAATGCGTTCTGCCTTGCTCATCGCGTTCTCCTCAGATTGAATGTGGCCAAAACTGGTACTCAGGTCGATCCCGGCTGATTCCGGTGGAGTCACGTCGCCGGAGCGCTCGCGCTGCCAACCTGCCACTGTCCAGCGAAATCGCTTCATGGTTGTCCCTCTCCAGCCTGGAAAATAAGGGTTGCACTGCCTTAACGACGGCTATCACGGGGAAATGTTCAGTGTTTTTCAGGAAAAATCAGTTTTGGGGGCGGAAATCGCGGGGATTTCATTCGGATTTTGCCCCGATGCACCACAGGTGCCGGTGCGTCCTCAGAAACAGCCGACCACCGCTCGCCGCAACCGACGAATTGGTAGATTCCCTCAGCGAATTCACCGAAACCAGCTCAAACTCCGGACTCGCCCGGAACACAAAACAATCACCGCCCTGGTTCATCGAATAACACAATCCGTCGCTCAGCATCACCGACGACCAGTTGACACCCTTCCCAGTACCCGACAGCCGCTGCTCCCACTTGAGCTCCCCCGTCGACAGCTCAAAACATTCCGCCACACCCGGGTCGTTGTGGATGTAAATGTGGCCCTCGTGAATCACTCCCGAACCAATTCGCTGCTTCGTCTGCGGATGTCGCCACGCCCGATGAGTTGCCGTCACGTCGCCACTGCCGTCACCACGCACAGCCAGGGACATTCCGTTGTAGCCACCCATGGCCACAACGAGACTGCCATCCGTCAGTGGCGACGTGTAACTCAACGCGTTGGTGCCCTCACTCACCCATAACTCCTGGCCCGTCAGCGGATCAAAACTGCGAACGCGAAACGGCACACTCAACACCAGCTGCTGCCGACCTGAAATCTCGGCAACCAGCGGTGTACTCCATGAACCCGTGTAGTCCGCACTCTGAAATTTCGCCTCCGCTGTCCCGTCCTCATCGAGGGGCTCCACTGCTTCCCAGACCAGCTTTCCCGTCCGCTTGTTGAACGCCAGCAGTCGCGAATTGGTACCGGGACCAAAGTTCAGGTAACACAGGTCACCGTGGAGCACTGGCGAAGAGCCGTAGCCCCAGATATGACGCTGCTCTCCTGGCTGGTACGACCACTGCTCACTGCCGTCCATGTCGAAACAGAACACCCCGGCGGAACCAAACCACGCCACCACCCGCTCCCCGTCCGTCACCGCAGATGACGAACAGAAAGGGTTTGTGCTGTGAGTCGGATCGGGCTGGCCATAGTCCACACTTCGCTCCCAAAGCTTCCGACCTGTTTCACGGTCAATGCACCAGAGCGATCGTCGCTTGCCGGGAGTGTCCGGCTGAGTCAAAAAGATGCGGTGACCGTGGATCACAGGCGTCGAATTGCCAGCCTCGGGCAACTCCAGCTTCCACAGGACCCCCTCACCTGCAGACCAGCGCACCGGCAGGCCCCGTTCAAGACAGCGACCGTCGCCAAACGGCCCACGCCACTGCGGCCAGTCGCCCGCTGTCAAACCAGCACAGCAAGTCCCAATCAGCAATCCCGCTGTCAGAAACGCCCGTCGCAAGTGCATGTTCATTTCCGCAGTCTCCGCATCGGTCCGCCTTATCCAACTTCCATTCGCCACTCGCTATTCGCCATTCAACTCACTTCCCAAAGGTGCGGCTGCTGGCACGCTCCGCCGTTGGGAAATCTGAGGGAATCGGGATGGTCACCTGCCCCGTGGCCGCCCACTCGGTGCCTCGCAGCAACGTGGTGATGAAGCCCACACATTCCTGAGAATACTCGGCGTGCCCCATGGGCGTGTGGAAGACACGGCCTTTGCCGTATTCGATGGTCATGAGCATTGGTTCGTGGCGACCGGTGATCTGAGATTCGGCTGTGGCGAGGATTCGCATGTTCTTTGCCGGACCGCGGAGCTTGTCATACAGCTCGTCCTTCGCATGCATCCACTCACGCGGCATGCCCTGCACAATCGGATGCTCCGGTTCCCGCACCACCACCGGAAACTCCAGCTGCGGTCCATGGTTGCCGCCGTTGCCGGGGCTGTCGTCCCGGACCAGCTTCCCCTGTTTGTCGAAGTACACGTAAGGGCCGTCCTTCTCTGTCCTCCCGCCCCAGCCGCCAAGGCCGATCATTTCGTTGTAGGCCGGCCATTCCGGAAAGGAATTGTCCGCCGCATGCACCACAACGAAACCACCGCCACCGCGAACGAAGCCCTCAAAGGCCGCCTGCGTTTCTTTCGGCCATGGAGCTGCTCCGTGCCCGAAGTTGCTCAGGACAACAGCAAACTTCCCAAACTCCGGCCGGAAATTCGGGTCAGTGCCCTGCGGAGCAGCCGTTGCCACATCCACCTGAAAACGCCCCGATTGCTCCAGCCAGCCTTTCATCATCTGCGTCGTCTTTGGCCAGACACCGTGGTTGTTCTGACCGTCCACGATGAGCACCCGCAGCGGCTCCGCCGCTGATACATCCGCAGCCGTCCATGCTGGGCCAGCGATCAGCAGAGCCACGACCAGACAGCGCATTCCCCACCACCCTGAAGACATCTCGATTGCCCCTGCTTAACAAAGAGTGACTGCGAAACACAATGCCCTGCAGTTCCTGCCGCATGCCACAAGCCTCGCATGCCACAAGGATATCGTTCCCCCGCCTCTGAAAGCAACTGCTGTCGGGCGGCCTGTCGACGTGACGACCATCGTCCGGCGGGGATTCCGCTGGAATCAAAACTCGAAAACCCACAGCACCCAGCCGCTGAAAGCACGCGTTGCAATCCTTAAACTCTGCCGAATCCACCCATTTCCAGCGAATTGGCTGCCACTTCCACTTTTCAGCCGATAAAATAGCGAGAGCTCACTCTTCCGCGGCTTTTTCACGAAAGTCCTGTCGTGGCCACCGTCTCCGAACCACAGCAAGATCAGTTCGTCGAACCCGACCAGTTCATCCGCTACCAACTGGCGCTCGCCCAAAGCCGCATTAAAACCACCGATCTGCTCTCCGCCGCCTTCATCGCCGCGCTGCTGCTCGTCAGCTACGTCCTCGTCTTCACACTGCTTGATCACTGGGTCGTCAGCGGCGGTTTCGCACCGCTCACCCGAGCCATCCTCCTCGCCGCTGTGCTGCTCGGCTGCCTGTTTATCCTCTACCGCTTCGTCCTCGCCCGGCTCTCCAGCAACATCAACCCCGTCTTCGCTGCCCGCATGCTCGACCGCCAGGACGCAGGACTCGACGGCAGCCTCACCACACTCGTTGATCTTCAGACCGCCGGACGTGATCCCGGGCAATCCATCCGCCGCGTCCTCGAAAAACGCGCCGCCGTCAGCCTCACACGCGTCCACGTCGACGAAGTCGTCGATCGCCGCTGGCTCACCCGACTTGGCTCCGCCCTGTTCATCCTCACACTCGTCACCTGCCTCTACGCCGTCCTCAGTCCCAAATCCATCAGCCTCCTCCGGCCCTTCTCGTTCGCTCAGGCCAGCGTTGCCACAGTCACCGTGCTTGACGAAATTCGTCCCGGAAATGCCACCGTCGCCGCCGGCACCGCTGTCGAATTCCAGGTCGATGTCTCCGGCCACATCCCGGACTCCGTCCAACTGCTGTACACCACCAGCGACCGCCGCTTCGTCGATGAATCGCTCACCCTGCAGCCTGCCGATGACTCCGGTCGCTTCCGTGTCATCATGACCGGCGAAAACAACCGCGGCGTCCGACAAAACTTTCAATACCGCATCGTCGCCGGCGACGCCGTCAGCGAGACCTTTCAGATCAATGTCCGACAGCCACCCTCCGCGCGCGTCACCGAAGTTCGCTGCACCTACCCCGACTACATGAACCTCCCGCCACGCTCCGAGGCGTCCCCCGCCATCACCGCATGGCAGGATACTCGCGTGACCGTGGTCGCTGAAGCCGATCGCCCCCTGAAAAACGCTGTCCTCCAGCTGTCCAGTGATCCCGCCTTCTCCAGCAAAGGCGAAGAAGTCTCCGTCACCATCGATCACACACAACTCACCGCCAGCTGGAACCTCACCGTCCGCGAAGATGGTTCCACTCCCAAATTCTACCGTATCGCCGTCACCGATACCGAGGGCCAAACGGATCCCCAGCCCGCCGTGCACCCCATCGATGTCCGCATCGATCAGCCGCCCGTCGTCCGCCTCCTCGATCCCTCCCGCGATCTCGACGTCCCCGCCAACGCCACCATCCCACTCCTCGTCGAAGCCGAAGACCCCGACTTCCTCCTCCGCAATGTCACCCTCCACTACGCCATCAATGGTCAACCCGGTCAGGTCTCCGAATTCCTCTGGGACTCCACCGTTCAGGGCAATGCCAAAGCCTGGTCCGGTTCGTGGGACTTCAAACTGGCACTCCTTCGCACTCAGCCAGGAGACCTCATCACCTACCACATCGAAGCCCGCGATAATCGACCGCCTCTCGGTAACGCAGCCCGTACCGGTGACCTCCAGCTTCGCATCCAACCCCCCGCGACCGATGCAGCCCTCGAACAACAGCTCCAGCAGGATCGCGAACTCCAGAAACAACTGCTCGATCGCAAACAACAACTCGCCAACCCCGAACAGAAAACACCCGGCGAACAGCCCGAAACCGCGGCTGAACCCTCCGCTGCTGCAGAAAATCCTGCCAACGCCGACGATGCCAAACCCGCCGATCCCGCAGACGCAGCTGACACCACCAGCCCAGCCAACCAGACTGGCAGGTCAAATCCGCCCAACGAGCGCGCTGAAGATGATGAAGCCCTCAAAAAACTCATCGAAGCCGCTCAGCGAAAAATGCAGAATGACCCCGCCTCGGAAGAACAGCCACAGTCCGGTGGAGAACCACAACCTGGCGGCGAACCCCAGCCGAATGGTAAGCCCGATCCTAACGGCCAGGCACAACCCGGTGGCGAAGCCCAGCCGAACGGTAAGCCCGACCCCCACGGTCAGGCCCAACCTGGCGGCGAAGCCCAGCCGAATGGTAAGCCCGACCCCAATGGTCAGGCACAACCTGGCGGCGAACCTCAGCCGAATGGCAAGCCTGATCCTAACGGTCAGGCACAACCCGGTGGCGAAGCCCAGCCGAATGGTAAGCCCGATCCCAATGGTCAGGGACAACCTGGCGGCGAACCTCAGCCGAATGGCAAGCCTGATCCTAACGGTCAGGCACAACCCGGTGGCGAAGCCCAGCCGAACGGTAAGCCCGACCCCAACGGTCAGGCACAACCTGGCGGCGCACCCCAGCCGAATGGCAAAGCCGATCCTAACGGCAAGGCACAACCCGGCGGCGAAGCAAAACCCAACGGGCAATCCAGCCCTGATGGGCAGTCAATGCCAAACAGTACCCCACAGCCCGGTGCGATGCAGGACCCGAAGGGGGCGAAGAACGGCGACCCACAAAACAGTGGCCAGCAGGGCGGTCAGCAAGGTGGCGCTCAGCAAGGCGGCAGCCAACAGGGTGGCGGTCAGCAGGGCGGTGGCCAGCAGGGCGGCGGTCAGCAGGGTGGCGGCCAACAGGGCGGTGGTCAGCAAGGTGGTGGTCAACAGGGCGGCGGCCAACAGGGCGGTGGTCAGCAAGGCGGCAGCCAACAGGGTGGCGGTCAGCAGGGCGGCGGCCAGCAGGGCGGTGGTCAGCAGGGTGGCGGCCAGCACGGCGGTGGTCAGCAAGGTGGCGGTCAGCAGGGCGGTGGTCAGCAGGGCGGTGGTCAGCAAGGTGGTGGTCAGCAAGG
>JBEIEK010000261.1:0-8546 GCA_040382995.1 Planctomycetaceae bacterium
GAGGAAAGACTACTCATGCTCAAAGACAACAAAGAAATGAGAGATAAGAGTGAAAAGGTGAGGCAGGAAAATGATGAGTACAAGAGAAGGATGGAGTTGTTTGAGAGGGAGCTTGAGGAACTGCAGAAAGAAATCAAGGAAAACTAACAGACTTTCAAGGATGGAACGACTACTGGGGAGGATGTTTCGGAAAGTGAGAGTGTCAAGAAAGGAATATCCACTATGGTTAAGAAAAAGCCATTGGGTTTTAAATAAACTAGTACTGGGGTTAAATAACCTCTTTCCTGCTTTTTTCCGGTGACGGAAAGAACGTCAGGGCCATTGGGTGGTAGACACCAGCAACTCGGGCGGATAGTCCACGCGCACCAGATACAGTCCCTGCGGTACGGCCGTCATTCCCGCCGTGTTGCGATCGAGCGACTGAATCACGTCACGGAGCGCCCAAACCGGGCGTTTTCCCCGGCCAACCTCCGTCAACGTCCCCACAATCGCCCGCACCATGTTGTAAAGGAATCCGTCAGCCTCAACCTCGAAAACCACAAATTGCGATTTCTCGCCCCCGCCACATTCCCCGGAATTCCACCCGTGGGGTGCATTCCAGAGATCCCAGCCGGTGCTGCGACGGACAACCGCGTCGAAGATTGTCCGCACGCTGGTTTCCTTATTCGGGTATTCCTTCTCAAAGCATCGGAAATCATGCCGCCCCAGAAGTTCTCTGGCCGCTTCGTGCATGCGGGCCGCATCCAGCTCAAATCTTGATGGAGCACAATATCGCTTTAGAAACGGCGGACAGACGCCTCGGTCGTGAATCACATAGCGATATCGCTTGCGAACCGCGGAAAACGTGGCATGCAGCTGCAGCGACACATCCCGAGCTTCCGCGATCACGATGTCGTCCGGAAGCGCTGTCTGCAGTGCGCGACGAACATTCTTTTCCGGAATCCGACTCACCGTGTAAAAGTTGGCGGCCTGTCCCAGCGCATGCACTCCGGTGTCAGTACGGCCGGCACAGTACACACGCCGAGGTTCTCCGGTGATGGACAGCACAGCCTGTTCCACGCACGCCTGGACAGACGGACGTCCGGGCTGCACCTGCCAGCCACTGTAACAGGTCCCGTCGTAGGAAATTGTGAGCAGGATGTTGCGAGTTCCCGCAGGGGCATTGCGGGCTTCAAATGGGATCACTCGCGGACGCTCTTCCCGGGTTGCCTCACTGCCAGGTTCCAACGCACCAAATAAAGCCCCGGCCCCCCCTATCCCCACTGGATCGCTCATCCCCCACGCACTCCGGCCCCCGAGGAATCATCGGGCTTCATCTGCAGCACCAGGAGTCCGCCGCCCAGAATCAGGAGACCACCGAAGAAATAGGGGAACGACAGAGACCAGCCCAGCAGCGAAATTCCGAACACAGGCCCGAAGATGCGTGCCAGCGCTGAAAGACTCTGCCCCGTTCCCAGCACCGCACCCTGCTCGTCCGCCGCTGCTGACTGTGACAGGAGCGACTGCAGGGAGGGATTCACCGAAGAAAACCCAATCACGACCACCGGCAGAATCCCCCACAACGCAGCCGGGGGAAGTACGCCAAGGCTGGTGAGCCCAATCAGGCCGAACCCCAGAGTCATCAGCAGCACGCCCGCGAGCGCCATCCGCTGTTCACCAATCCGCGGAAGTAATCTGCGGACGAGCATTCCCTGCCCCAGCGACAACACGAAGCCCACGTAGGCGTACAGCAGATAATTGCTGCGATTACTATAGCCAAAGTGCTGAGTCAGCAGCGAAAGAGTGCTCTCGAACTGGGCAAAGCCGAACGTCGTCACGAACACCGCCGCCAGCACCAGTCCCAGCCGGGGACGAGTCAGATGCCGTAGAACAGTTGCCGGTCGAAAGCCACGGTGACCTCCGGTGAGCACTCCCGGACGCCGCGATTCCTGCAATCGCAGAGTTGCCAGTACGAACGCAGCCAATGACAGCGCGCCCGCGATGTAACCCGGCAGGCTGGAGGGTGGTGTGAGCAGTCGCTGTTTGGCCACGGACCGCGGCAGTGGCTCGCTGAACATCTCAGGAATCGCCGCCAGACTTGCAGCATCCAGCCGTCCGGCCTCCTCCATGAGCCGCTGAAATTCGCTTCCGGACACCGGGGTTTGATCATTTTCCCATTCGCTGAGCACCCGCATTTGTGCCACGTTCAGTGAAATTGCCTGGTCATCCAGCACGCAGGCTGCACCAATCAGCGGACCAAACGTAAATCCGATGCCGAACGCAGCCCCAATCAGCGCCATACCCCGACCACGCCCCCCAATCGGAGTGCTGTCGGCAATGACGGCCTGAGCCGTGGAAATGGTGGCTCCGGCGATGCCAGCCCCGATGCGCGTGGCCAGCAGCCAGCCCAGCGGCCCCAGTCCCAGCCAGAGAAAATCGCGTCCCTGTGAGGACACCCAGCCGAAAAGGGCGTAGGACGACGTGGAGCCAAGCAGGCCCAGGAGCAGTACCGGGCGACGTCCGATGCGGTCTGAAAGCCCTCCCCAGAGGGGTGCGAAGAGAAACTGCATGGCAGAGAAAGACGCCATCAGGAGTGACAGCTGCAGACCGCTGGCACTGAACCAGACCGCGTATCGCGGCAGCAGCGGAAGCACTATGCCAAAGCCAAGCAGATCAATGAAGACCGTCAGGAAGACAATGGTGAGTGTAGAGCGATTAACGGCGGACACCCCTGCGGATGCCTCTGAACCTGTTGCATTCACTGGTGCTGTTTCCTGCGATTCCATCTGGATTTGTCTTGATTGCTGCCAATCGGCCGCTAGAGGTAGCGGACGCGACGACGGATGTCCGTGTTGATGCTCTGATACCGATTGGCAAGGCATCCCGCATCGAATACCTCCCGCCGAATATATTCCACGTCGTCTGCTCCCACCGACCGCGTAAAGATCGGCTTCAGATACTCCACCCCCAGCTGCGACAACTGCAGACGCTTTGCGTCATAAAAGCTGGGGTGCACTTCACGCGGATGAATTTCGCCCCAGCGATCTCGGAGCTTGCCGGCGGCGATTGAGCTGAATGTGAAGCCGGTTTTCTCACTGTACTGCAGGGTCGCAATTTCGTTGCTGCGGCGGGCAGCCAGCAGCTCAACGGCGCGGCCGCCCAGCTGAGTTGCACAGTGACGATCAAACAGTATGGGTCGGCCCCCGCGCTGGGTGTGCCCCACCTTGCGGGCAAAAAACGAGCTGGATGCCGGCTCGTGGGCACGTGTCTCCATAAAAAGACTTTCCGGGAGCGATTTGCTGAGCATCTGCACGATGGCGTCGGCTGCGCCCGAATAGCGTACGTTGCCAGCCGGATCAAAGGTGGGCAGCGCCGCGCCCAGTTCCCGCCCGTCCGTCCCCCGCACACCCTCACCCACGACAATCACGACGTTCTGCTGCATGTCGTATAGCCGTGTCACCTGCTCTGTGAGCTGCTGGATGTCGACAGGAACTTCGGGAATCAGGATGATGTCTGGCTGAGCATAGGCAGCACCGAGCGCAATGTAGCCGGACTGACGGCCCATGACTTCCACCACCGCAATCCGATGATGGCTCTCCGCCGTCGTCCGCAGCCGCTCAACCATCTGCACCACCACGAAGACCGCTGTCGCGAACCCCGGAGTGGCGTAGTTAATCATGTCCTCCAGCCGCACGGCGCTCCGCATCCGCTGATGCTGCTCTTTGTAACCCGGTGGGTCCGGCGACGGTGTACGGACCCATTCGTTGGGTTCGTCGATGTAGTTCAGTCCAAGGTCATTGTCGATGGTTTTGGGGGCCAGCACACAAGGGAGCATTTCGGCGAGCGGCTGCATGCCATTGATCGTCCCGTCGCCGCCAATGCAGAGCAGTCCGTCCAGCCTGAGCCTGGCAGCGTGGTCGGCCGCCAGCTTCAGCTTGTCCATGCACGTGGCATCAAGGTAGGTTCGGGAGGAACCGATGAGCGTTCCGCCCTTGCAGGGGTCGAGCTCCGGGATGGCAGAAAACAGCGGGTTCAGGAACACGTGCGGAACGCGGGGGTCGAGCAGTCCCGCGTAGCCACGAAGCAACCCGACCATTTCGATCTGCAGTTCGTTCGCTTTCTGGACAGCCCCCCAGATCGTGGCATTCAGTGCCGGTGTATCACCACCGGCTGTGAGAATTCCAATTCGCTTCATGACAGCAACTCCCTGTGCAGGCCCAGCCGCAGGTTCACTTCACAACGAAATTCACCAGCCGCCCCGGTACGCAAACCACCTTGACCACTGTTTTTCCTTCGAGGTGTCGTCGGACCTGAGCGTCCGCTTCGGCGGCAGCCTGAAGCGCCGCGGCATCCAGTCCCGCGGGAACAACAATCTTCCCGCGCAGCTTGCCACTCACCTGGATCGGCACTTCCACTGTGTCTTCCACCAGCATCGCAGGGTCCGCTTCGGGCCACGGCTGGTATGCGAGCGTTTTGGTGTGTCCGAGCACGGCCCAGAGTTCTTCGGCAATGTGCGGCGCGAAGGGGCTGAGCAGCAGCACGAAACTCTCCAGCACCCGCTGAGGACGCACCGTCTGCTCCGACATGAAATTCGTAAACTCCATCATCCGGCTGATGGCCGTGTTGAACGACAGACGGTCAATGTCGTCAGTCACCGCTCGAATGGTGCGGTGGAGTTTCCGCAGCTGGTCTGTGGTGGGTTCAACGTCCTGCACGGCCGCATCCCGCTGCACCTGCTCGCTGCGGTCATCCACGATCATCCGCCAGACGCGGTTCAAAAACCGATAGACACCCTCCACTCCGCTGGTTTGCCACGGCTTCACCTGTTCCAGCGGTCCCATAAACATTTCATACAGCCGCAGAGAATCCGCGCCACGCTGTTCCACAACCCTTTCCGGATTGACAACGTTGCCCCTGGACTTCGACATCTTCTCGCCGTTTTCGCCCAGAATCATTCCCTGATTCACCAGCCGGCTGAACGGTTCCGGATGACTGACGTGCCCCCGATCAAAGAGCACCTTATGCCAGAAGCGGGAATAGAGCAGGTGCAGGACCGCGTGTTCGGCACCGCCGATGTAAAGGTCCACAGGCAGCCAGTAGCGTTCCTTTTCCGGGTCGATGAAGTGATCTGAGTTTTTGTTGTCGCAGAAACGCAGGTAGTACCAACAGCTGCCGGCCCACTGCGGCATGCTGTTGGTTTCCCGCTTCAGACGCACTCCGTCCGTGTCGGTGCGGTAAAGCCAGTCATCGCCGGCTTTGGAAAGCATCGGTTCGGGGGTCCCGGTGGGCTTGAAGTCTTCCACGTGTGGATGCAGCACCGGCAACTCTGTGGCGGCATCGGTCCGCATGAGCCCCGTGGGCTGACCGTGTTCGTCCAGTTCGTGCCAGATCGGAAACGGTTCGCCCCAATACCGCTGGCGACTGAACAACCAGTCGCGCATGCGGAAGTTGACGGCTTCACGTCCCAACCCCCTTGAGGCAAGGTCGGCGGTGATTTTCTGCTTGAATTCAGCAGTCGCCAGCCCGTTCCAGGGCCCGGAGTTCACAGCGACGCCGAGTTCGGTCCAGGCGGCCTGCGACAGGTCCACCGCAGGCACATCGGCGGATGCAGGAGCAACCACCTGGACGATGGGAATGCCAAAGGCTTTCGCAAACTCATAGTCGCGGTCATCGTGGCCGGGAACCGCCATAATGGCCCCCGTCCCGTAGCTGATCAGCACATAATCAGCAATCCAGACGGGGACGCGGTCGCCATTCACCGGATTGATGGCGTAGCCACCGGTGAACACACCGGTTTTGTCCTTCGCCAGGCCCGTGCGGTCGAGTTCGCTTTTGAGCGATGCCTGCTGGCGGTACTGCTGGACCGCTGCGGCGTATTCCGGAGTTGTCAGCCGGTCCACCAGCGGATGTTCCGGGGCCAGCACCATGTAGGTGACGCCGAACAGAGTATCCGGGCGGGTTGTGTAGATGCGGATCACATCAGCTTCGGCATTCGCCGGAAAACCGGCGGTGGCCCGCTGTGCCAGCCAGGCCTGCTGAGCTCCCTGATCGCCGGCCAATCGAAAGTCCACCTCAGCACCCACGCTGCGACCAATCCAGTTTCGCTGCATGTCCTTGATGGAGTCGGGCCAGGCGAGATCGGCGAGCTCTGTGGCGAGCCGGTCACAGTAGGCCGTGATCCGCAGCATCCACTGCTTGAGATTCAGACGCACAACGGGATGGTTGCCACGTTCGCTGCGACCGTCGACAACTTCTTCGTTGGCCAGCACCGTGCCCAGCTCCGGGCACCAGTTGACGGGGGATTCAGAGAGGTATGCCAGACGGTGGCCATCCTCGTAGCGACGGACGGCCGCCTGGCCCTGCTGCCGGATGGATTCAGGAATCGGCAGTTCTGAAATGGGACGCCCGCGGCCACGGCGGACCACTCCGTCCGGACCGGCCCATTCACAGTCGGCGTCATACCACGTGTCATGGATCTGCAGAAAGATCCACTGCGTCCAGCGGTAGTAATCGGGGTCCGTCGTGGAAAGTTCACGGCTCCAGTCATAGCTGAATCCGAGCATTTTGAGCTGGCGGCGGAACGTGTTGATGTTTTCTTCGGTCTTGATCCGCGGGTGCACCCCCTTCTGCCGCGCAAATTCCTCCGCCGGCAATCCGAAGGCATCCCAGCCCATCGGATGCAGCACGTTGAGCCCTTTCATGCGGGAGTATCTGCAGACGATATCGGTCGCCGTGTAGCCCTCCGGATGCCCAACGTGCAGACCCTCACCCGAGGGATAGGGGAACATATCAAGCACGTAAAGCTTGCGTTTCTCGGCGACGCAGTCCTCCACGCGGAACGTCTGGTGCTGTTCCCAGTACTGCTGCCAGGTGGATTCAATCCGGCGAAAGTCATAGCGAGGCATGGCAGGGTTTCGGGGCGTAACTGCCCGTTTGAAAGAGGATTGTGTTCGGGGTGCTGTGGAGGAAGTCTACTGCAGATTGAGGAGGATGCCAAATACGCGGGGCCAGCCCGGCTCACTTGCCAGCAGCGAAAAAAACAGACAGGATGCAACCGGCCTGCGAAGGTCGCGTTTCACTCCCCCAAACGCAGCCCCACAAACCCGTGCACGCGCCGAACAGAGACATTCCCAATCGCCAACACAAAGCGTTGCCGCATGAAACCCACCCCCTCAACACTCGCCCCCCACGGATTGCTGCTCCTGCTGCTTGTCGGCCTCGGCAGCCAGTTCACGCACGCTGCTGACGAATTACCCCAGACGGAGGTCGCTGAAACCATCAGCCCCCTTGATGGCGAAAAACAACCACTGCTCTGGTGGGCTCCTCCCACTGCCACAACCACCGAAACACCGCTGTTCGTGTTTCTGCATTCGTGGAGCAGTGACTACCTGCAGGACAACAGCAAATGGCTCCGCGAATGCGTCCGGCACAACTGGATCTGGCTGCACCCAAACTTTCGCGGTGCCAACCAGTCTCCCAAAGCCTGCGGCTCCCGTTTCGCCCGTCAGGATATTCTCGATGCCATGGACTGGGCAGAACGCAAATGGAAGGTGGACCAGTCCCGCATCTACGTCGCCGGTGTTTCCGGCGGTGGCCATATGTCTCTGCTGATGGCTGGCTGGCACCCGGAGCGCTTCAGCGCCGTGTCTGCATGGGTGGGCCCCACAGATCTGGCCGACTGGCACCGGTTCCACACCCAGAATGGCAAACCCCAGAAATACGCGAAGATGATCGAAAAATCTCTGCTGGGGCCCCCTGGGGCATCGGCAATGATCGATGCCGATTACCGCGATCGGTCACCCGTGTTCCATCTTTCACGCGTTGGCGATCTGCCGGTCACTATCTGGGCCGGCGTCGAGGACGGGCACTCGGGTTCAGTTCCCATCAGCCACTCACTCCGGGCCTTCAACGCCATTGCCTCCGCTCACGGTAATCCCGTGATTACCGAGCCCGAGATTGATGAACTGACAAAAACTCGAAAACTGGCGGCGCCCCTGCCATCTGATCAAACATCTGATCCCGATCTCCCGAGAGAAATTTCCCTCCGCCGGACATCGAAGAACTCACTGATCACCATCTTCAAGGGCGGCCACGAAAGCCTCCCGGAAGCCGCCTTCGCATGGCTGAAACGCTACACGAGAAAAACCACTCGGTAGACCGAAGTGCGCATCAGCAGTTATTCCACGTTGCGTTCGGCCTCCCTCCGTCAGCAGCGAGCACCAACTTCGACCACTCAACACAGCAGGCCTGCCGAAGTGACTGTCCCCGCTCGCGTCAGAATCCCTGCGGAACGTGGCAGGAACGGTTATGGCGGCTGCATCAAATCTGGCGGTGCTGCTGCCGGCAACAGTTCTACGCATTCTACCGCCGTCTTCCGTAGCCTGCCGCGGCCCCGTACTTGACGGGGACAGTCCCCGCTGGAGTCAGAATCACTGTGGAATGCGGCAGAAACGGTTATGGCGGCTGCAACAAATCTGGCGGTGCTGCTGGCAGCAACAGTTCTACGCGTTCTACCGCCGACTTCCGTAGCCTGCCGCGGCCCCGTACTTGACGGGGACAGTCCCCGC
>JBEIEK010000262.1:0-8510 GCA_040382995.1 Planctomycetaceae bacterium
AGACACTGTGAATCCGGTATCCTCGTGCACTATCCGTACTGTGCGTGGCAGGGGCGTTTCACCCCTCACCCCCTGCCCCTCTCCCCGGTCCGGGGAGAGGGGAGCCAGATGCGGTTTCCGCCAGAAAGTCAACGCCATTGGCCGACGGCCCCACGTCCCGTCGGCCGGCTCATTTTCCCACCCAAATGCCTCGCAAACCATCAGCAGCGCATCTTGACGACGAACAGCATCCAATCCAAAATCTCGGCGGTTCAACCCCGCGCTGTCTTGTCTGATGTGCGATCACCGTTATGAAGTGGCTCTGGCTTCTCACCGTTCCTGGTTTGCTCCTGACGGCCACGGCGTGGGTTGTTCACAAACGCGTTCGCGCAAGTCAGGTCGGCTGGTCGGCATGGACGTGCTATCAGATTTCCGTTCTGCATCGCCTGCTCTTCAACCACTGCCAACAAAACAACGCATGCACCATCCCGGAAACCGGTGCAGCCATCATCGTGGCCAACCACACCAGTCCCGTTGATCCGATTCTGCTCTGGACACACCATTTTTCCGCCTTCCGGCGGCCCCACCTCCGCGTCATCGGGTACCTCATGGCCCGCGAATACTACCAAAAGCCATGGCTCATCCACCAGATCTGCCGCGCCATGCAGTGCATCCCGGTCGATCGCAATGGACGCGACATGCAACCACTCCGGCAAGCCCTGCGACGCCTTCACGACGGACGCCTGCTCGGGCTCTTCCCCGAAGGCCGGCTTAATGCCACCTCACCCAACACTCAACTGCTGCCAGGCGACACCGGCGTCGCCTGGCTGGCCCTGAAAGCCAACGTCCCAGTCATTCCTGTATTCATCCACAACGCTCCCCGTTCGTCATCCATGGTACTCTGCTTCCTGCGGCATACACATGCCAGCCTGACCTACGGCCAACCTCTGGACCTCTCCCGCTGGCAGGGGCGAAGTCTCTCGGCAAATGATCTCGCTGACGCCACCGACTTCATTATGCAATCGCTGGCTCAGCTGGGCGGAATCCAGTTCACTCCCACACCACGCCCCGCAATCGCTCAAATGCATCAACCCCCATCCATGCCTCGCCCGGCAGCTACAGACTCCACCACCACCACTTGACAATCCCCCCATCCACCAGAAAATCCAGCCCCGCCAGTTCCAGCCCCCGCCAAATCCTGCAAAGAGCCCCCCACCATGCTCGGAATCGCCGCCGCTTTTCTTGCAACCACCTGCCTCGCACTCACGCCTGTCGACGAACCCACAACATCGCCCCAACCCGCCGCCCGAGCCGTCCAACCCAGCATCGATCCCCCCGCGGATGCTCAGCCCCTCCCCAACGGCCTCCAGCGCTTCAACGGGATGCTCGTTGGACGGCTCATCAAACGTGACGTCGAACGCGGTTCCTTCGTCGTCGAAGTCGACGCCATCTCACGCGTCTGGGAAAACAGCCGCGCCGAAAACCCCGGTTCACTGGTCGGGCGTCGTGCTGAAATCTCTGGTGTTTTCGGAAAGTTTCTCGACGTCCTCGTCGTCACAAGAATCGGCGAAACGCTCGAATTCGAATGCCAGCATAACGGCGAAAAACTGGTCTTCCCCGGCGAACTGCTCCGCAAAGTCGCCCCTTACGCTCCCGAAGACTACCCCGTACTCCCTGAAGATTTCCGCGGATTTCGCGGAGTAGTCCAGGCTGAAGTCCTCAAAAAAGACGCCGAATCTCAGGAACTCATCGTGCGTGTCGATCGCGTCGTCCGACCTGCCGACGGCAATACTGCTCGCAACCCCGCTTCAATCGAAGGCAAAAACCTGCTGCTGGCCGGTTTCTGGAATCGCCGGGAACTCTTTGCCGGAATCAAACCCTCCGAACGATTCGAAGTCGGCCTCCAGCACATCAGCCGCCGCAGCGACCACGTTTCCATTGCCGATCCCATCCGCCGACTCCAGGCGGGCAGTGACAAACCTGCTGCAGATGCCGGACGCAGCATGTCCGCTGAGGAAATGCGAGAGGACCAGCGTCGCGGTGCCGATGCGGGCACTGATGCTGGCACCGCGAAAGGTGCATCTCGCGGACAACGTGGTTTCCGCGGAATGCTCGTTGGACGGCTCGTTGAAAAAGATGTGGAACGAGGAACATTCTCAGTGGAGGTCGATGCGGTGCCGCGTGTCTGGAAAAACAACCAGGCCTCTTCCCCACGATCACTCCGTGGCTCCAAAGTCACCGCAGGTGGCGTCAGCGGAAAACTGCTCGATGTGCTCCTGCTCTGCAAAACCGGCGAAACGCTCGAATTCGGCGCCCGAGACGATGGCGGTCCCCAACTCACAGTCGTCGAAATGCTCCGGAAAGTCGCGCCGGTCAAGCCCGGTGACTACCCTGAACTTCCCGATGGTTTCCGCGGTTTTCGCGGCATGCTGCAGGGACGCGTGATCAAAAAAGACTCCGAAACTCTGGAATTGGTCGTGGAAGTCACTGCAGTCGGACAAACATTTGCCGAAAGCCAGGCAAAACAGCCGCAGGCCATCATCGGACAAAAGGTCATGCTGGCCGGCTTCTGGCAGCGCCGCGACGCCTTCCAGAATACAGCCGTCGAGACTCAGATCGAATTTGGAGCAGAACATCCCAATCAGCAGACAGATCATCTCACCGTAATCGAGTCTGTGCGTCAGCTGCAGCAGTAAGGAGATCGCTGGCATGCGCCACCTTCGGCTGTCCTCCATTTGCTGTCTGCTGATCCTGCTCTTCCCGGTGCCCTCAGCCCCGGCGGATGATCCGCAACAGCCCGATTTTCAAAAGCACATTCTCCCGCTACTTGGGCGCATGGGCTGCAGTGGCCGCGCCTGTCACGGCTCGTTCCAGGGACGCGGCGGACTCCGACTGTCACTTTTCGGCTACGATTTTCAGTCGGACCATGCAGCGCTCACGGCGACGAGTAACAAAGGCCCGCGGGTCAACCCAAAGTCCCCCGATGCCAGTCTGATCATTCAAAAACCCACCCTGGCAATCGCCCACGAAGGTGGTCGCAGGTTCGAAGCGCATTCGACACAAGCCGACATCCTCCGCCGCTGGATAGCAGCCGGAGCTCCCGGCACAGACCACCCCGCAGTCCTCCGCGAACTCCTCGTCGAACCCCCACAACTCATCTTCAGCGAAACTCAACCCACACCCAGCCTCCGTGTGACCGCCGTCTGGGAAGATGGCCTGCCTGAGGACGTCACGGCCTTCAGCCGCTTCCGCTCGAATGATGACTCCATCGCTGAAGTCACCGAAGACGGCCAGGTGACATTCATCGGCCGCGGAGAAACTCATGTGGTGGTCTTCTACGACAACCTCGTGACCGCAGTGCCTGTGGTGCGGCCGTTTCAGGACCAGGTCGTCCGCTCAGATCCCGTCAGTTCACCTCTCGATCAGATGATCAACGAACGCCTCCAGTTGCTGCACCTGCCACACGCCGACCTTTGCAGCGACTCCGAATTCCTCCGCCGCGCCAGCCTTGACGCCACAGGCACGCTCCCATCCCCCGACGAAGTCCGCACGTTTCTGGCGGACAGCCGACCCGACAAACGGGAACGCAAAATCGATGAACTGCTTTCCCGGCCCGCCTATGCCGCCTTCTGGGCCAATCGCATCTGTGACTGGACCGGCTGCAATCCCGCACAACAGGCCGAACTCGGTCAGGAAACTTCCGTGCAGTGGGCCGAGTGGATTCGTCGCCGGCTCGATCGCAACGAACCGTGGGACCAGCTTGTCCGCGGCATCGTCCTCGCCCGCAGTCGCGACGAAGGTCAGACATGGCCTGAATATGCCGAAGAAGTTTCTGCATACTTTTTAGAAGGGGGCCTGGATCGATTTGCAGATCGAGCCACCATGCCCCACTACTGGACTCGTCGCAGTATGCAGAAACCCGACGATGCGGCTCAGGCCTTCGCCCAGAACTTCCTCGGCATCCGCCTGCAGTGTGCGCAATGCCATAAGCACCCATTCGCTCCATGGACTCAACAGGACTTCAGGGAATTCAGCCGCTTTTTTGAACCGATCCGATACGGCGTGCCCCCGGAATCGCAGGCCGCCTACAAAGATTTGGCCAGCAGCACCGGACTGCAGGTCCGGGACGCCGCTGTGGGTGCTGCCGTCACTCCCGATCTCCTGCGACAGGCCCAGCAGGGACGCACCATCCCCTGGCGCGAACTTTACACACACCGCAGAGACGCACCGCTCTCCCTGTCCCTGCTGCGCAGCGGCACAGTGACGCTCGCCCCGGACCAGGATCCCCGCAAGGTCCTGATGGACTGGATCAACCAGCCCGATAACCCCTGGTTCGCAAAAGCCCTCGTCAATCGCGTCTGGGCAGCCTACTTTCACCGCGGCCTGATCGAACCACCGGATGACCTCAACCCCGCCAATCCACCCTCGCACCCCAAACTCCTCGCCTGGCTGGAAAATGACTTCATCAACTCCGGCTATGACCTCCGCAGGCTCCACCGCCAGATCCTCACCAGCCACACGTGGCAGCGCAGTGTCCGACCGCCGTCGGGCAGCCCCGACGATCGACGTCACTTCAGCCGCGCGATTCCCCGACGAATGCCCGCCGAAGTCATCTACGACGCCCTCAAACAATCACTCGCCGCCACCCACCTGCAGCACGAAGTCCGGACTGATCTGACCCGCCGAGCCATCGGAGACCTCTCCATGCGACTGGCCGGCACGTATGCCATGTCCGTCTTCGGAAAACCGGATCGAGCCGTGAACTGTGATTGTGAACGCAACAATCAACCCTCACTCCTCCAGGCAGTCTTCATGCAGAATGACCCGCTGATCGAACAACGCCTCGAGGAAAGTGGCTGGCTCCAGCAAATCGCCGCCGACGAAGTCGCCGGAAAACTGCCTGCCACCAGCCAGCTCATCGAGGAAGCATGGCTCCGCACACTCAGCCGATACCCCGCAGAACATGAACGCCAAAGAGCAACAGCCCATTTACAGAATGCCGCTTCAATCGCCTCCGGTCTTCGCGACCTGATGTGGGCACTGCTCAACACCAAAGAATACATTCTCATTCACTGAGGCCAGCCATGACAAAGCCACTTCGGACCGGAACGCGACGATCGTTTGTGCAGGCCGGAACCCTCGGCGCCGCACTCCCACTCAGCCGCCTGCTCCGCGCTGCCGATGAAAGTCCTCAGGCAGACCTCGGCAGATCAGGCATCCTCGTCTTCCTTGGCGGTGGACCGGCTCATCAGGACACTTTCGATCTCAAACCACAGGCACCAGCCGAATATCGTGGCCAGTTTTCCCCTGTCGCCACCTCCGTCCCCGGCATCGAGATCTGTGAACATCTGCCACGTCTGGCAAAACGAGCGGATCGCTGTGCCCTGATCCGAGGACTCACACACAGTCTGGCTGATCACGGACTTGGCACCCGCTACATGCTCACCGGAAACCTGCCGACACCCGTTCTTGACTACCCCCTGCTGGGCTCGCTCGCCAGCTACGAACTCCCCGCACCCCCTGATCTGCCGTCCTTTGTCTCCATCGACAGACCCGTCGAAGGTCCAGGCTACCTTGGCCCCGCCTGGGGACCACTCTCGACCGGCGAGAAACCTCGGTATGGCCAGCCCTTTCGAGTACGCGGCATTACGCTCGACGGCACTCTGACTGTCGACGCCTTCAACGCCCGGCAAAGCCTCCTGAGAGACCTCGACAGCACCTTTCGGGATCTCGAATCCAAAGACGCGCTGCTCCAGGGCATGAATCAGTTCCAAAAGCGGGCGTGGCAGATGATCAGTTCACAGCGATCGCGGCGGGCGTTCGATCTGGCCAGCGAACCCGAATCCGAAATGGACCGTTTCGGCCGACACGAATTTGGCCAGAGTCTGCTGCTGGCTGCCCGCCTCGTGGAAGCCGGTGTGCGTTTCGTCACTGTCCTGCTGGAAGGCTGGGATACGCACCAGGACAACTTCAATACCCTCGCCAGACAACTCCTGCCGCAACTGGATCAGGGACTTGCCGGGCTCCTTGATCGCCTGCGTGACCGCGGACTGCTCAGCACCACCTCGGTCCTGACCGTCGGCGAATTCGGTCGTACCCCGAAGATCAACAGCAATGCCGGACGCGATCACTGGGCCCAGGCCGCCTGTGCACTCTTTGCCGGCGCGGGCTTTCGGCCCGGCCAGGTCATCGGCCAGACGGATGCACGTGCCGAGGGCCCCGAAACGCAGGGCTTCTCTCCAGATGACCTTGCCGCCTCATTCCTCGCCGGAATCGGCCTGAACCCCCAAAAAGAATACGACTCTGGTGCCGGACGTCCCATCACCGCCATCCGTGATGGAAACATCATCCCCGGCTTGCTGACCGCCTCCTGACACTTTCTCAGGGTGCCATCGGTTTCGGCTCAGTCGCCTGGCTGCGAAGCTTTTCAAAGACCTCCTGAACACTGGACGCCGGAATCACGTACGTCGGAAACCGATCCGCTCGAGCGATGACGATCCCCAGCGTCCGCCCCTGCAGGTCCAGCAGCGGCCCACCCACTTTCGAAGGATACACGTCGGCGTCAATCTGCAGAACTTTCGGGAAGCCCCCAGCATGAGTGTTGGCGAAACGTCCCGGACCATCTTCAGAACGCATCGTGTTGTACAGATCCAGCAGCGGGTTTTCGTTGGTAAATCGAGGGGTGAGCACCAGATCGATCGTTTCGATCTGCTCGTCACGCATATAACGCACTGCAACACGGTCACCCGGCTTGAAGTCCTGCACACGCAGCATCAGCTGTTCAGCGGTTTGCAGATTCTGACCGCCAATCGAAAGAATCACGTCGTTCGCGCGCAGGCCATTCTTCTCAGCAGCCCCGCCAGGAATCACCTGCTCGATCCTCACCCCGTTCTGGTCACTCTTCGGCCGAATCCCCAGAAACGGGCGTCTTGAGTTTTCCATTTCGTGTTCCACCACGCTGATCACCGTGGGAATCGCCGGACGGCCACGCGGGTCCTGAACCAGCGCCAGTTCGCCAAGTCGACCAGGCTCAGGGCGGAAATCCACTGGGTCGAGGTCGCTCGCGTCCACCTTCAGCAGCGCGAGGTCGAAGGCAACATCCCGCGCCACTTCCCGGGCAGAAAAACGACCACCTTTTGGCACAACAACTTCCAGTTTGATCGCCCTGTCGATTTCAGACGCTTTCGTGAGGATGTAGCCGTCGTTCGACATCACGGTGCCCAGGCAGAGCAGGGGACCACCGTCGCGAACAGCCACCACATCGTTGCGATGTTCTTCGGCCAGTCCGGCATACAGCGCAAGCTGGTCAGACGCTCTTTTCTCGTTGCGGCCAATCGGGCGGGTATCGCTGAGCTGTTCAAGAATCTCCCGCTGCCGCTGTTCGTCCCTCTCCAGTCCCTCTTCACCGCCTTCCGGAGTGTTGTCGCCTGCGGAATCGTCGGCTGTCGTTTTAGGACCGGTCGTCAGCTGCACTGAAGATTCCTCGGTACCGCGGCGAATCCGCACCTCCACGGTCTGCTCAGATTCCAACAGCGCCAAAGTGGTGGCCAGATCCAGTCGGTCCGCGATCCGACCGCCGGCAATCTGCAGCAGCACGTCCCCCTCCTTCAAACCCGATTTTTCAGCGGGAGAAGGCGTCACCACCTCATCAACAAGGGGAGTGAAGTCTTTCCATCTCAACTGCACACCGAAGAACCCGGATTCGACAAGACCGTTGTCGGCCGCCCGCAGCGAACCCCAGCGTTCCCCTGCCAGCAGTCGGTCCCAGTCATTGTGGAAGGCGTCAATCGCCACGTGCCGGTTTTCAATGATCAGGCTTGTGATCATGCTGTGAATGCCAATCACGCGACCATCCAGATCAAACAGCGGACCACCGGAATCACCCAGCAGAATGGCGCAGTCAGACACAACCGTCCGGCTTCCGACAGAAAGCACGCGACCAAACCGCACAGGGGCCTCGCGGTCCTGACGATAGCCGCCAGGATGCCCCATCGCGAAACACCACTGGCCCACCTGCGTTTCCGAGGTCCGCCCCATTGGAGCGAAGGGGAAACCGCCGCCGCCGCGGAAGGGTTCAGAGATTTTCAGCAGGGCAGCGTCAGCGTCCGCGTTGCGTCCCAGGACGTCCGCCTGGTACTGACTTCCGTCCGGGAACAGGACGGTGACCGGCCGCGGAGGAACCCCGGCACCCCGCCGCCGCCCGCCACGACGACCATTTTCGACGACGTGAGACGCCGTCAGTACGAAACCATCATTGCTGACGATCACTCCGCTGCCCACACCCATGCCGTCAGCGACACCCACGACACAGCCGCGAACTTTGTCCACGGCCTCGTAAAGTTGCTGCTGTCGCTCCTGCAGCGGCTGAGGAATCTCGGATGCCGCCGCGGCAGCACAAATGGTGGTGAACAGGACGACTTGACACTGAATCAGACGTAGTTTCATTGACGGCTCCGTGGTGGAGTGTCCTGGTCGATTTTGCGAAGATGAAGTTCCTGGCACAGCCTCCATGTTTCGCCCCGGTGACCTCT
>JBEIEK010000263.1:0-8479 GCA_040382995.1 Planctomycetaceae bacterium
CCATGCTCACCGCTCGCCCCTCCATTTACAACAACTTCATTACCCTCAGCGAAGATTCGGCTCTGTCCGCTGATCCGGACAGCTTCGAGGAAACGACGTTTTCCGCACCAGCCTTCCAGGCTGTGGCGTTCACTCCTGACTACGGACGCGTCGGGCCGGATATCTACGGTAACCGCCTGATCAACAATTCCAATAATGGTCTGTTTGTCCGGATCCAGACGGCCGCCGGCGAACCCACTCGGCAAATGACTGTCGCTGGTCGCTTCGACGACAAGGACATCGTCCACATCATCTCCGAAAACCTCGTCGTCCGCGGTACTCCCGGCGGCCCGTTCCTCGAAGTCGATGCTCCGCCGGTGGTGCTGGTTACCGTCACACCACAGTCCGGCGGGACTCTGGGCGTTGGCACATATAACTACCGGATTGTGTACGTCGATGCGTCCGGCAACCAGAGCCCTCCCTCGCTCGTAACCCGCAGCGCTGCGGTCGCCACAGCCAACAGTTCAATTTCTCTTGGCAATCTGCCACCGGCTGCCGCCCCCTACACGTCACGACGTCTGTTTCGTTCCACAGATACCGGTGCCGGTCCTTACACGCTTGTCGCCAATCTCAACGCTTCATCCACCTCCTTCGTTGATAACGGCACGACGCTCACTGGCATCCTCGACGAAACGCTCGCTGGTCGCAATCGCGCCCGCCTCGACGCCAGCCTGGTCATCGACCCGGAACTGATCGTCAAGCTCGAAGGCTCCCGCATCGAAGTCGGCATGGGCGCACAGATCGTCATCGAATCCGAAGGTGGTCGCGAGATCATACTCACTTCGCGGCTGGATGATCGCTATGGGATCGGCGGTACATTCGATACCAATAATGATGACCGACTGGGCGCTAATGAACAGGCACCCAGAAGTGGCACCAGCACCGCCAGTGGCACGGGACTCTGGGGCGGCATCTATCTCGCCCCCGGCGCCACCGGCAGCATCGACTACGCTCTCGTCACATTTGGTGGCAGCGTAATTCCAACCGACGGCAACTTCGCTGGTTTCAACGTGATCGAAGCCCACCAGGCCGAGCTGCGTGTGACCAACAGCATTTTTGAGGAAAACAGGGATGGAACAGGGACGCCTGCGGCCATCGCCACCCGCTTCGGTCGCACAGCGAATGCCACCGGGACACTCTTCGCCCGCGGCAGTCAGCCAATTCTGATCAACAATGTCTTCCGTGATAACCTCGGGCCCGCTCTGTCCATCAATGCCAATGCCATGACCACCGCCTTCCAGGCCGACTCCGGTCGCATCCGGGGTCTGTCCGGTATCTTCGGTGGCTACGAACACAATCAGGGACCACTCATTGACCGCAACCTGATGGGCCGCAACGCCATCAACGGTCTGGTCGTCCGCGGCGAGACGCTCACCACCCAGTCCGTCTGGGACGACACTGACATCGTTCACGTGGTGCTCAATGAGATCATCGTTCCCAACTTCCACACGTTCGGTGGTCTGCGACTCAACAGCGATCCCGATGCCAGCCTTGTCGTGAAACTCGGCGGCGCAACTGCCGGTTTCACGGCGGCCGGAAAGCCACTTGACATCGATGACCGCATCGGTGGGGTTCTGCAGATTGTCGGTCAGCCGTTCTTCCCGGTGATTCTGACGGCCATCGCCGATGACAGCGTAGGCGCTGGTTTTGACCTCGCCGGTCTCCCGCTGAAGGACACCAACAGCAACGGTGCCAGCACAGGTGCCCCCGGCGCCTGGCGCAGCATCCTCGTTTCACAGTACGCCCACGATCGCAACGTGGAAGTCTACAACGAACGCGAAGTGGTCACCGTCACCGCGCCGGGCACCAATGCCACCGCGAAGATCGCTGAATATCTCGGCGAACTTGGCCGCAATAACTTCCGCATCCGCAATCCCGACGGCACAACCATCATCCAGAAAACCAGCGACGATAACCTGCGACTGGGCTTCGAGGTGAATGGCACGATCAATGCTCCCGGTGACGTCGACGTCTACAGCTTTAAGGCCACGGCGGGCAGCGAAGTCTGGATCGACATTGACCGTACCACGCACTCCCTCGATACCGTCGTGGAACTCATCTCCTCCACCGGCCAGATCATCGCCCTGTCCGACAGCAGTCTGAACGAGTCCTCCAATCCGTCGTTGCTGTTTAAGAACAGCGCGAATCTCCAGGCGAATTCACTGAACAAGTCTCAGTACATCAGTGATGACCTGTACAGCACCAACCAGAAGGATGCCGGGTTCCGAGTTGTCCTGCCGGGAACCGTGGGCAGCACTGGAACCTTCCACGTCCGCGTTCGCTCCAGCAACATTGATTCACTGTCCCCCACGGCCAGCCGCGGCGATCTGACGGACAATTCAAAAGTCTTCAACGGCATCACCAGCGGCAGCTACCAGCTGCAGATTCGTCTGCAGGAAACGGATGAAGTACCCGGTACGACGGTTCGCTACGCTGACATTCGTTTCGCAACGAATGGCATCGAGGTCTATGGTCAGCCGGTTCACTCGCCTCTTTCCGGCGAGTACACGGAAAGCACTCTGCCCAATGACACCCCCTTGGGAAGCGGTCAGCAGAACGTGGGCAACGTGCTCAATACCGACAGAGCCGCCGTTGCCATCGCCGGACGCATTTCTGCTCCAACCGATGTTGACTTCTATCGCTTCAGCGTCACCTACGATGACATTCAGCAGATCCCCGGCCACACCAATCCTGATCGGTTTGCCTCTGTGATCTTTGATGTGGATTACGCAGATGGCATGTCCCGTGGCAATCTGCAGGCACACATCTACGATGCTGACACCAACACCCTGATCCTGACGGCTCGCGACAGCGGCATCTCAGACGACCGTGGTGGTCCGCTGGAAGGTGCGGACATGGACGATCTGTCCCGCGGCAGCGTGGGTGCACTCGACCCCTACATCGGCCCGTTTGAACTCCCGGAGGGCAACTACTATCTCGTGGTTGCTCCCAACTCCATGCTGCCTGCAGTGCTGAATCAGACGCTGACGGCAAATCCGGCAAGCACTTTTGTCCGTCTGGAACCACTGCCCTCCATCCCCAGAATCTTTGACGAACACTTCGGCGGTTCCGGCACATCCACAGCCCCTCGCTACCAGTTCGCAGATGGCGAGGAAGACCAGAATGTGATCCAGTACCACATCGGCGACGTGCCGCTGTTTGTCAGTGATGGCGGCAATATCTACACGAATAACTCCTTCACCGGCACATTCGTCACCCAACTCAATAATGGTGGCATCGGCTTGCATAATGACATCCAGATGCGGCCTGACGGCGAACTGTACACGTGGACGTTCAGCAGCGCGCCAACCGATGGCAACTCATCCATCTATACTCGCCTGGACACCGGCACCGGTGCTCCCACAGCGTTCAATGATGACGGCATCCAGACATTCCACTTTGACAACGGCAACCTGACTAACTCCAACGTAGGAACGATTGTCACCGCATTTACTTATGCCGCCCCAACAACAGACGGCGGGATCATGGTCGTGCAGCGTGGTGACGGCGTCAGCCGGGGCTACGCACGCAACATCGTCTACCAGTTCAATACCCGAACCGGGGCCGCAATTTCTCAGGGTGGCGCACTGCGAACCGGAAATGCGCGTGCCGGTGGCGCGGCGGGGACTGACGTTGTGGAAATCGGCGTGCTGCCCGTTTCAACCACCGGTACCATCACCGGGATCGTGGTCCGGGGCACCACAGTTTTTGCCGTGGACAACACCGGTCGCTTGTATCGCTACGCCGTCACCCCATTCGGAATCAACATCGTCAACCCGGTGATCAGACTCCGCACGGATCCCGATGATCCCACCAGTCCGTTTATCACCAACTTCACAGGCCTCTCTGCCGGACCAGCCATCGTTGAGAACGGTGCGTATGTCAACACTCTGTTCGTATCCGATAACCTCGGCAACGTGCATGCGATCGCGAATGGACTGGACCCGGACCCGACAATTGCGTGGGGTGACGAACTGCCGTACTTCTTCGACGGTCAATCCCGAGTGAACCTGGGCGTGGTGGCCACAGGAGTCACCTTCGGCACGCTGCAGTACAACCTGTGGGCGCTGAACGGCGATCGAGCCGGGGATGATGGTCATGGGCTCTTGCCGGCCATTGATGGTACCCGCACACTTTCGCCCGGCGGAGCAACATTGTATTTCGGCAACCAGGCGGGTGGACCAACGGCCGGCAACAAGAACGATCTCGGCAGCCTCGGAAGGCTGATGAATTACAACTTCCCCGGCGGCGCCCACGGCACCTTCCTCAGCAACACCTTCAGCCTCGAAGGTTACGCGGCCGCCGATAAGCCGACTCTGTACTTCAGCTACTTCGCACAAACGGACAGCAACGACTACATCCCCAGTGTTCGCCGGCATTCCGATGCCATCCGCGTGTATGTCGGTGACGGCACCGACTGGGTGCTCGCCGCCACCAACGACTCCTATCGAGGTCCATTGCTGGGCGACGACGAGCAGGACCTTGGACCGAATGGTGTCACCACCTATCCAACCAGGCAGGCACTGCCGGATGTGGTGGAAATCTTTGACGAAGGTGCCCCGAACTGGCGACAGGCTCGTGTGGATCTCAGCAATTTCGCCGGACGATCCGACCTGCGGCTGCGTTTTGAATTTGCCACCAGTGGCGCGGTCAATGTCGGTGATATCACTACCGTTGGCGAAGAAATGTTCGCCCGCCCAGGCAGCCGACTGAGAGACGGTCAGAGCTTTATTCTGGAAGGATGTAATCAGTTCGAAATCGACCTTGGCTACACGCTGGTGGTGCCCAACTTCGAACAGATTTCTGAGGGCGAGACTCTCCAGATTGACGTGACAGATCCAGCAACGGCCACCACGGAGTCGTGGACGTTCGAGTTCGACAAGTTGAACGATGGAGTTGCCACCGGCAACATTCAGGTGGTAATCAACGGCAGCATGAGTTCTGCTGAGATCGCCCGAAAACTGGAAAATGCCATCCTGGAAACCGCGTTGTCAGCGACGGGCTCCTTTATACAGCTGCGAGCTCATCGCAACGGCAATCGCCTGAATCTCACCCGTCACCCCGTGAATGAGCCGATTGCGACGGACGGGATTGCCCTTGTGCAGTCCACAGGCTCCGGAGTCGTGGTGGAAGGCGCTCCCGGTGTGACACCGGGCACCACCCCCGTGTCCATTTTCTCCACCATGTCCCCCAACCAGGTGGCAGAGGCCATCAAGGTTGCACTTGCCTCGCACCTGCTTCCAGCGGGCACCTACCCGGAATCCGAACTCAACAACGTGGCCGATCCTCTGGTCGCTACGGACCTCGAAGCGCTCGCCTGGAGTGCCCGCGCCAACAATACGATTTCGCTGAACAACCCCAACCCGCTGCCACACATCACGATCCTCGGCAGCTCAACCGTGGCCTCCGGTACAGACTTCTATCGCTTCGTTGTCCCTGACCCAGGCACTGGAAATCCGGCAAAGGTGATCGTTGACCTTGACGGCACCGCCCAAAACTTCAACTCCATGCTTCGGATTGTGGATTCAGCCGGAAATACAATCATTGAAAACATCAACGGTGGCCAGCTGGATATTGGCAGCAATTTCGCCACGGCCTCATACATAGAGACGGAACTGTCACCCGGCGAGTACTACGTGCAGGTCGGTGTCCCACCGTTCCTCAGTGGTGCCGCTCCCGGCCAGGTCTACACCCTCCACCTTTCCGTCGAGGGTCATGCCACCGACGATGTCGCCACTGAGCCCCTTGTCGTCCCCCGCTTTAATATCAAGGGCAGCGGTGATCTCGTCCGTATCATCGGTCACTATGTCACAAACCCCGGTCCGATGGGACATACAACAGGTTTGCCCGGTGACGGCTTTGGTGGTTACAACGTCAGTCTTGCCTCTCTTCGCGGCATCAACAATGCCTTCGAGGGCTTCCACATCGACGATATCATCATCGGGTTTGCCGAACGCGGTGAAATGGTCACCGGAGCACCGGCGAATACCAACTTCATCTCCAATCCGGAGGTGATCAACACCGACGCCTTCAACCCCAACCCCTACCAGGATATTCTTACCGGCGACTATGATGTGGAAATCCGCCGCGCCGCTGATTACGCATCCTTCGTTCAGGGAAGCTCCACTCCCAACCCCGCCTTCCGCACCATCGATACCAACGATCGGTTCGCCAAACAACAGTCGATCCGCATCCCCTCCGCTGTTGAACTGCGCGACGGTCAGACTTTCTCGGTCAGCGATGGCATTTCAACGGTGACCTTCGAGTATGAAGACGCCCGCATTCTCGACGGCGTCGCCCCCGGCCACCAACCGCTGCTCTTTAACCCCGCCAGCGTGGCCGTTATCGATCCGCGTTTCGAGACAGTCGCGCACCTCACAGGCGAATCCGCTGCGACGATCGCCGCCCGAGTCCGCGACGCCATCAATTCAACACAAGTGCAGGGCCTGCTGAATCTGCGTGCCGGTCTCTCTGACGGCAGCGATGGTTCTGAGGATCCAGCGAGGTTCGTCAGCACCAGTGCTGTCGTGAATCTTTACGGCACTGCCGTTGTCAGGCTTACCGACGGCGTCACCACCCCCCACCTCCGATGCCATGCCGCTCGGAGTGTTCGGACGCCTCGCTCCGCTCACCAATACCTCAGGCTCCAGCACCCTCTTCACGTTCCGCAACACAACACCACTGATTGATCCCAATACCGGCTTCCCGGAACAGATCCGCAGCATTCGCATCCAGCTGCCTGGTGGCCAGAAGTTTGACCCGATCTCGATTCTGGGCGGGACAGGCAACGGTCCCACCGTGAATGCAGCCTCTGACTTCGACACACCGACATTCACCACCCTTGACGCAACCAATCCGCGAGTTCCCCAGTTCACATTCTCGCCGGACTTCGACATCCTCACCATTGACTTCTCTGCCGTGGTCACTTCTCTGCAGAATGGTCCAGGCTTCGAACGTGGGGACCAACTCATCTTCGGCATCGACATCGACTACCTGACAGAACCGGTCTACGCCCTGACCGCTGCTGTGGAGGTCGAGTTTAATTCGAACCGCACCGTCACGTCGCTGCTCGTCCCCGGTCGCTCCACCGCAGATCTCGGTGTGCTTCGCCCCATCGATGACACCACGAACGTGATCTTCCACAACGGCTACGGAGACCAGAACCAGTTCCGTGACCAGGGACAACTGCTGATCGCCTCCAACTTTATCGCCGATTCCCAGAGCTGGGGCATCATTTCGGATGCCGCACCGCGGACCGGTGGCTTCAATCCTCCTGGAGCCGGAGCACTCACCCACGCCGGCCCCGTTCGCAATCTCCGCGAGCCCAACCTTAACCGCTGGGTTCCAGGGATTGTCATCGCCAATAACGTCATCGTTCAAAGTGGCACCGGCGGCATCCTCTTCAGCGGCGATGTGCCCCCTGGCGCCATCGAAACCGTGGGCCCCGTACCGGTCGGACGCATCATCAATAACACCATTGTCGGCAACCCAAATACACCCTCCGGTGTCGGTATCCGAGTCGAACAAAACGCCAGCCCAACGCTGCTCAACAACATCGTGGCTGATCTCAACACCGGGGTTTTCGTGGACGTCGCGTCCCAGACGCTGGGAACTGTTGTTGGTGGGACCCTTTACCGCAACAACGCCACCAATGCCAACGCCGGAACCATCGGTACAGGCAACTTCCCCATCCTGCTCAGCAATACTGACCCGCTCTTCGTAGACCAGGCCCGCCGCAACTACTATCCGGCACCGCTCTCTCAGGCCATCGACAGTTCCATCGACTCACTCAACGATCGCACCCCGTTTATCACCGTGCGTGATCCCCTGGGAATCGGCGTGTCACCCATCAAGACACCCTCCGAAGATGCCTATGGCCAGACCCGTGGCGATGATCCGGACGTCAACACTCCGGCCGCTCAGGGCGCCAACGTCTTCAAGGATCGCGGTGCAATTGACCGTGTCGACTTCTTCCGCCCCACATCCTTCTTCAGCACTCCACTGGACCAGTCACCGCTGGACCTCGATTCCGGCCTGGATGCCGTCTGGCTGAATACCCCGACGACCGTCCGCGAACTGATTATCACCCTGAAGGACGTCGGCATCGGCGTTGACGATGGCCGTGTGTTCCTCGATGGTTCCCAGTTCAAACTGTATATGGACGACGGTGTCAAGCAGGCCACCGACCTGCCCGACCTCCCGAACGGTACAATTATCACCGAAGGCCTGCTGACACTCGGCGTAGACTACGTCTTCGTCTACAATTCTGTCTCCAACGAAGTCATCTTCCGTTCCACCACAGCCTTCCCGTTTGAACGCAAATACCGCATCACTGTCGACAACAACGACGCCACCACGGACAGTGTCGACGGCCTTCGCGACCTCGCCGGAAACTACCTCGCCCCGCACCGGGGGGACGGCACCACCCAGTTCACTCTGC
>JBEIEK010000264.1:0-8442 GCA_040382995.1 Planctomycetaceae bacterium
GCCACCCCACCCTGGCGGAAGCCGAACTGCCGGCCCTCCTGAAGGAACATCTGCCGCAGGACATCCTGGTCAGCGATTCTTTCTGTTGCATGAGCGACGTAGTAGACTCCTAATTCGTCATCCGGGACGACGGACGCTTTGCCCGCAGGCAGTTCTTCAAACACGGCTCGCATGAAGCGATCACCGGCATAGCGGACCTCGCCACCCGACTCATCCGCGTAGTTGATGGAGGACATCCGCAGCCGCGGACGCTGCATGAAGTTCATCTGCGGTGTGAGATCCTGTTCGAGCCATGAAAAGAGTTGCGTCTGGCGCACCACGACGGGATCGGACGCAGCCTGATCAAGAACCGTCTGGCCCTGCAGAAGTTCCGCTGCCGGCTTGCGCTCTGCCTCAGGTTTGGCGGCTTCGTCATTCAGGATTTTCGCGAGCGCTTCGCCGCGTTTTTGAGCGAGCTCTCTGGCTTTTTGGCGCTTCAGAGCGAGAACAACTTCCTTGCGAATGTCGTCGGTGAGTTCTGGGATATGTGAAGGAGAAAACTCCGTGATCCACCACACGAAATGACTTTCCTGACCTTCCACTGCGAATTGGTTCTTTACGGCCTTTTTGCGGGTGAACAGATTGGCGTCGTTGTAAGGATCGTTCTCACCTGGGAACAGTTCAAAGGCCATTTGGAAAACCGGAGTACCGGACGTGGCGTCCTGAGCGGTACCAATCGGGCGGATGTCGTCGGTACTGAGATCACGGGCGGAAAGAAGTCCAGTTTCCGCGAAGGCGAACCCGTGAGTCTTGCCAAGTTCCTCCATGCCCTTGAGCAGCGTGCTGTTGAATTCACGGAGCTTTTCTGCACGGACCCTGGGCTCGATGGACTGGTCTGCCTTGACGATTGCGCGGCGTTTGCTGGAACGCTCACGTTCGAGCGTCTGCAGGCCGCTCATCACGGTATTCAAACGCTGGTCGATCTCTCTGCGAATTCGCTCTTCGTGAAGCTGATCACGAATTTCCGACTTGAGTTCGTCGTCCAGCGGGCGGTACTCAACAGGTGGAATCACGAACGGAACAGGGTCTTCGGCGGGTTTTTCCGTGGAAGTCGGCGGTACAGATTCCGGGGGGGTGGCCGGAGGTGTCGTGGGGGGCTCTGCGGGTGTGTCGGCTGGTTTCTCCTGACCGGTGGACGTGGTCTCGGATGTGGGTGAAGCGGGGCCTGGAGCAGCAGGCTCAGCAGGTGTCTGGACAGCAGTCGGCTCATCGATCGGACCACATTCCGGATCGGCCTTCGGGGCGTCAGACTGCGGGACCTCAGTCTCCGGTGAGCCCTTCGGGTCTGCATCCGAGCTGGGCTCTTCCGGCTTTGGCTCTTCGGGCTTTGGCTCTTCGGGCTTTGGCTCTTCCGGCCTGGGGGCGTCGGGCGCTGGTGTCTCGGGGGCCGGCGATTCCGGAGCTGGGGTGGAGTCGTCAGTTCCAGGTGTTTCCGGAGTTGCAGGTGGCTCGGCGGGCTTGCGATAAAACAAGTCCTTTTTTTCGTTGTAGAACGCTTCGATTTCCGCATCGGACGGCGTTGGCACGGCTGCTTCCACGGACTTGAAGTCCAGTTGCAGGTAAGCGAGGCTGGCTTTGTTGAACTGGCGGAACCCCATGGATCCTGGAGCTTCCTGTCCGGGGAAGCGTTCCCGATGCTGACTGAACGCCGCCTGAACTTCCTGATCGGAGGGATCGGGGACGCTGTCGACGAAGGCGTCAACATCGAGTCGCACGAGATTCAGGCGCTGGCGCACCTGGGAGCGGAGGAAGAGGTCGTAGAGCGCTGCGGGTGGCTGAGTTGCCGCTGAAAGTCCGGGAGCCTTTTGCATGTAAGCCATCAGGGCAGCAATTTCGCTGCGGAAGGCTTCAATAATTTCAGCTTCTGACACTCGGCGACCCGCAATTGAGAGTTCGTTGCGGATGTCAACGAAATCCTTTTCCGCGAGTTTGTCTCCTGTGTTGCTGTTGATGTAGCTGGAGACCATCTGGTCTGTGACGACGATCCCCATTTCTTCAGCTTCGGCCCTGAGCAATTCTCCGAAGATTGCATCGTCTTCTACTGTCGGGTAGTAAGGGTCAAAACGTGGGGCGAAGCGCTCTGTGCCGGCCCCGAAGGCTTTGGCGAACGCTTTTTCCAGGAAGCTGTTGGCGATGGTCTTTCGCAGATGCAATTCGCGGATCCTTTCGGCGTCGAAGGCTCCGAGTGTCGATGTTTGATAGAATTCCCCGGTTGCTCCAAAAAAACCGGGCAAAGCCCACGCCAGCAGGCCACCGGCAATGGCGCCAGCGATTCCGTACTGCAACCAGCGACCGCGGGATATGCCGAGGAAGGCCATGACCGCCCCGCCCAGGAGCACTCCAAGCGTCACGAAGTGGTTGACGTCCTGGGTCATCATGTCGCTGATGGTGAAGGCCACCATCGACAGAATCACGATGGCCACCATGGTTACATGCTGATTGCGGCGGAAGAAGCTGAAGGGCGAACTCATGGAGAGGCTCTTACGGAAGAGACAGTTTTGTCCAGCGTGGATCGGACTGACTTGACAGATGTCCGCACGATGGTTTATGCAGTAAAAGGTCATCCATCGGCCAGGTTGGCGGTGCCGTGACTGGTCCGGGAGGAAAACGTGGATTCTAACGGTCGTGTGTGGTGAGGCAAGGGCAACCGGTTGCGGGTTGTGGGAGGGAATGGTGGCCACGGCCTCCGGTCCTGTGCCACGCTCCCCGTCCACAGCTCCGTCCCTCCACCTCCTGGCTGGCCTGACGCCCCCAAATTGCGTATGCTGCATGCAGGTAACGACGTTTTTGCGTCCTCACTGTCCACGTTGCCCACCACGGCCAACCTGACCCCAATTCACCCATCCTGTTCCCGGTTCTGACCTTCTGCTCAATGTCCAGGCCGGTCTGATTTTTGTGGAAATCCGCTGTTCATGGCTTCGCTCAAAAAAGCGCTGGTAATTGTTGAGTCTCCCGCAAAAGCGAAGAAAATCGCTGGTTTTCTTGGCGATGACTACATCGTCAGAGCCAGTATGGGGCATATCCGCGACCTTCCGTCCAGTGCCGCAGAGATTCCGCCTGCGCTCAAAAAAGAACCCTGGTCCACGCTCGGAGTCAACGTCGAATCTGACTTTGACCCGCTCTATGTCATTCCAGCCGAAAAGAAAAAACTCATCACAGAACTCAAGGATCACCTCAAGAAAGTTCAGGAACTGATTCTTGCAACTGACGAAGACCGTGAGGGGGAAAGTATCGGCTGGCATCTCGTGCAGGTTCTGAAGCCCTCCATTCCCGTTAGCCGGATGGTATTCTCAGAAATCACAAAACCCGCAATCATCGAAGCCATCCACAACACGCGGCGACTCGACGAACACCTCGTTCAGGCCCAGGAAACCCGGCGCGTCGTCGACCGACTCTACGGCTACACGCTCAGTCCCCTGCTCTGGAAGAAAATTGCTCGCGGTCTGTCTGCTGGGCGTGTGCAAAGCGTGGCCGTGCGGCTGCTTGTCAATCGTGAAATCGAACGCATGAAGTTTCGCAGCGGCACTTTCTAGGACCTCAAGGCCTCGCTGCAGGCTGCCCAGGGCGGTACGTTCGAGGCTGTTTTGCAGACTTTGGGTGGCCGCCGCATCGCCAGTGGCCGCGATTTCGACGAGAACACCGGGCAGCTTAAGGCCGGCAGCGATGTGCTTCTGCTCTCTGAAGTTCAGGCCCGCCAGACGCTCGAACGCATTCAGCAACTCCCCTGGTCGGTTGCTTCCATCGAACAGAAACAGCAGCTGCGCCGGCCCTACCCTCCGTTCACCACCAGCACGCTGCAGCAGGAATCCAACCGAAAACTCAGCCTCTCAGCACGGCAGACCATGCAGATCGCTCAGCGGCTCTACGAAGAAGGCCACATCACCTACATGCGAACCGACAGCGTCAATCTCAGCGGAGAAGCCATTCGTGCCGCTCGTGGACGCGTTGACGACCTCTACGGACGCGATTACCTCAGCCCCGAACCTCGCCAATACACCACTCGAGCCAAAGGCGCCCAGGAAGCTCACGAAGCCATCCGTCCGGCCGGGACTCAAATGCTGACAGCCGACGAACTCGGCCTCAGCGGCATCGAGTCCCGCCTCTACCAGATGATCTGGAAACGCACGATGGCCACTCAAATGGCCGATGCCATCCTGCGGTTTGACACCGTGACAATTGCCGCGGGCGATGCCGAATTCCGCGCCAGTGGTCGCACGGTCGAATTCGCCGGCTTCTTCCGAGCCTACGTCGAAGGCTCCGACGATCCCGAAGCTGCCATCGAAGATCAGGACTCCACCCTGCCACCCATGCAGGAAAACGAAAAACTCAAGCTCGAACGCGCCGACGCCGTTTCTCACGAAACCAAACCTCCAGCCCGTTTCACCGAAGCCACTCTCGTCAGAACACTCGAATCTGAAGGCATCGGTCGTCCCAGCACCTACGCCAGCATTCTCAGTACCATTCAGGACCGCGGTTACGTTCGCCGCAACGGCAATCAACTGGTGCCCACCTTCACGGCCATGGCCGTCACGAAGCTGCTCGAAAATCACTTCCCCAGGCTCGTGGACCTCGGCTTCACTGCCGGTATGGAGCAAACTCTCGACGACATCGCAGCCGGATCTGCTGAACGGCTCCCGTACCTGCGGGGCTTCTATCACGGCACAGATGGGCTCGATGAACAGGTCAAGCGCCGCGACGGCGAAATCGACCCCCGCGATGCCTGCACGCTCTCCATCGAAGGGCTCGACGCCGCCGTTCGCGTGGGCCGGTACGGACCGTACTTTGAGAAAACTCGCGGGGAAGAAAAACTCACTGCGTCCATCCCCGACAGTATTGCACCCGGCGAAATTACCAATGCGGTCGCCGATCGACTCCTTGAGGAAAAGCAAAAAGGCCCTGAAGCTATCGGCATGCATCCCGAAGAAGGACTGCCGATCTACTCCATGCGGGGCCCGTTTGGCCCGTATCTGCAACTCGGTGAAGTCACCGCAGAAAACCCCAAACCCAAACGCTGCAGCATTCCCAACTGCTTCCCAACTGATCAGCTCGATCTGCCCACCGCCATCGAACTGCTCTCGCTCCCGCGCCGCCTTGGCAAACATCCACTCACCGACAAAGTCGTCAATGCCGGGATCGGCAAGTTCGGCCCCTATGTCACTCACGACAAAGTCTTCGCCAGCTTCGATCGCAAATCCCATACGTGGGAACATGACGGCGAGGTCTGGAATGTGCTCACGATTCCGCTCGATGCTGCTGTGGAAATGCTCCGCACAGTCCGCAAGAAAGCCGCTCCCGTTCCCCTCCGGGAGCTCGGCCCACACCCCGAAGACCAGGCCCCCGTTCAAATTTTCGAGGGACGCTATGGTCCCTATGTCAAACACGGCGATGTGAACGCCACCATTCCCAAAGACACCGACATCGGGACCGTGACACTCCAGGCAGCTATCGGCTGGCTGCAGGAAAAAGAGGCTCGGGGCAGCAGCGGACGCACCGCTCGACGGGGAGCAGCCCGAAAGACAGCCGCTCCAGCTCGTAAAAAAGCCGCCTCAGCCGCTCCAGCAGCAAAGAAGAAGTCCGCAAAGAAAGCTGCAAAGAAAAAGTCCGGCTAGCTCCCCTGCTGCGGCAGTTCTCCGGGATTCCGCAGCGGTAATGCCTGTCCAAATCATTGACATTCGAAATCTGCACGTGCGGGCCGCGGAATACCTGGGAGAGCTGGTCCGCTTCTCTCAGGAATCAGGCGCTCCCCATGTTTAATCACACCCTGCTCCTTTTTCTCCACCCGTTCTGCGGCTGCATTTTCCCCCGGCAATGGCCATCGGTTCCTCCAGTCCGCCTTGCAGTGCTGGTCTCGACGCTCTGCGTCTTTGCCTTCACTGCGTGTGCCCCCTGCGGCGTCTGCCAGGAACCTCCTGCCGATCCCCCCCGACAACTGCTTGATGCCCGAAAACTCCTGCAGCAGGAGTCATTCTGGGACAACCGCGACTGGGCCTGGTACTCCGCAAATATTCCCCTCTTCGAATGTCCCGACCGCGAGTTACAGACGACGTGGTACTATCGCTGGGAACTGGTCACAAGACACCTCACCTACGGGTCACCCAATTCCGGCTACTCCTTCACCGAATTCATCGATCGCCCATTCTGGTCCGGGACCTACGGAGCCATTTCCTGTCCAGCCGGGCACCAGCTGTATGAGGTTCGCTGGCTCCGCGACCCGAACTACGCCAAAGACTATGGACGTTACTGGTATCGCACCCCGGGTGCTCAGCCACGAAACTACAGCACATGGCTGGCGGACAGCCTCTGGGCCGTGCATCAGGTTCATCCGGATCCCGATTACCTCCGCGATCTGCTCCCGGATCTGATCGCAAACTATCGGGCGTGGGAACAGCGGCATTTCTTTGCGGAAATCGGCCTGTTCTGGCAGACCGGACACGACGATGGAATGGAATTCAATATCAACAGCCGTCAGACCAACGACAAACTGCGCGGGGCTCCCGGCTACCGACCAACTCTCAACAGTTACCTCTGGGCGGACGCGCTGGCCATTTCCCGAGCTGCAGCGCTGGCAGGCAACACAGCCGAAGCCGCCTCTTTTAAGGCTCGAGCAGACGGGTTGAAACGCAACCTCCAGCAACGCCTCTGGGACCCCGCCAGGCAGTTTTTCTTCCCGATGTCACAGCGCACCGAACAGGCTGAAGGTGCCGAAGTTCAGGCGCTCTCGCTCACCTACCAAAGCGGACGCCACGCCGGCAGTTCTTACGGACGCGAGCTGATCGGGTACGTGCCGTGGCAGTTTTCGCTTCCGGATGCGGGACAGGGCTACGAGTCAGCATGGCCGAAGCTGTTCAGCCGGGATGGCTTTGCTGCCAACTTCGGCCCCACCACCGTCGAACGGAACGATCCCATGTTCCTGCTGAAAACTTCCTGCTGCTGGTGGAGCGGTCAGTCATGGCCGTATGCCACCAGTCAGACACTCAAGGCGCTCGCAAATCTGCTGCAGGGTTACCCGCAGTCCGTTGCAACATCCGCCGACTACTACGCACTGCTCTCGACGTTTTCAAAGACCCATCGCAGGGACGGTCAGCCCTATCTTGCTGAAGCAGCCCACCCCGACACCGGTTCCTTCGAAGGCCACGATGCCTACAACCACAGCGAACACTATTTTCACAGCAGCTTCAACGATCTTGTCATCACCGGACTGGTCGGGCTGCGAACACGCGACGACAATCTGCTCCAACTGCATCCCCTCGCACCTGCAAACTGGGATTACTTTGCTTTGGACAAGGTTCCGTATCGCGGACTGCTGCTCACCATCTTCTGGGATCGCGACGGCAGTCGCTACGGTCACGGGGCGGGTTTCAGGGTTTGGGCAGATGGCCGTGAACTGGCCTCTGCCGATCAACTCGGGCCGCTTGAAGTGCGTCTGCCCGACGGGCAGCCACGGCCCGCCTCGGCAGAACGGCTTGTCAACTACGCGGTCAATAATGATGGAACCTGGTTTCCACGGCTGCGAACCTCCCACAGCAGCACTCAATTTCCCTCCTCCAAACTGAACGACGGAAATATCTGGTACAGCCGCAATCCCCCCAACCGCTGGACCTGTGAGGGATCAGCCAGCGCGGCAGACTGGATCGAAATCGATCTCGGAATGCCACGATCACTGGAGCTGGCACGCTTGTATTTCCTTGACGATGGCCAGGGAGTTGTGCCGCCGGCAACTGCACGGCTGGAATACTTCTCAGACTCCTGGAAGCCACTGGGATCGCTCGGCGGCCCCGGCCAAACTCCGATCGTCGGTCGCCGTGCCGAAGAACTTCGTTTTGATCCAATTCAGGCCAGCCGTCTGAGAATCACACTGCAGCACGCGGAAAATGGACGCAGCGGACTCAGCGAGGTGGAATTGCTTGGCACTGCGCTGCTGCCGGTCCCGGCTGCCCCACACCCCAAAGGCAATCTCGCGTACCGAGCGCCTGATCATGAATTCCCGAAAGCCACCGCATCTCACTTCGACCGCTTCGGGGGCCGACCGGAACTTGCGAACGACGGCCTCATCAACTTCCTTCCCAGTCCCGTCAATCGCTGGACCAGCTATGAATCCAAAGATGACCGCGATTGGCTGGAAATCGACTTCGGCCAGACTCGACAGTTCCGCCGCGTCGAACTCGCGATCTATGATGATCGCGGTGGTGTCCAGCCACCCCAAAACTATGAACTGGAGTTCTGGGATGGCACCGCATGGCAACCCATTTCAGATGCCACCAAATCCCCTGAACGCCCCGCTGGCGGAGAACTCAACACGGTCCGCTTTGCTCCCGTGCAATCCCGGCGACTGCGCGTCTGGTTCCAGCACTCCGGCCAGGCCCGCAGCGGCGTCAGCGAAGTACTCGTCTGGGATGCTGATGA
>JBEIEK010000265.1:0-8435 GCA_040382995.1 Planctomycetaceae bacterium
GGAGCCAGATGCCGCATACGCCAAAACGACAACGCCATTCGGCTTCCGCCCTTCCGCTCGCATAATCCGCCGCCGGACGGCAGTCCGCGGGCCAACGGCCCTGCAAACGCTACTGCAAACGGCCCTTGTCAACGCCGCTCACCTTCGCGGCGAATCACAGCCGGGGGCTTCCGCCCGACCGCTCGCATTCCCGGCCGCATGGTGGCAGCCTGCGGGCGATTCAGTTGGCTGGTTTGACTCCGACGTACACGGTTGCGATGCCACCTGTGAGAGGGTGGAAAGACGTATTCACGAGTCCTGCTTCTTCCATCAGACCGGTCAATTGGGCTCCGCAGGGGAACTCGGCGACGGACTGTGGGAGGTATTCGTAGGCTGCCTGTCGATTTTTCACCAGCAGTTGGCCCAGCCTTGGCAGGATCCGCCGGAAATACCACTGGTAGATGCGGCTGAGCAGTCGATTGCCGGGCAGCGAGAATTCCAGCACCAACACTCGTCCGCCGGGGCGGCAGACGCGTGCCATTTCTCGCAGTCCACCGATCGTGCTGGACACATTTCGGAGCCCGAATGCTACGGAGACCACCCCGAACTGGTTGTCCGGGAACGGCAGAGACAGTGTATCTGCTTCGAGGAACACCACATCGCGGTCACCCTGCTTCCGTCGCGCGAGTTGCAGCATGCCGTGGGTGAAATCTGTGGCGAACACACGGCAGCTTTGGGGGACGCGGCTACGAAAGGCGAACGCCAGGTCTCCGGTACCGGTGCAAACGTCGAGAATCGGGGCATTTCCGAGTACTCCGGCGAGACGCACGGCGCGCCACCTCCAGTAGACATCTGTTCCCAGCGACAGGAAATGATTCATAAAATCATACCTGCCGGCGATTTCACCAAACATTTGTCGAATTCGGGCCCCGTTCTTGTCCACCGGCATACACAAACTCCCGCAATACCTCACAAATCGCAGCCAGCCGCTGAAGCAGAGTAGCAAACGGGTGGGTCGAATTGCGAGGAGAACCGCAGCCGTGGTGTGCGCTTAACCTTCGGGGCTGCTGAATCGTCTCAGGGGCGATGTCACGAGACAGCGTAGATCAGTCCGAAACTACTGATGACCAGAAAAATCACAATGGTGGCGTCCGGCTCCAGCATCCAGCAGCGTTTTTCCGCGTGGTACAACTGGCCCATAATAGTGACACTCGTTCCCAGAATCATAAACGCTGCGGTGATGCCGTGCACGGGTGAGATGACGGACAGGAGTGACCCTGGCTGCAGCGTGTCCAATCCGGCAAGAACCAGAAGATTAAACGCGTTGCTGCCAAAAATGTTTCCAATCGCCAGATCCAGCTGGCCCAATCGCACAGCCACCCAACAGGTGACCAGTTCCGGCAGCGATGTTGTGATGGCGACCAGTGTCGTTCCAACGAAGGTTTTCGCCAGTCCCGAGTGTACGGCGATTCTGTCGGCCACCACCGAAAGTCGGGGTCCGGCCAGAAGAATCACCAGAGAGGCCACCGCGAAAACGACCACAGGGCGAACGAGGTCGCGATAATTCAGGGCGCCTTTGCGTGCTGTGGTTCCTTCAACCGATCGCATTGCGATCTGCTGGTCGAGGGAGATCATGCGAATGCTGAGCACGTATCCGACGATGATCATCAGGCAACCCGGCGCCAGCCCGAACCATTCGCGGACTTTTGTCTGGCGTTCGACAAGCATGCCCACAAGCAGGATGGCCGCCAGTGAAATGCTCGCAACGCCTCCCAGTGCGTGTCCGGCCGCGGTTCGTGAGAACATGCGGCCACGGGAATGGTTTGTCAGGTCCAGGACAGCGAGGATCAGCAGATTCATCAGACAACTGCCCAACAGATCCCCGACAGCTAAATCAGGATTCCCCTGACGCACGCAGGCAATGTCCACCGTCATTTCAGGCAGTGAGGTGGCGCTGGCCAGCAGAATACTGCCGACGAGCAATCGTCCCAGCCCGGTGATTTCCGCGATGTCATCGGCGCATCGCGAGAGAAATGCACCAGCGACCACAATCACGGCAGCCAGAAACACGAACGCCATCACCAAACTCGCCATCTTAAGTCCCTCCTCTGAATCACAAGGCTGTTTTGTTTCCAGCCTGCTGTGGCTCAGTCGCGCCAAATGATTGGCGAGGGGATGTGGGATTCAAGGTCTTTGCGGAACTGGGCGATGGATTGAGCGAGGTTCTGGCGGTTGTCCTCGACTTTCATGTAGGCGTTGACAAGTCCCACAACGGTTCCGTCTTCGCGAAACATGGGTCCTCCGGAGTTTCCCTGATTCATTTGGACACTGTGTTCGATTTCCCACAGTCCGGAGGGTTGTTCGACGACGCGATTGACAATGCCTTCGGTGAGGCTGTGTTCCAGTTGTGCTGGTTGCAGGGCGTCGATGGGGTCGGTGCCCATTTGCTCATTGAGATCCTCGATGGCAGCCGCTTCCGCAGTGCGGGCCTGATTGGCGACTCCGGGAAAGCCGGCAATCCAGGCCCGGCTGCCCTTCGATGGTTTTTCGCTGCTGCTGAGTGCAAAGCAGGGCCGTGGCACGCGTTCGATTTTGAGGATTGCCATGTCGCGTCCCTGCCGGGAATCACGATGCACAACTTTTGCGTCGAAGCTGACCCCGTCGAAGAGGACAGTGAGTTTGGGGTCAAGGGACTGCTGATCATTCATGTACCGGCCGGCTCTGTTTGTGCAGGCTTCGACAAAAGCAAGAAGTTTCTGGCGTTCTTCGGGATCCGATTCGCCGATCGCCCTCTGTGCCGCTCCTCCCGCCAGCGCTAGAAAATACTCGCTCCGTAACTTCCGAATATGTGCCTCGTCGGCCATCACAGCCACATGATCGTTGGTCAGCAGATACCCATCCGGGCTGATGGCGAAGGCAGTACCGGTTCCAAGCTTGACCCGAGCCGGGCTGGCTTCACCGGGGACCAGCGGTCTGTAAGTTCCCACAACAAGTCCGACGGCATCGCTGAGTGCGGATTCATCGAGTGGCCCGGTGACGAAGCTGGCACTGGTGCTTTGGAACAATTTCAGTGAATACTTAACAAGCAGTCCGGCGACCGGCAGGGTGATGAGCACGGCCACGATGATGCCCGCAATCATCGCCGTCCGCTGGAACTGAAAGTTTCTGTTCTTCGTGAACAGTCCGGCAAGTTCGGGGATTGCCGAGGCGGCGATCCAGGCAGTATCTCCGGTTTTGCAGACGAGGGTGGTGTTGAGCAGTTCACGGCGCTGGGCCAGCAGAGCGAGTTCAGAGACGGTTCTGGGGCCCACCTGAGAGCGGTCGGGGGCGAGGTAGTACCAAACAGCGGCCTCTTCGCCCGGATTTGCGGTCCTTGTCGGCTGTTTTCGAGCCGGGCTTTGACTGAGGCTGGCGTTGTCCATCTGCTGCACAAAATCAGCAGCTGACTGCCAGTCGCGGCCGTTCCGCGAAATCAGATGCAGTGGTGAAAACTGGCCTCGCCCACGGAGTGTTTTGAGTTCTTCGATGGTGTGTGGACCGGTCGTTCTGGTACCGATGCGAATATACCACATGACTGCTCTCCCAATCCTGAATTTCCAATCGCCTGTTGTTCAGAACATCAGGGCCAGGACAATGCACCCGCCGAGCACTCCAATCACCGCCACGATCATCAGCACAATTCTGAGGACGGACCGCGTTCCGATCCAGGCGATGCGCTGCCGATAGCTGCGATCGAGATCCGGGGAAATGGCACCATGGGATGTCGCCTGCTGGTGCAGCTGTTTCAGTTGAAGAATCCCGACCTGATTGTCTGAGATGGCCTGCATCAGAGCGTCGGCGGCCGCCTGCCGCTGCAGCAGATTTTGCTGGGCGAGGTTCAGCCAGTCGGCGTGATAGAGGATTTCCTTCAGGCCGAATTCCTCTGTGCTGGAGGTCTGACCGCAGCCGTCGCAGGCACTTTTCCACTCCTGCGATAACTTCAGAAACTGCTGCACGTCAGTGGACAGAAACGTTTCCAGTCGCCCCTCCTGAAACCAGCGTTCGGCCTGTCTGAGCAGATCACGTCCGCCGAGCTGCTGATGCAGATTGCTGAGTGCGTCGGCGCGTGAGGGAAGTTCGGAGCGAAGCACTTCCCGGCGTTGTTCGCGAAGATTTTCAAAAAGTGAAGTCGGTGGCTTTTCGCGATAGCGACCGCTTTTGAGGTCTTCCAGAATCTCATCAAGAAGGCTCAGTCGCAGCTCTTCCGGCTGCTGCCTGCAAAACGTCCTCGCCTCACGAAACCAGTCGCGTTCAAACTGGCGAATGTCAGCTTCCAGAAACGGGTGTGCAGGGTCACGATCGAGAATTTGTCGCATGACGAACAGACGGGCGGGGAGCGGTCTGCCGGCGAGTGTCAGTTGCCGCAGCAGTCGCTGTTCGGCTTCAACAAGCTGTTTCTTTTCGCAGGCTTCGGTGAGGGCTGCAACCCAGTCTCGCTGCAGGGCTGAGGGTTCGGAGTGACCGTACACGGCTGCAGCAGATCCCAGAACATCAGCACCGGGAAATGCCAGCTGCACACAGTCCTCAAGGATGGATTCCGGTGGTGCAGCCGCTGCTGCTGCATTGAGATAATAGCCCTGCTGATACCATTGCAGGCACTGCTGCAGACGCTGATTGACGTCTGTGCACTGTTGGGAATACGTCTGCAAATCATCCGCCAGCTGCGGATAACTGCCGTTGGTCTGGCCGGCAACAAATCGTCGCAGGCGATCCACGATCAGGCCCATTTCTCTGCGATCGAGGCGACTCATAAATCATTCCTTCGGGGGTTTGGGATTTGCCGCCTCGGGCTTCCAGAATGCCAGCGGGTATTCGAGTGATGGCAGTTCCGGTCGCTGCCATGACACCCAGAGCACGCCGCTGCGTCCCCTGAGTTCAGGCAGCATGCGGTCTGCCGAGATTCCGCCTAATCTCCATTCCAGCGTCCACATCCGGCCCGGTTCACCGCTGAATGGCTGCAGCGTTTTTTCCAGCGTCTGCAATGTCGCGGACAACTGATCACGTTCCTTGCGGGCTTCTGTGCCTGTTCCATAGACCGCCACCGGAGTGATCTGGCGGTTCATGGTCACCAGCAGTCGCCGCTCGCCCGAGCGAACCCGGAGGCAGCAGCAGCGCAGCCGTTCCAGCAGCCCTGGCATGGTCGCAGCTGCAGCTTCGGGGATTACCAGTTGGAGCTCAGAGCCGGACACCACCAGCTGCAGGCCGGGTTTGGATTCTTTTGCACTGCCACCGATCTCGAGCCCCTTGTGCGGCCCTGTGCTGGCGGCTTTTGTTTCCAGACCGGTGAACAAGCTGCCGAGCAGTTCCAGTGACAGTTCGGGACCTTTGGGAAAATCGTCGGGCAGAGTCGCAAGGGTGTGTGTGCCTGGATTTTGAAACTGTTCGAGATCGGCGCTGATGCCGATGATTGGGTATTCCGGCTGTTCCGGAGCCGCGGCTTGCAGTTCTGATGTCTCTCGAATCGCTGCCCGCAGGGCTGATTCGGCAGTCCGTTGATTTTTCAATGTTTCTTCGGAGGCTTTGGCAGAGGCCTGCAGGTCATCTCGTTCTTTTCTGACGAGGTCCAGTTCCTTCTGAAGCGTTGTTTTCTCTCCGTCAGTCTTTGTTTTTTCGCTGTTCAGCTTTCCAATGTCTTCCTGTGACTTTTCTCGAACCTGAGCGCTGGATTTCGTGGCGTTTTTGAGCTGCTCGTTCAAGTCCTGCTCTGTCAGCTTCTGCTGATCCACTCTCTGCTCAGCAGCAGCCAGCTGTGCGGATAACTCCTGCACTTTCCCCTGCAGTCTGAGCCCGACAGTTGTTCCTGCTGCCACAGCCAACAGGAGCAGCAGGGCCAGCAGGATCAGGGGCATGCGTGCGGAGGAGGCGGGAGGAGCAGCGGGAGCCGTTGGAACAGGTGGCAGGTGTGGTGTCATGGGAGCACTCGCCGGAGTGATGGATGAACGCGGTTTCCACTGATCTTCGCGCCAGGGGATGTCACTGCCGGAAGTGTCGTTGAAGAGTGGTGCAGCGGATCGAGCGAGCGACGGGGGTGCTGGGGGGGCGGCAGCGGGCTGAGGGGCGTGCTGCAGTTCCGCGAGCCTGCGTGGGTCGAGCAGATCCAGCACGCGCTGAGGCGCTGTCCGCAACTGTTCGTCGCAGAATGTGGTGCCGCGAACCAGGCCAATCCAGTCGTACTGGACGTCCTGATGTGCGGACAGCGTGGCGGACACAAAGCTGATGCGATTGTGTTCGGCGGCAGGCTGTTCCAGCAGGGCTTCGCAGAGAAGATGGAAATTGCCTTCGCCGGAATCAGCGAGCAGAAACAGCGGAGGTTTGCGGGAGTGTCGAAAGAGCTTCAGGCACTCAGGCTCCGCCTGTCCACGACTGGAGTTGTGCCATTCGCCGTGCGGCAGCGGCACTCGGACGTCCGCCGGGACTTCGCGTGGTTCCAGCAGTTGCGGGGGTGCGGTCCATGCGTCTCTGAAAAGGTCTGTTCTCAGCAGCCAGCGAATCACGGACTGACCAGCAAACTGCTCCACGGGGATCGCGATGTGATGAGCGAGGAAGACTTCCCGGCCGGTGTAGTCGATTCCACAGGGAAGCATTCGTGACAGCACGTGCCATTCGTTGCGGCCGTCACGGAAGAGGACGTGCGCGTAAACCGGGAATCCTCTTTCCGGAAGATCCGGCTTGAGGAAATCATAGCGGCTGCGGCCACGCAGAAATTTCTCCAGAGCTGCCGGGATGTCGCGGCTTCTGGCCACCACACCATAACCGGAACCTTCCAGAGTCTGGGGAGCCGACGTGTGGATCCACTCGTATATCCGTGTCATGCAGGGCTCCTTACCGCAATTTACGCAACCAGGGGACAAGCCCGCGAGGATAGGAACGGGTGGGATCAACGCCTTCACCCAGCCTGAGCAGCAGTAGTAACGGGATCTCTGCCCACTGAGGATCAATCGGATTCCGCACCTGAAACTGCCCCGCTTCCATCCTCACACTGCGACCGACCGCGGCCGCAGGAATGCACCAGACTTCCTTTGACACGGCTTCGGCGGCAGTCAGCGGGTCCGGGCAGATCCGCCGGAGCATGGTCTTGCAGCCCTCAGACAGCTCTTCGATGGCATCTTCGGCAAGGCCCCGGATACCGTGCTGTTTCCATTCAACGAGCAGGTCCCGCAGACCAGCCGAGGGCAGATACTCGCGCAGCAACCCTTCCCAAACGTCGAATTTGGGGAGCACCATCACGAGCGGTTTGTTGATTCTTTCAATGGCCCCCAGGCGCGTGTCGCGACGGATTCTGGCGGCTGCTTCAGCCAGCACCGTGTCCTGTCGCTCACCTGCACCCCGCTGCTGGGCAGCCTTGTTTTTCAGCGCGCGCATAACGCGCGGATCATTCGTTGGATCAAAACAGTACATCAGCCCCATCGACCGCGACAAATGCAGCGTCATGCCGGCATCCTGCGCTCCCGGCTGGAAATGCTCACCGGCGTTGTCGTAGAGACACACAAGTGTTGTGAGCTGGGCGGCAGCATCCGCCCGCGGATGCCGGCCAGTGGGTGAGATCCGAAAAGTGTAGGGAGGGACAAAACGCTTCGGCAATCCTTCAATCCGCGTCTCCCGCCACCGCGTCTCCGTCTGCTCCGTCTTCGTCACAATCCTTTCGATCGCCCGCCATTCATCCGTGCCACCTTCGTAGAACATCCGTCGTTCGTCGTTGATCAGGTGACTGTTCAGAACGGGGTCGGCGTCTGCGAAAGTCAGGCCCAGAGAGGGGCAGGTGAGTCGCAGCTGGCGGGTCATGGCGGCCAGAAAAACCGACTTGCCGGTCCCCGGTGAACCCAGCAGCGAAAAAATCAGCGGCTGAACCTCCAGCGAATCTTCGGGAATGCTGAGCAAACACCGCGGACAGGCGAGTGTCGGACAGGTGGCTCCACCCGGATCGACGGCTTTTCCCAGGGAATCAAAACGCTCACCAATCATTCTGCGCTGCTGATTTCCCAGGACATCCCCGATACGAGGCTCTCCACGGAGCGAATCATGCTCGGAGATCCAGAGCGTCTCCTCCGGTGAAAATTCGTGCCAGCAGTTCACGCAGGTGATCCGCCGCAGCAATCGCCTGCTTGTCACCGCCTGGCTTAATGGAAGAGGTGCCATAAATCTGCGTCTCCAAATTTCCGTCAACCCGCTGCACCACGACAGCGGCTACTTCACGCCCAGTAATCTGCGACATTGTTCCGCCAGCAGCGGTTCCGCTTCGGGATCCATCGCCTTGAGCATCCATTCGAGCTTCGTGTGGTCGTCGGTTCCGGTCACCGGTGGCTTACCCCCGCATTTTTGAAGAATTCCCCTGAGCGTTTCGCGGCGACCACGCAACGCCTGCAGTTCTGCAGCCGCCTTCTGGTCCTGCGGAGACAGCTCAAGGATCCGCTTCGCCA
>JBEIEK010000266.1:0-8429 GCA_040382995.1 Planctomycetaceae bacterium
AGAGGGGGGTGTTGGGGTGTTATTCGGATTTCTTCTTTTTGTTGCCTTTGGCCTGACGCTGCTGTGGCAGTTTGGCCTGTTGTTCGGGGGTGAGGATCTTTTTGAGTTCTGCGATGGTTTTTGCGGCGAAGGCCTGCTGTTTTTTCTGCAGCTCTGCCATTTTGGTTTTCTGTTCTTCGGTGAGCTTCAGAGCTTCATCGACGGCTTTGCGGGTTTCTGCAGGAGTTTTGCCAGCGGACTTGGCGCTTTTCTGTGCTTCGCGTTCGGCTGTGCGCTGGGTGTCGGTGAGGATTTCTGAGCGTTGCTTGTTGAGGGCCTGGAAATCGGCGGCGAGGGTTTTGTCCAGCGCTGCGACCTGTTCTTTCTGGGCGGCCGTGAGTTCGATGCCGTTGAGGAACCGCTGAGTGGCCGCGGGGGCCTTGCCGGCCTTCTTGCCCTTCTGCTTCGGCTCGTCGGCGACACCGGACGTTGCCAGAGTCAGCACCAGCCCCAGACACAACACACTCTTCATCATCTTCATTACTGTTCGCTCCTGTTAAGAATTCTGTACCTTACCAATCCGGCAGAAATGCAGCCGGCAGGCTCATCACTGCGCGCTTCGGATTACTCCTGATGATTCTGCAGACCAGCGAATTATTTCAGGAAATCTGCTTGACACTGGTGGAATTCAGGAGAACTGGAGTGGCGTGAACGCGTGTTCTCCAGAGGGCAGATCATTTGACGTCGAGGTCCACAAACAGCACCATCGACGGGTTGCCGACCGCGGCCCACTGGCCCGTGAAGTTCAATGCTCCGCTTTCCCGGTCCACTGCAAACACGGCCACGTTGTCAGCGCGCTGGTTACAGCAGTACAGGAAGCGTCCGGTGGGATCAAAGCTGAAACTTCTGGGGTAATTGCCGCGGGTCCATTCATTCCCGGCGGGTTTGAGTGATCCGTCGGCGTTGACTGCGAAGATGCCGATGCTGTCGTGCAGGCGATTGCCGCCGTAGACAAACCGTCCATCGGCTGAGACGAGGATTTCAGAGCAGAAATTGCTGCCGACGTAGCTGGCGGGCAGGCTGCGGATGGTTTGCCGGGGCGTCAATCGCCCGGTGTCAGCGTGGTAGTCGAAGAGCACAATGGTGGAGCCTTCTTCCTGAATTGAGTACAGCCACTTGCCGTTGGGATGGAAGTGCACGTGTCGCGGTCCATCACCGGGCGGCAGGGTGACGAAGGGCACTTCGGCGGGTGACAGCTTCCCGGACTGGCTGTCGAAATTCCACACATAAATGCGATCCTGTCCCAGATCCACGTGCAGAACGAAGCGGCCTGCGGGATCCGGGAGGATCTGGTGGGCGTGAGTGCGATCGTGGCCGCTGAAGGCAAAGCTGCCCGGCTGAACACTGGTGGCTCGCGCCGGTCCGATGCTGCCGTCGTCCTGCTTCACGTCTGTGGCTTCAGCGAGGCGACCATCTTCGAGGATCGGCAGGACGGCGATGGATCCGCCGAAGTAGTTGGCGACCAGCAGATGTCGGCCGGCGGGGTGCAGACTGACATAGGTCGGCCCGGCACCTCCGGAGGGGACGGTATTCAGCAGTTCGAGGCTGCCGTCGCGGCGATTGACGGCGAAGGCGCTGACGGTGCCGACTTTCTGTTCTCCGACGCGATCTGTTTCGTTGGCGGAGTAGAGTCGGGTGCCGGCGGGGTTTGTGGCCAGGCAGCTGGGGCTGGTGCCCAGATCAAAGGTGCCGCGGGGGATCAGTTCTCCGGTTTCGCGATTGACGTGAAAGAGATGAATGCCGCGACCATTTCCGGGCGGCAGGTCGACCTGCGTGGGGAGCACGTCCTTGAGAGGTGAGCTGAAGGTGCCGATATAGGCCACGAGTGGTGCGGCAGTGGCGGCTGCATTGGCGGCGACGGCCGGGGCTGCCGCTGCTGCGGGGCCTGCGGCGACTGCTGCAGCGGCTCCGGTGACGACACCTGCGGAGATCAGGAATTCACGTCGGTTTGGATCTGGTGTGATCATCGAAGGACCTTTCAGCGGGAGTGTACTGTGTGAGCATTTGCAGGATGGGGATGGCGATCAGTCTGCCGGTCTGATGCAGCCAGACGACGACTTCTGATTCACTGAGGACCCGTCCTGCTTCCCCATTCAGTGCGGCATACAGTTCGCCGGCTGCAGCGGTGCGGACGAGGTGTGTGATGGCATCGAGCGTTGCGTAGTCGGTGAAGGGCAGTTCGTGGAGTGTGAAGCGGCCGCGATCTGACTGCAGATCTGACAGATATTCCTGTCCCTGGCGACCGGTGTTGAGTGGTTGGCGGGCATCTGTGAGCAGCACGGCGTGGTCGACGCTGGCTGCCTGGTGCAGCTGACTCCGCAGGCGTCTCAGGAGAGCGGTTGCGGAGTTTGCACTGGAATTTTCGAGCACGGAGAGGCCGATTCTTTTGCGGCGACCGGTTGAGCGTTCGAAGTGTTCGACGAGCAGATGGAATGTGGCCGGACCGGCTCCGGGACGCAGGGCTTCGCGGCAGTCGAGCAGTGCCGGGTAATGGCTGGAGCGATACGGTTCGGTGGCGTGCTGGCAGAGGAGCAGCAGTTGGTGGAGCATGCCGAGGAGGTTGCCGGGATCGACGGGCAGAGCGTCTTCGGAGTGAGAGCGGAGTTGCAGGTGGTGTTCCAGCCGATCGGCGAGGAAGGTGTCGAGCGTGTCGGGTGTGGCGGGTGTGGCGGGTGTGGCCGGTGCGGCGGGTGCTGTTGTTGCGGTCGTTACCGGGGGTGTGTCGGGGGCGGGCGGTGTGTCCGTGTTGTCGGTGGCTGGTGTGGCGGCAGTGTGTTGCAGCCAGAGTTCGAGTCCTGTGGCTTCGGCATTGCGGAAGCAGCGTTCCCAGCGTTGGGCTGCGAGGTTCATGACGTCGCGGGGCCGCAGGTCGATTCGCGGGGTGCCGTCAGCTTCCCTGAGTTGCTGGTGGAGCCAGTCCTGTCCGAGTGGAAAGTCGGGGTCACGGGCAATTGCGGCGGCGATCTCCGGGGTGTCTGTGAAGGCTGCGAGGGAGCGTTGCAGTCGGCGGCGAATCATCTGTCGGGCTTCGTCTGCATGAATACCGGACAGTGGAACAGGGAACTGGCGGATGCGGTCATCCCAACTGGCGCGGCTGACCCAGTTTTTCTGAGTCCACTGATAGAGGGTGCTGTCGACGCCGCTGCAGACGAGCATGAGTCCGGGGCAGAGATCGAGCAGTCCGTGGGCTGTGGCGGTCCATGCGCGGACCTGATCTTCGCTGAGGGTATCGATCTGGTCGAAGGCGAGGATCAGGCAGCGGGATCGGAAGCTGGCGAAGCGGCAGAGCACCTGCAGGATTTCGCGGAGTTCTTCGTTGGAGGCGGCGACACCTTCGTCGGCGGTGGCGGTGAACAGCTGGAGGTCGCGGGCGTGTTCGGGGTCGATGGCGTCACCGGAGAGCCATTGCAGTGCGAGCTGATGGTTGCGTCCGAGTGGTTGATTGAAGTTCAGTCGGTAGATGTCGTCGAAGAGGGCCCAGAGGACGCGGGCGGTGCCGCGTGGGAGTGCGTATTCGTCGACGAGTCGGAGGTAGAGTCGTTCGGCGCGGGGCAGGCTGAGTTCTTCGCCGGGTGCGTAGCGTTGACTGGCTGTGGTGACGGCACCGTGGATGAGTTTGAACAGGCGGCACTGGAAGGGGGTGCGTGTGAGATCTCTGCTGAGCGACTGGAGTGTGCCGCGGACGATGGAGCGGAGGAGATCTCTGGGGCCCGACTGCAGATTGAGGAGGTAGACGAAGGGGTGTCGTTCGGCGACGGCCCATTCGCGAAAGCGGGCGAGCAGATGGCTTTTGCCGATGCCTGGTGGTCCGGTGATGAGGACGCTGCGGGCGATTGAACCGGCGCTGGCGCGCTGGGTTTGGAGGAGCAGTTCGTTCCATGCCTGGAGATGGATGGACTGGACGCTGTCCGGCACAACATCGGTGCGTGTGATGCGGTTCTCATCGAACGGATTGTTGAGCCGCAGATGCTGGAGGAAGGCGGTCAGGTCGTTTGCGGGTACAGACATGGATTCTGCAGGGGCCGTCGGGGGGTTTATGGATCAGGCTTCCAGCACGTCAAAATCGACCGGATCCATGCAGTCTTCTGAGCCGTTGTAGTTGATGGTGATTTCTTCGCCTTTTTGAATGTCCCGGAGGGCTTTGTATTCCTTGATTTGACGGCCGGCGTCGTCGTAGCGGGCGTTGGGGGAATAGGAGTGGTTGTAGAGGGAGCCGAAGCCGAGTGCGAGGGCGACGTTGTTGCGACCGTATTCGAAGACGTACTGCCAGAGGACGCCTCCTTCGTCATAAGGGAGTACTTCCTTTGCGGGGAGGACGAGGACAGGGACGCGTTCGAAGACTGTGCCTTCAGGAATGAACTCTTTGGCGAAAACGCCGCGGCCCTTGCCCGGCACGCGCTTGACTTCGATGAGAGAGGAAGGGGTGAGTTTCATGGATTGGGGGGTGAACGGGTGGTTGAGGAGTGGAAGCGGTTGCCGGTCAATCTGGCGAATTCGGCTGAGGAACTCAAGTGCCAGGCCGGGTGAAAAGCGGGGGAAAGGGGTGAGTTGCGATCTTCCGGGCGGCTGGCACAGCGAATCACTGCAGCCTCTGATTTTCGCGAAATTACCAGCCATTCACGCTCTGGATTTTCCGTCGACACGGGCAGACCGTTAGAATCCCGCAAATTTTCCAGCGAACAAACACAGCGGGCTACAGGGCAAGGGGTGGTTAGCATGGCAGAGCGACCGGCAAAACTGGCGCTGGCAAACGGCCAGGTCTTCTCCGGACAGGCATTCGGTGCTGACGGCGAAGTCGATGGCGAAGTGGTGTTCAACACCAGCATGACCGGCTATCAGGAAATCCTCACGGATCCCTCTTACAATGGTCAGATTGTCACCATGACCTACCCGCTGATCGGGAACTACGGGATCAGTCCGGAGGATGTGGAAAGCCGAGGGCTGTTCCTGCGGGGTTTTGTCATTCGTGAACTGTGCGACATCCCCAGCAACTTCCGCTCCCGCGAATCTCTGGATTCCTTCCTGCGCCGGAACAACGTGATTGGCATCCAGGGCCTCGATACCCGGGCGCTCGTACGCCAGATCCGGACTCAGGGTGCCATGAAGGGCGTCCTTTCCACAATCGATCTCGACGACGAATCGCTGCGGCGCAAAGTCGCCGCCGCTCCGGGACTTGTGGGGCGGGATCTGGTCCAGGAAGTCATGCCCGGGGCTGCATCGGGCTGGGAGACACCACTGACAGAGCTCGGTCGGCCGTCCGATTTCCAGTCCGGACTGGAACACCCCACGGGTCTGCATGTCGTAGCCATCGACTACGGGATGAAGTGGAACATTGCCCGCTACCTTCGTGATCTTGGCTGTCGTGTGACGGTTGTGCCCGGGACCACCACCGCCGCTGAAATCCTTGCACTCGATCCGGACGGTGTTTTCCTTTCAAACGGTCCCGGCGACCCGGAACCGCTCACCTACGCCATCAACACCATCCGTGACCTGATCGGGAAGAAGCCCATCTTCGGCATCTGTCTTGGCCTGCAGCTGCTGGGACTGGCCTTCGGCGGCAAAACCTACAAACTCCGCTTCGGTCACCGGGGCGCTAACCAGCCCGTGCTCAACAAACGCACCGGTCGTGTCGAAATAACTTCTCAGAATCACGGCTTCGCTGTCGATATCTCCAGTCTGCCCGACGATATCGAAGTGACCCATATCAATCTGAATGACCAGACCGTCGAGGGCATTCGGCACAAAACTCTGCCGGTCTTCGGCGTCCAGTACCACCCGGAAGCTGCTGCCGGACCACACGACAGCCACTATCTCTTCCACGAATTTCTGCAACTGATGCAGGCCAGCACCGGCAACCGCCAGCTTCAGCCAGCCACCTGAACTTCATACGCTCATCCACGCCCAGCAACCCAGGATCCTGCCATGGCTCTCGAACGCACCCTGATTCTTGCCAAGCCTGACGCCGTCCAGCGCCGACTTGTCGGACGCATCATCACCCGCATCGAAGACAAGGGCCTCAGCATTGTCGGCCTGAAGATGCTCCAGGTCACCTCAGAACTCAGCAAACTCCACTACGCCGAACACGTCGCCAAGCCCTTCTACCCCGATCTGGAAGCCTTCATCACTTCCGGCCCCGTGGTTGCTCTGGTTGTCGAAGGCCCCGAAGCCATCACCGTCATGCGGACGCTCATGGGCAAAACCAACGCCCGCGAATCCGCTCCGGGCACCATCCGCGGAGATCTCGGCGCCAGTCGCCAGATGAACCTGATCCACGGCAGCGACGGACCTGATGCCGCCAAACGAGAAATCTCCATCTACTTCAAACCCGAAGAGCTCGTAGCGCCCCCCAAAGCTCTCGCCAGCCTCCTCTGGGCGCCCGAAGAAGAATGAAGCCTCCGGGGCAGGTACTCGCAGGAACCCCTTACCAGTTCAGCGAAGCTGTTGCCGAACAGGTGCAGCAGCAACTCGCAGAACTCGAACAGCGGATGTCCGGCCTGCGCAAGTCCGGATTGTTGACAGAACAAACTCTCAGACATTACTACAGGGAAAAACGTTTCGAGCAGATTGCGGAATCGAATGCCCTCGAAGGCAGCACGCTGTCTGTTGGCGAAACGGAACTGGCCGTCACGCGGGGCGTTACCATTACAGGTCACGCCCCCCAATTCATTCGCGATGCTGTTGCACTCGACGCAGCACTCAGTCGCATCACGGAACTCGCCCGTCGAAAAGACGCTCCCACCGATATCCTGCAGCTCTCCGAAATCCACTCGCTGCTGCCTGGTGATCATCCCGCCGCCGGCAGTTTTCGCCGCGAAAGGGTGGCCATACCTGGCTCCTCCCACACGCCCCCGAAAACGTGGGAGGCTGTGATGCAACAGATGGAGCAGTGGGAGCAATGGTCCGCGAGCAACTCAGGGTTGCCTGCCCCCCTGCGTGCGGCCGTGCTGCATGCATGGCTGACCCATATTCATCCATGGCTGGATGGAAATGGTCGCACTGCTCGGGCAGCCGGTAACCTCGAATTAATCCGCGCTGGTTACCCGCCAATTATCATCAAACGTTTTGAACGCTCGCGCTACCTTGATGCTCTTGCAGAATCCGACCAGGCTGGTGATCTGCGCCTATTCCTCGAACTGATCCTCGACCGCGTTCACGGTGCTCTGATGCGGCTTGAACGGTCTGCGAGGGCGACGCAGGGCATTGAGCCCGCGGTCTATCAGCCCCTCCACCACCAGCAACCACTGGCTGTGCTCGAAACCGCACTGCGGCTCCTTGCCGAGAGCATGCAGTACCGGCTGGCCGCTGCCCTGCAGAACGCCGGAGGCAGGTGTCGCCTGACGACATTTGCTGAACCTCTTGACGCCGACGACTACGCGGAGCTTTGTGCGGGCCGTTCCGTCCCGAAGGTTTGGGCATTTCGAATTCAGCTGACGAAACATGGTCTCCCACCTTATGAGCGGCTTGCGTGGTTTGGATGTCGGTCTGCTCCAATGCTTGAGCAGCTGAATCAAACCGGCGGGCCATCTTTATACTGGTCTGCACGAAGTCCTGACGCATATCCACCGTGGCTTGAAGGCGAACTGCATGCGCCTTTCGCAGTGGAACTCACGACGATTGCCGGTGAGGGTGATCGGTGGTTCGTCAGGCTTCCTGATGGCGTCATCCAGCCATTTTCCGCCACCGAGATTGCCCACAAAGTTTCCGCCGCAATGCTGTTGCAGGCCGGGATGGATTGAGGCGCGTTTTAAAACCTGAATAAGCTTTTATTGCTGCTGCGTTTGTGGACACTCTGTGATTCGCTTGACCAGCATGGTCGCATAGCTTCCCCGCGGCAATTCGAAGCTGAGCTGAATTTTGCGGCGCCCGGGATACAGTTCATCGGCGGCTTCAGCGGATGTGGCGCTGGCGGGGATGATCCAGGCGCGGCGACTGCCCTTCGAGAAGAAACTGTCGCGGGGATACTTCACGCGGACTTCCCGCAGTTCGACACCTTCTTCCGCCAGCACCTGATCCAGCAGTTCGCCGACGAGCCCTTCCGGGCGATCGATGCGGGCTGAGGGGAGTGGCAGCTGTTGGTCGAGCCATGCGGCAGTTGCGGCGGGATCCTGCGGGATCGGGAGTGCGACGGAGCCGCAGGTCAGTTCGATGCGTGGCAGAACGTGGTTGGGCGAGGCGTTTTCGAGGTAGCGACTGAGCAGTCGGTTCCAGAGAGCGGACTGCCAGGCGGACAGATACAGGCCGCGAAGATCGACCTGAATGCGAGCCAGGGCACCGCGAAAATCAGCTGGCTTACCAACCTTCACTTTGTCCGACAGGTAGGTCACGATGGACCGTCGGTGGGATCGCTCCAGCAACGCCTGACATTCGGGCCATTTTCCCCAGTTATCGCG
>JBEIEK010000267.1:0-8424 GCA_040382995.1 Planctomycetaceae bacterium
AATCCCTGCCGGCGACCCGGAGAATTGCGGAAATTGAGAATCAGCGAGATCGGAACTTCCGCGAGTGCTCTACAATCCTCCGCTTGATGCGGAAATTCACGAGGATGTTGCAGGAGCGGGTTGGATGACGGGTGATTCAGAGGGACTGTCGGGGTCGGATTCAGGTGCAGAGCCCGGGGTATCTCCCCGGGAAAAGGTCAGGGCGTTTCCGATGACGCCGGGCGTTTATCTGATGAAAGATTCCCAGGGACGAGTGATCTACGTCGGCAAGGCGGTGAATCTCCGAAGCCGTGCGTCCAGCTATTTCACGGCAACGGCAGAGGTGGACCGCCGGACGGCCGACCTTGTCACCGAGATTGCGGATCTGGACTACATCGAGGCGGAAAGCGAAGTGGATGCGCTGCTGATGGAAGCCCGCCTGATCAAGGACATTCAGCCGCGATACAACAGTCTGCTCAAGGATGACAAGACCTTTCCCTACCTGCAGATCACAACCCGAGAGGATTTCCCGAGGGTCGAATTTACACGGCAGCCTGAGACCAGCGGAGTGAAGCTCTACGGTCCGTTCACCAGTGCCGGGCAGCTCCGCGGGACGATTGCCGTGCTGCAGAAGATCTTCCGTTTTCGGACGTGCAGTCTGGACATTGAGCAGCACGATGAACGCTGGAGGTGGTTCAGACCGTGCCTGCTGGCATCGATCAACCAGTGCACAGCGCCCTGCAATCTGAGAATCAGTCGTGAGGACTATCGGGAGGACATTCGCAAGCTGCGATTGTTTCTGGATGGCGGACGCTCCAGCCTGCTCAAAGAGCTTGAAACAGCGATGAAGGAGGCGTCACGGGAATTGAAGTTCGAGAAGGCCGCGAGGATTCGGGACGAAATCAAGGCGCTGGAAAGCCTGAATCTGCGAGGGGATCTGGAAAGTCACGCGCAGCCGGAGGTCTTCTACACCGATCCCCGCAAGGGCCTCGCCGGACTCAAAAAAGTGCTTGGGCTCCCGGAAATTCCGCGGCGCATCGAAGGTGTCGACATTGCGCACCTGCAGGGCAGCGATACCGTGGCCAGCCTGGTGCAGTTCATCGATGGTTTGCCATTCAAGCCCGGTTACAAGCGTTTTCAGATCCGCACGGTGGAAGGTGTGGACGACTTTGCGTCGATGCGCGAGGTCATTACGCGGAGATTCCGCAGGTTGTCGGACGAGGGCGAAGCGTTCCCGGATCTGCTCATGATCGACGGCGGAAAAGGACAACTCAATGCCGTGATGGAAACCTTCCAGCTGCTCGGCATCACTCCCCCCAGAACCGTGTCGCTGGCGAAGCGGGAGGAAGAGATTTACCTGCCGGGCGAATCGGAACCGATTCGTCTGAGCCGTCACGCGTGGGCCCTGCGACTGCTTCAGTATGTTCGCGATGAGGCGCACCGGTTTGCCCAGCACTATCACCACATGCTGCGTCGCCGTTCATCCCTTGGCGATTCTGCGGGCAACCCCAAACGAACAGGTCGGTCCGGTGGAAAAGGTCGTCCCCGGAGATCCGGGCAGAAGCCTTCCGCAGACGATAAGTGACGCTGCGGCGTCGCGTCAGCGAACACAGGCCGGGTCGCAGCCCGAGTTTGCGGCCCATTCCAGCAGTCAGCTCCCGGAACTGTCCTCGCATGAAACATTCTCACTGGCAGCAGCTTTCCGCCCGACTGCAGGACCGCATTCGCGAAGCCATTATTCGTCGCCACAAACGCAGCGGAGTGGTCCTGTTCAGCGACACCACGCTCCGCGACGGCGAACAAATGCCCGGAGCAACCCTCGATCCCCACGAAAAACTCCGCATCGCCAAAGCACTCGAACTGGCCGGCGTGCACTCCCTTGATGCCGGCTTTCCCGCGAGCTCGGCTGCCGACGTCGAAGCCATCCGGCTGATGATCGGCACCGTCAGAGGACCGGTGCTCACGGGACTTTGCCGCACCGTTCGCAGCGATGTGGACGCAGCAGACGAAGCTTTGCACGGGAACCCCGTTCACAAACGCGGGGTGAGCCTGTTCTGCGGTACCAGCCCCCTGCATCGACAGTACAAGCTTCAAAAAAGCCGCACTGAAATCCTCAAAATCATCACCGACTCAGTCAGCTACGCAGCCGAAAAATTCCGCATCGTCGCCTTCAGTCCCGAAGACGCCAGCCGCACGGAGATTGACTTCCTCTGCGAGTGTTATCGCGCGGCGATTGCTGCCGGAGCAACGACCGTCGGATTCCCGGATACCGTGGGGCTGCTTACCCCTGAAAAAGCACGCGGCTTTATCCGCGCCATTCAGGACGGTGTGCCGGAACTCGACCGCGCACTGCTGGCAGTCCATTTCCATAACGACCTCGGACTGGCCGTCGCCAATACTCTCGCTGCCATCACCGAAGGCGCAAATGTGGTGCAGTGCACCGTCAATGGTATCGGTGAACGGGCCGGCAACGCGTCGCTCGAAGAAGTCGTGATGGCACTCACCCTGCACCCCCGAACAGTACAACCGCAGACATCGCATCGACACCACCCGGCTGGCACCTCTCTGCCACCTCGTTGCAGAACTCACCGGCGTCATGATTCCTCGAATGAAGCCCATCGGTGGTGCGAATATCTTTGCCACCGAAGCCGGCATTCATCAGGATGGACTGCTTAAAAACCCCGACACGTACCTGCCGTTCCGTCCGGAATTGGTCGGTGGCGGTGAAATCAGCCTGGTGCTGGGCCGACACAGCGGACGCCGCGCCGTGGCTCACAGACTGCAGTGCCTTGGCATCCCGCATGATGACACCTTCACCGCAGCCGTGGCGGAACGCATCAAACGACTTCCCAAAGGCACAGTCGTGGATGATCCTCTGCTGCGGAGAATCGTAGCCGAACTGCCCGGTTCAGGCTGAAGCGTCTACTTCAACTCGAAAAAACCGTCTTCCTCAGAACCACGGTCGCCCTCGGCCGTCCAGTCCAGACGCGCCTTCGCAGCATCCTGCGTGATTTTCAATTTGTAAGTTTCACTGTCCTCCGCCGTCCCGGTGCCTTCATAACCACCCGCCGCAGGCGTCAGTGCAACGCTCTTCAGCTTCAGTCGCTCAACCATTTCCGACTCAACTTTGGGCTGCTTCCAGGTGCCCGGCGTTTCCGAGGCACAGCCGGCAAACAGAGCGGTGACGAACAGTGCGAATGTCAGCAGGTAGGAAGACTTCACGAGGCAGTTCCTGAAAGGAAAATGGCGGGAAAATTCAGTGCACAAGGACTTCGTCGAGGTTGAGCAGCAGGGTTGTGGTGAGCGTCCAGGCGGCAAGTGTTTCCGGGGGAATGCTGTTGGTGGTCGGTGCATTGCCCACCGCCAGCAGCTGACGGGCCGCTGCCGGATCCGCCTGGAACCTCGCAAGGTCCTCTTCAAGGCCCCGCAGCAGCACAGCTTGTTCCTCAGGATCCGGGCGTCTGGCCGTCACCGTTCGGAAGACCCATTCCAACCGAGCTGCATCGGAATCACCACCGCTGACGAGGCCGCGTTCGGCCAGTTTTCGCGCGGCCTCAACCCAGGTGGTGTCGTTGAGCAGTGCAAGGGCCTGCAGAGGAGTATTGGTGCGGGAGCGCTTCACAGTGCAGATTTCGCGGCTGGGAGCATCAAATAACAGCATCGAAGGCGGCGCGGCCGTGCGTTTCCAGACCGTGTAGAGGCTGCGGCGATAAAGCCCGGTGCCAGTGTCAGCCCTGTAACCGCGAAGGTCTCCGTAACGGCTGGTCTCGTCCCATACACCCTCTGGCATATATGGCCGAACGCTCGGGCCACCAACCTCTGGAACCAGCAAACCGCTCAAAGCCAGCGCCTGATCACGCATGGTCTCTGCGGACAGCCGGAACCGGGGACCGCGCGAAATCAACCGGTTCTCCGGATCCGCCTGATAGTCCGCCGTGGAAGCTTTGGCGGACTGCCGATAGGCGGCACTCATGACGATCAGTTTGTCCAGCGCCTTGATGTCCCAGGCGTGCACAGGCTCTCCGGCGACAGTGCGGACAGTCGTCGGCTGCATGAATTCCGCAGCCAGCCAGTCCAGCAGCTCAGGGTGGCTGGGCCAGTCCGACTGCGACCCCAGATTCTCCGTGGTCTTGACAATTCCCGTGCCAAAAAAACGTTCCCACGCGCGGTTGACCCAGACGCGGGCGGTCAGCGGATGTTCCGGAGACACCAGCCACCGCGCGAATCCCAGCCGATCACGGGGAAATTCGGCGGGGAATGGTGAGATGGCGGCAGGCACTCCCCGTTCCACAGGATCTCCGGGACGATCATACTGGCCCCGAACCAGAATCCGGGCTTCGCGAGGTTTGGACAGTTCCTTCATGACCATGACGACCGGCAGGCCGGCCTGCTGGTCCTCGACTGCTTTGCGAGCAGCGGCAAGTCGTCCGCGGGCCACTGCCGCTGCGGCATCGCCGTTGTCAAGGAAGTATTTGGTAACCTGCTGCTGCTGCTCGGGAGATCGCTGGGCCGCTGGAATCTGCAGAGCCAGACGTACCGCTTCGGGGAACGACGCGCCTTTTGGAGCGAGGGTATCCGGAGGCAGAGCGGATGAGTACAGTTTGAAGCGGCCAATATTGTGGCCGTTGATGGCGTCATGACGCAGCGTCACCCGCAGTTTGGCATCGGCAGGGAGATCGATCGGAGCAGCCAGTGCGAAAACCGCACGGCAGATCTCGCGCCGGGTCGGACCATCAACGGCCCAGCCAGCCTGATTCCGCCGGTCGCGCTGCTGTCCGTCCAGCACTTTGGCAACGGGCCAGCCGTTCTGTTCGTAGTCAGCTGCGGCACGCACAAAGTTCAGGGCGATCGGTTTGTCAAGCGTCGGGGCAGTGACTTCGGCGAGGATGCCGCTGAGCACAAAATTGCCGTTGTTGTAACGACCCAGACTTTGGTTGGGCAGCCGCGTGTCCGGCAGACATTCCAACAGCACTCCGGTCAGGGCCCCGGCCGCAACCGAAGTTTCCAGGCGATACTCGTCATGGGGCGGATTGGAACCGCTGGCCAGCCACGAACCATCCGACTGACGCTCCAGCACCGCGCCGCCAGTGCTGGAGACATTCGACAGTTCCAGTTGCCGCCAGGCAGGCTCATCCGTCGCGAGTTTTTGGAGTGTTTCCGCTTCCCATGCCGGCTGACGTTCTGCAGCAGTCTGCTGCAGCTCCTTCAGGCGGGATTCAAGAAGCGTTGTCTCTCGCGCGAGCGTCTCGATGGCCCGCTGGTGTTCCGGAGTGATCACTGTGTGCACGGGGCGACTGTTGCCGCGTCCGGGTGAACCCCCTTCACTGTCCAGCACACCGCTCTCGTCGTTCGAGTTGAAAAAGGCAAACAGCTGATAGAATTCCCGCTGCGTAATCGGATCGTATTTGTGGTCGTGACAGCGGCAACAATTCAGCGTCAGGCCCATCCACGTCAGACCCACAGTTTCCACACGGTCAATCACGGTTTCAGCAAACCACTCCTCAGCAATCCGCCCGCCTTCTCCGTTCAGTCGCGTGTTGCGGTTGAATCCCGTGGCGATGATCTGGTCCTGCGTCGGTGCGGGAAGCATGTCCCCGGCCAGCTGATCAATGGTGAACTGATCGAACCCATGGTTGCGGTTGAAAGCGTTGATCACCCAGTCACGCCACGCCCACATCTGCCGCGAAGAGTCGACCTGGAAGCCATTGCTGTCAGCATACCGAGCAAAATCGAGCCACTGCTGTGCCATGCGTTCGCCATAGCCGGGTGATGCCAGCAGACGATCCACCAGATGCTCATAGGCGTCCGGGGATGTGTCAGCCAGAAACGTGTCAACCTGCTCCAGTGTCGGAGGAAGTCCGGTGAGATCGAGCGTCACGCGGCGAATCAGTGTTTCGAGGGACGCCTCGGACGCTGGACGCAGCCCCGAGCCTTCCAGACGCTGCCGGATGAACGCGTCGATCGGATTGGGGCGGACAGACGGCGGACTCACTGCCGCTGACTGTGGCACCAGCGGTCGCTGCACAGGCTGAAATGCCCAGTGGCCCTCCCACTTCGCACCCTGCTCGATCCACTGTTGCAGCGTTTCCAGTTGTTTTGGAGTCAGGGTCCGGCCCGTCTCCGGAGGCGGCATATGGATGTCGGCGTCAGTGCTGACCACGCGCTGCCAGAGCAGACTGTCGGCCGGGCGACCAGGGACAATTGCCGGCCCGGAATCGCCGCCCCGCAATGCCGATTCAGACTGATCCAGTCGCAGCCCGCCCTTCCGCTGCTGTTCGTCCGGACCATGACACTGAAAACAGGCATCCGACAGGATTGGACGAACGTCGCGGTTAAACGCCACCTGCCACGAGTAAACCGGGGAATTGGAAAGCAGGCAAAGTGCCAGCGGAAGCAGCAGGCGATGCAGTGAACACATGTTTTTGGCAGCCTTCAGAACAGTGATCGAGATCATGTTTTCTGAGCGAATCAAGGAAAATCGGGTTGGATTTCGAGAAAGGTGGATCCTGCGAAACTGGCGGAGGATTCTTCTTGAAATGGCCTGCACTACGCTATCACCCCCGTCACCACCTGCCCGAATACATCCGTCAGCCGTTCGTCGCGGCCCTGATGGAATGTGGTCAGCCGGGTGTGATCAAATCCGAGCAAATGCAGGATGGTGGCATGCAGGTCGTGCAGATGCACGCGGTCAACTACAGCTTCGAAACCAAATTCGTCCGTCTCTCCCCATGTCATGCCGCCACGGACTCCACCACCCGCCAGCCACATCGAAAACCCATAGGGGTTGTGATTGCGGCCTGGAGCGTTGGGGCCTTCACTAAAGGGCATGCGGCCAAATTCGCCGCCCCAGATGATGAGCGTTTCATCGAGCAGTCCGCGCTGTTCAAGGTCGTTGAGCAGCGCGGCAATCGGCTGATCCACCTCGGCCGCATGGCGACCGTGGTTTTTCTCGATGCTTTCGTGAGCATCCCAGGTTTCTTCAAGGTGACCGCCGCCGGAATACAGCTGGACGAAGCGAACACCACGCTCAACCAGACGCCTTGCAACCAGGCAGTTGCGGCCAAACTCGTCAGTGGGCTCCTGACCAACACCGTAAAGATCGAGGGTGCTGCGGGATTCCTGAGCAATGTCGACGGCTTCAGGTGCGGCAGACTGCATTCGCCACGCCAGTTCATAGGAATTGATTCGCGCCAACAGATCGTCCCCGCCGGAACGCCGACTCAAATGCTCCTGATTGAGCTGCTGCAGCAGGTCAAGCTGCTGACGCTGAATGCCGGGCGTCACTTCACGAGGACCGCGAAGGTCAAGAATCGGATCACCCACCGGTCGAAACAGCGTCCCCTGATAAGCGGCTGACAGAAAACCACTGGACCAGTTGGGCTGGCCACTGATCGGACCACCACGCTTGTCCAGAATCACCACGTACCCCGGCAGGCTCTGATTTTCTGTGCCCATCCCATAGGCACACCACGCCCCCAGACTGGGGCGACCAATAAAGGTCTTGCCGGTGTTCATGGCGACCAGCGCAGAACCGTGGGCATGGCTGTCGGTGTGGCAGGAACGGATGACCGCCAGCTTGTCCGCATGACGCCGCACACGAGGAAAATAGTCGGAAATCATCAGCCCGCTCTGGCCACCCGGCCTGAAGGGGCGAAACGCCGGAGTCAGAAAACCGACCCGACGACCACCGGAATTAATGTACTTACGCCCCGGCGGAAGTGGCTGGCCGGCGTATTTCTCAAGTGCCGGCTTGTAGTCAAACGTATCAACCTGGCTGGGGGCACCGTTCATCATCAGAAAGATGCAGGCTTTCGCCTTCGCCGGAAAATGTACGGGGCGAGGACTGAGCGGACCGGCCGAAGAAATGCCGACGTTGCCAAACTGTTCAACCTGCGTGCCCGCCGCTGGGCGCATAAAAAAACCGTCCTGCTCAAGCAGCCCCGCGAGGGCCACTCCGGCGAAGCCGTTACCCATTTGCCAGATCAGTTCACGGCGAGGAATGATGGGGGGCATAAGATGGTGGAGGATTGCAGCGAAATGTGGGCGACAATTGTCATGGGCAGCGTTGACGCAGTGTAACCGGAATTTTACTGGAAATGCCAGTGAATCGTGAACGGGGAGGGATGTTCCCCTGATACTTCGAGGGATCGCTGTAGCCAGCCGGGGGACGCAGCGAGGTCGCGTTTACAGAGCCCTTCGCCCGCGGACTGCCGTCCGGCGGCTGAGCAAATTGAGCGGACGGGCGGAAGCCCCCGGCTGCGATTCGCACCGAAGGTGCGCGCGCTGCCGAGGGCCGTTTGCGGTCGCGTTTACAGGGCCGTTTACCCGCGGACTGCCGTCCTGCGGCTGATGATGCGAGCGGTCGGGCGGAAGCCGAATGGCGTTGACGTTTTGGCGTATGCGGCATCTGGCTCCCCTCTCCCCAGACTGGGGAGAGGGGCAGGG
>JBEIEK010000268.1:0-8416 GCA_040382995.1 Planctomycetaceae bacterium
CACGACCCTTTCAGGGTCGGCAGACGTACGGCGATCCCGGGACGTTTTACACCCTTCAGAAACAGCCGGGTTCTGAGCCCGGCAGCGACCACTGCGCCCGTGTGCCCCGCGCTGACAACGGCGTCGGCCATGCCGGAAGCCATGAGCTGCCAGCAGCGGACGATGGAGCAGTTTGGCTTTTCACGAAGCGCCGTTGTCGGCTTTTCGTCCATACCCACGAAACCTTCGGATTCCACAATCCGAATGGCAGGCGGGAGAGGTCCGATCCGGGACAGCTCGGACTCGAGACTGGGACGGTCACCAACAAGGAGCACTTCGAGATTCGGCAGACGCTCTGCAGCTTCGATTGCACCGAGTATGTTTGGGCCCGGGGCGAAATCTCCGCCCATGGCATCCAGAGCGATGCGCATCGCAGCTTATTCCTCGGATTCCTCGACCAGCGTTCTACCCTGGTAGTAGCCACAGGTGGGACAGATAACATGGGTGGGCACCATCGTTCCGCACTGAGGGCAGCGGGCCACCTGACGAGGCTTGATCGTGTTGTGACTGTTGCGCTTGCGAGAGCGCGACTTGGAATGCCGGCGTTTGGGTTGTGGCATGACTACAGGTCCGGAGTGAGTTTGACTGAAAGCGATCGAAGGGAAACCAAATCGGCTGCGGATCGGCACACTAAGCACCGCGAATGCAGCACAAGTCTGCAGACGGCCGGATTTTTCGAAGGTTGAGAAAGCCCGCCCGAGCGCGAACCGCGTAGGATGTCAGAGGAGCGGGTGGCTGTCAAGGAAGAGACTGCTCGGCAGGTGCTTTTCTGAGAAGCGTTGTTATGAATGGTGGTAAAACAGTGGGCATTCACAATGCGAGGCACGGAAAGGTTCAGCGTGATCGTCGCTTTCTGACGTTGCCCTGCGCTGCTTTGTCCGCCGGACCACGCCGCGCTTCGCCGCGACGGCCAGCACCTGATGCCCCGGCACCGCTCTGACGGCCGGCCGGCCGGCCTCCCGATGACGCGGCTGCTCCGCCGGGAGCCCGCCGAGCTGCCCGTTGAGGACGTCGGCCCCGCGTCTTCCCGGGACGATAGCCAAAGCTGCCAGCACTGTGACGCTCCGGCTGCTGTTCACCTGAAAGGAACTGCCTGAGTGCTCGGATTTCCTGTGGGGAAAGCTCGCGGAAACGGCCGTAAGGTAGCGATCCCAGGACCAGCGGGCCGAAAGCAATTCGTTCCAGCCCCAGTACCTTGTGGCCGACGCGCGCCAGCAGACGACGAATCTCGCGGTTTTTTCCCTCCTGCAGTTCCAGCTCCAATACCGTGCTGCGCCCCTGATGCCGGACGAACCGCACCTGCCGAAAGCGAAAGAACCCTTCCGCAAAATACATCCCCTCCCGCAACTGCTGCAGCGTCTCTGGGGTTGGCTGACCCGCCACCTGACAGCGATACCGCCGCACCACCTCGAAACGCGGGTGTGCCAGCCGCTGTGCGAGGTCGCCGTCGTTGGTGAGCAGCAGCAGCCCCTGCGTGTTTTCATCCAGTCGGCCGACGGTAAATAACCTTTGGTCCGTCACGGGTATCAGATCCACGGCCCGCGGACGGCCCTCCGGGTCACTATTTGTGCACAGCACACCCTTGGGCTTGTTCAGCAAAAAGTAGCGGAATCTCGGGAGCCGGCGACGTTCCGAGTCGAGGCGCACATCCTGATCTTCGGGCACCACCAGCCGCGCCGGATCCGTCACGACCTCTCCGTCCACTGTGACGCGCCCATCGCGGATGTACTGTTCGCAGTTGCGTCGAGAATCGACTCCGGAGATGGCCAGGAACTTCTGCAGCCGCATCCCGGCTGAGCCACTGTCGGCGACCTCTGCCTGTTCGCTGCCGGTATCGTCAATCCCGGCAGACTCCAGCAACGCCTTTTCGACCTCCGGCCGCACAGGCGGCAGCGCACCGCGGGACTCTGCGGCCCGCGCAGGACCGCGACGGCGGGGACCTGCTGCAGAACCACCGGAATTCCCGGGTGGACGGCGTGATTGTGAACGAGGTACTTTCCCTGGCATGACTGGACCGAATCTGCATTGGAAGTGAGTTGAAGCAGCAATCAATGCGGCAGTCTACACAAAACTCAGCAAAAAAGGGGAAAGAACACACGCAGAAACCGCTTCCATGGACGAAATTTTGCCGTGGTATTTCAGGAAAGCTGGGCGATGTAATCCTGCTTTAACAGATCTCCCGATCGCGCTGAACGAAATCCCTGTGATTGTTCTCCCGACTTTGTCTCGCAATTGCCGAACCGAATTCAAGAATCGGAAATTTGAGTTTCGGACGGCCAGCCGGTGTTACCGGCCGGCGTCAGGTGGGGGGCAGGTATGTCCGATCGTCGCGTCGATCAGCTTTCGCAGAACACGTCTGGATTCCTCGCCGGATTGCGTGCGCTCGGTCGCTCCGCCGCACTGGCCGCTGCTGCCGGGACGCTGCTCCAAAGCTGCGGCTGCACCACCAGAACTCTGCCCGCACTGCACCAGACAGTGCGTCATCAGACTACGGCCGCTGACACCGTGATGCGGCAGGTGGATTACCCCGCTCCCCCGGTCTTTACCGATGTGCGGGCAACGCCGCGACCGCTCTCCTCACGCGATCTCGAAACACTTGATTCCAAAGCCTATCGCGACTACTCACTCGCTGCCGTGCTCTCCACAGCACTCGCGACCTCCCCGGTGCTCAGAGATCTGGGCGGAACGCTGCTGCGTTCGCCAGACTCGGCTTCCACAGTCCTGTCACGTCAAATCCAGCAGATGGACCCCCGGTTTGGGACCGAAGCGGCACTGAGCGCCTTCGATGCGCAACTGGCCGCCATCGCCAGTTTCAATCAGAATGACCGGCTGTACAACAACAGCTTCTACGCGGGCGGGGCCACTGCTTTCCAGCAGCAGTGGGATGATTATCAGATCGAGCTGTCCAAAAAATCCGCCGCCGGTTCCCAAATGGCCCTCCGCTCAGTTGCTGATTCCGACATCAACAACGCGCCCGCCAACCAGTTTTTCAGTTCGTGGAATTCGTGGGTTGAGGCTGAACTGCGGCAGCCCCTGCTGCAGGGAGGTGGCATGGAATTCAACCGCATCGCCGGACCTGGTTCCACCCCTGGCGTCTATAACGGCATCCAGATCGCCAAAGTCAACAGCGATATGTCAGACACCGACTTCCAGATTGCCCTCCGCGACTACATCAGCAACCTCGAGAACGCGTATTGGGATCTGTATCTGGCCTACCGTGAGTTCGATGCGCGTCGAAATGCATGGCAGCAGGTGGCAAAGCTCTGCGAAGAAAAATATCCGCAGAATGCCGATCCCGACAAAACCTCGCGAAATCAGCTCGAAGCCCTGCTCCTTGAACAGCAGAAACTGCAGCTGCAGTCGGAAATGGAAGACGCCATGTTCGGCCGCCTGCTGAACGGCACCGAAGTCCGCAACGGGGCCACCGGTGGCACGCTGCAGGCCGGTGGCGGAGTGCTGGCTGCCGAACGTCGACTGCGGCTGCTCATGGGACTGCCGGCAACCGATGGCACCATCATTCGCCCCAGCGACGAACCGGTCCTCGCGGAAATCCTCTTCGACTGGGACTCCTCCATTTCCGAATCACTCACGCAGCGTCCCGAAGTTCAGCGGCAGAACCTGGCCGTGAAGAAACGCGAACTCGAACTCATCGCTGCCAAAAACTTCCTGCACCCTCGACTTGATGCTGTTGGTCGCTATCGGGTCCGAGGCTTCGGCGATACCCTGCTTGAATCCGGTATTCAAAGCGGGAGTGCGCCTGATTCCGCCGTCGGCAACATTCTCACCGGCAATCACCAGGAATGGATGATGGGCGTTGAACTCAACGTGCCAATCGGATTTCGTCGCGGCCATGCCGCAGTCGCTCACGCAGAACTCAACCTCGCCCGTGAACGAACCGTGCAGCGTGAGCAGCAGCGGGAGATTGTGAGCAATCTGACGGGAGCGTTCAGCGATCAGGAACGAGCCTTCACCGCCGTCAAAAACGCTCTCGCACAATACGCAGCGGCCCGCAAATATCTGGATGCCGTCCTTGCACGCACCGAATTCCAGTCCAATGATGAACGTCAGGTCGATGCTGTCCGTCGAGCAGCTCAGGCGGAAATCCAACTCTTCCGTGCCCGCTCCGAATACGCCATCGCACTCAAAAACATCCACTATGAAAAAGGGACTCTGCTTGCATGCCGGGATCTCAGAATCGCCGCAAATGATTCACCAGTGAACACTCAGAAGGTCGAAACCGCCACGGAAACCGACGTCAGAGTGCCTGCCGCCCCGGACACTGCCGCTGAGCCAGCGCCCCCGGTTCCGGAACCCGCACCAGCTGTTCCGGGGGCGACATCAGCCAGAGCAAAAGTACCGACGCAAGGTGGACGGGCAGCAGCACGATCTTCTGCTGCCGCAGCACTCCCCGCATCCCGGCAGTCGCTGACGGGACCGCTGACGCCACCGCTGACATCGTCCAGCCGTCCCGCAGCAGCCAAAGCAACCCTGTCCAACCCTGCGGCAGCCGGAAAGTCCGGCGTTGCGCGGCTGTCCGGAACCACTTTGCCGAACTGAACGTCCGGCGTCCGAGCGACCCGTACCGCAAAATTTCTGCAGAGGCAGGCCGGGATCCTGTGACGATCACCCCTGCTGGTCGCAGCAATCGCGGGGATCAAATCACCACCCCGCCGGCAGTGCATTTCGACGCCGTATTGGGCGAAAACGTACTGCGAACGATCGGGGCGAACGCCTTTCACCTGCGGACGTTGCCCGCCTGCAGATGCTGATTACCGGAGGTGGGACTCGAACCCACACAGGTTTTTAGGCCTACCGGATTTTGAATCCGGCGCGTCTGCCATTTCGCCACTCCGGCACACTCGACGCACTGTATCGCAGGAAATGTGGATCGCAAGTCGGACGAGGGGTTTTCAACGGGGTTTGGGGACGGACGCCGGGAATTCGGGGGCCTGGAGAAATGTTCAGAGTTGTGGGAATCTCCGGGAATTTCCGCTGTTCCTGACGACACCCGCGGTGATTCCTGAGTTCGCACACATTTCTGCGCTGGATTTGCCCTGTTTTTCTGTAGAATCCGGCCACAGGCGCGACTCAGTCTTCAACCCATCCATTTCCAGTAAGCACCCCGATCATGTCACGGCAGGTTTACGTAGCTGGCAAACTTGTGCCATCCGAACAGGCCATGGTCAGTGTTTTCGACCATGGCCTGCTCTACGGCGACGGCGTCTTCGAAGGTATCCGCGTTTACGGCGGTCGCGTGTTCCTGCTGCAGGAGCACGTTGATCGGCTCTACGAAAGTGCACTCGCGATCCGTCTGGTAATCCCGATCAGCAACGCCGAGATGGTGCAGGCTGTGGAGCAGACGGTTCAGGCCAACGGCCTCGTCGACGGTTATGTTCGACTGGTAGTCACTCGCGGCGCCGGATCGCTCGGCCTTGACATCCGTCGCACCTCCAATCCTCAGGTAATCATCATCGCCGACACGATCACCATGTACCCGGAAGAACTGTACCGGACGGGGATGAAACTGGTGACAGCCGCCACCATTCGCAACCACCCGGGAGCGCTCAGCCCGCGCATCAAGTCGCTCAACTACCTCAACAACATCATGGCCAAGATCGAGGGCACGGATGCCGGCACTGTTGAAGCCCTGATGCTCAATCACAACGGTGAAGTGGCGGAGTGCACAGGCGACAACATCTTCATCGTCAAACGCGGCACACTCAAAACACCGCAGCCCGACGCCGGCATCCTCGAAGGCATCACTCGCAACGCCGTCATGAAACTCGCCCGCGGTGCCGGCATCCCGGTGGTGGAATGCGTGCTGACGCGTCACGATATCTTCACCGCCGACGAATGTTTTCTCACTGGCACGGCCGCTGAGGTCATTGCCGTAACAAGTCTTGATGGTCGTCAGATTGGCGGCGGAGTCCCCGGCCCAATCACCAATCAGCTCCTGCAACTCTTCCGCGAACTCACCCGCGGCAGCTGACAGCGGGCTGACCTTCCTCCTGCCGGCCCACCCCATTCGCCTCCCCCTGCTTCTGACTCGCCGCTGTTTTCTGTTCCCACGGGAAGTACCTGCCGCATGCGCCGTTCCACGAACTGGGACCTGTTTGACGACACCACGATGACCTTCGGCGAGCACCTCGAAGTGCTCCGGGTGCACGTGTTTCGCGCCGTGGTCGGGCTCGTGTTGACCGTGACTGCCAGTCTGTTCTTTGGCGATACGATCTTCTTCTGGCTGCGGCAGCCCGTCGAACAGGCGCTCCGGGACCGCGGAATTGAAAACGTCGAACTGGACATGCCGCAGAAGTCGTTTTACGAGTATCTGCAGGGGGTGCTGAGCGGAAAGTCGGCCGCCGAGGACACTGCTCCCCCAACCCCACCGCCAGAGCTCAAAAAAGACCAGCTGCGGGTCCGCATCGAACGCAGTGAACTCCAGCGCGCACTCGGGTTGCCCCCGTCTGCTGCTCAAACTGCCCCCGCCCCACAGGACTCCGCCACCAAAACCCCCGAACCAACTCCGGAATATGTCGATGTCGTCATCACCGCCCCCGAGTTTGCTCAGCTGCAGCGGGTCATCGAAGACACATCCCGAATTACATCCTTCAAACCCGAAGAAGGCTTCATGGTCTACATGAAGGTCTGCTTCTTCTCGGGACTCTTCCTTGCCGCTCCCTGGGTCTTCTATCAGCTCTGGCTGTTTGTCGCTGCCGGCCTGTATCCCCACGAAAGACGTTACGTCTATCTCTATCTGCCGCTCAGCGTGGTGCTCTTCATGGCCGGTGCCGCCGGTGGCTTCTTCTTCGCCTTTCCGTTAATGCTGGATTTTCTGATCGGCTTCAGTGACTGGATGGGTGTGACAGTGCAGCCGCGTCTTTCCGAATACATCAGCACCGCAATGCTCATGCCGCTGCTGTTCGGCGTCAGCTTTCAATTGCCGCTGGTGATGGTCTTTCTGGAACGCATCGGCATTTGCTCCGTGCAGACCTACCGCGATAACTGGCGCATCGCCGTCCTCGCTATCTCCGTGGCTTCCATGGTGCTCACCACATCACCGGATCCGTGGAGCATGCTGTTGATGATGTTCCCGCTGCTGTTCCTGTACGTGCTCGGCATCTTCCTCTGTCAGTTCCGTCTGGGTGGTCCGGCCAGTCCGATTCGCTGACGTCTGTCTTCCGCAGGTGGTTCCCGCTCTCCCCTTTCCTTTTCCGCTGTGTCAGCATCCATGTCTGCCGTCCCCACCTGCCGCCTTGTGACTCTGGGCTGCAAAGTCAATCAGTACGAAACGCAGCTCGTCCGCGAAGCACTGCTGCAAAGCGGCTATCGGGAGGCCGGCGACGGCGAAACTGCGGACCTGTGTGTTGTGAATACCTGCACGGTGACCAACACAGGGGACTCCAAATCGCGTCAGGTGATCCGTCAGCTTTCGCGTCAGAACCCGGCCGGCAAGACCATTGTGATGGGGTGCTACGCCACGCGCGACCCACAGGCCGTGGCGAAACTGCCGAATGTGATCGAGGTGATTTCTGACAAACGCGAGCTTCCGGATGTGCTGGCCCGCTTCGGTGTCTCCAGCCTCCCGGCCGGCATTACCGACTTTGAGGGCCGGCAGCGGGCGTTCATCAAGATTCAGGACGGCTGCATTCTCAAGTGTTCCTACTGCATTATTCCAGCGGTGCGACCGGGCCTCCGCAGCCGCCGGGCCGGGGACATCGAGGACGAGGTGCGCGCGTTGATTGACCACGGATACCGCGAGATTGTCATCAGCGGTATTCACATGGGCCACTATGGCGTCGACACCAATAATCTGCCGGCCGGCGAGACACCGGAAAGACTCTGGCATCTGCTGCGACGCCTGAACCGCATCCCGGGAAACTGGCGGATGCGATTGTCCAGCATCGAAGCTGTCGAGGTGAACGACGAATTCATCCGCGCCTGCGGAGATTGCGAACACCTGTGCCCGCAGTTCCACCCTGCCCTGCAAAGCGGCAGCGACTCCGTGCTGACCCGCATGCGTCGCCGCTATCGCGTCCAGCGCTTCCTTGATCGACTCGACCAGATCCGCGAAGTTCTGGGACCATCCACTGCCTTCAGCACGGACGTGATCGTGGGGTTCCCTGGCGAAACGGAAAGCGAATTCCAGGAAACGCTCGATACCTGCCGCAGGGCGCGGTTCATGAAAGTGCACGTGTTTCCCTTCAGCCGTCGCGACGGAACTCCGGCCGCCACCATGCCCGACCAGATTCCGCCCGAAGAAATCCGCCGCCGCGTCAGTGTGCTCTCAGAACTCGAAAGAGAACTTGCTCACCAGTACTACCTCGAACGTGTCACCCAGTCCGCCCGACTCGAAGTGCTTGCCGAACGGCTTGTTGAA
>JBEIEK010000269.1:0-8408 GCA_040382995.1 Planctomycetaceae bacterium
CGGACCCGCCCTCGCAGCCTACTTGAAAATGCCTGTCTCATAAACCACTTCCGGACGACTGGCCACAATCGTCTGCACCGGCCCCCCCGCAATCCATCTGCTCCAAATCTCAGCCCCCCGCTCCCCACCCAGGGGAGAGGGGGGCTGAGATTTCGAGCAGATCGATTGCGGGGGTGCCGTTGCAGAAGATTGTGGCCAGTCGTCCGTAAGTGATTTCTGAGACTGGCATTTTCAAGTAGGCTGCGAGGGCGGGTCCGGCGGTGAATCGCAGGATGGCACCGAGGTCCACATGGCGAAAGACGTTGTGCTGAATGAGCACTCGACCCAGAGGGACTTTTTCTTCAAGGATTTCCGCGCGGACGGCAGGGGTGACGAGATCGAGGTTAAATCGGACATAACCAAACTGCACCGGCTGATCGGTGCCGCTTTTCCGCAGCACGATTTTACGGAGATACAGCCCGGCTTCAAAACGTGATGCCAGGACATCGACGTCCACTCGACAGACGTGCCATTCTTCCATGCTGATGGTCATGTGGTGTTCGTGAACGAGCATGTGATGGTAGGGTTCCGGCGTTGCCTCCTTGGCAACGTGTTCAGCGCGGAGGTAGAGGGGGGCTGTTGCCGGTTCAGGAAACAGAGCGGCCAGTTCTTCCAGTTCCCTGATGGGGTTCACTGCGGTCTCTCCCGAGGGGCGTTGACAGATACGCGGGACGCGTGTTGTGTTGGGGGGGGAGTACGTTTCGCAGAGCGAAACGCGACAATTCCAGGAGCGGGATTTGTGGAGTGTACCGCTGTGGCGGTGCCGGACAATCCCGAAACATTGCGCACTGGATTCCCCACGACAATCTGCAAGAATCCCTGAAAACATTTGCAGGAGCAGCTTGTGGTGCCGCACACAGACCGTGTTTACTCATTTTCAGCCTTCGGCCTGGCGATTGTGTTTGCCGTCCTTTCGGTAGCTGCTGTTCCGATTGCGGCGCAGCAGAATCCTGCTCCGGCCCCCGCGCCCGCTCCGAACACCGGTTCTGTCGTCTGGAACCTCAGCCCGGGCGACATTTTTCGCGCGGCGCTTGCGTCCACGCGGACCACGACCATCACCGTCAACGGTCAGACGCTCCCACCTCAGAAAAGCAGCGATATTCTGCAGCTGGAATATCAGTTGCGGGTGGTGGTGCCCGATGGCGATGCCATTTTCCAGGTACGCATTCTGTCTGCCGAGCTGGGACCGGGGACATCAGAGTCAAACAGCGTCAGTGCTCGCAGTGAAGCTGTGGCCGATGCGGCTCAGCGAAAGCTGCAGCAGTTGCCGCCGGTTTCCCTGCAGGTTTCGCCGTCGGGCAGCATCACGATGTCAAGTGAACATCACAAATCGCTGCTTGAAAAAATTGCCGCGAACGATGCCGCCAGCTTCTCACTGCTCCGGAAGGCCAGTCCCCGGGAAATCTGTACTTCCTGGTTTGGACGTCCATTCTGGTTCCCCAGTCGTAGTCTGCTGGTGGATGCCAAAGCTCCATGGACAGCCAGCTGCACGGATTCCTGCGGGCCGTTCGGGGTGTTGCAGACGGAAATCACTCTTGAACGACTTCCGGCCGAAGACGGCCTGGCCCGCTGTCAGCTCACCGGTACCCCGCGTTTCGTGCCACTGGTGCTTCCAGCCAAAGATGCAGCCGACGCGCCGCTCCCGATTGCCGACCTGAAAATTGAATCTGCCGAGTTTTCGGGGACAGCGCTGCTGAAACTGGAGCAGCCAGGTGCTGCTGACGCCCCGCAGCCTCCACGACTTCCCCCACCCGGAATTGGCCCAGACCCAGACCCTGACACTGCCACTCGCGGGGCTCGGCCTCCGTTCCAGTCCCTGGACACACTGCTGAAAATCTCAGGCCGTGGCGTACCCAGCGAGAATCTGAAAAGTCAACTCAAAGCCGACGAGTTCCAGTTTGATTTCTCGCAGCAGTCGCGATTCATCATCCTTGGCTACGCCTTCCGGGGCAACGTGTCACCGCAGGCGTTGCCACGGTGAGCGTTGCAGCATTGAGGGTTTCACTGGGGTGAAAGCATGATCCGGAAGATCGAGATTTCTGCATTCAAGTCAATAGCCGCCCAGGAAATCGAACTGGGACAGCTGAATGTATTTGTTGGTGCAAACGGGTCTGGAAAAAGCAATATACTCGAAGCGATCGGGGTGCTTTCCGCGGCAGCGGATGGCAGGGTGAATGATCAGTCGCTGATGCAGCGTGGTGTTCGACCCGGCGTACCGAGGCTGTATAAATCAGCGTTTCCGGGAACGGCGGGCAAAAAGCAGTTGTCACACATCTACTTCAGTGCGGCTTCTGATAAGGTTCGCTACGGTGTCTCTTTGAACAATCCTCTGAATGACCCGGGCCCCGGATGGCGATTCAAGACGGAGTACCTCGAAAGCGGTGGTGAAAAACTGGTGAGTCGGGGACCAGCACTTCGTGGAAATCCAAATACGGAAATTGGGCTTGCGGCGTTGAAAGCGGTGGAGATGCATGAGAACGACGTCGCCCTGGATTTGCTCCGTCGTTTGCAGGGATATGTGATTTACGCTCCAACGACGCCAGTCTTGCGAGGAGTTGCCCCTGAAATGCAGCCTCGTCAGCCTTTGGGAATCAGTGGAGGGCGACTGCCTGATGCTGTGCAGGAACTCCTACGGGCGAGAAAAGGCAGTGAACACATTCAAAAAGTGACGTCGGATGCATTGGGACTCATCGGCTGGGCTCGCAGTTACGGCACGGGATCCAGTGCTGATTTGCCGCTGTCACCTGCCGCTGCGTCCTCTCCGAAGGTGATCAAATTCGTTGACCGTTTCATGAAGCAGGGACGCAACGTCCTGTCAGGCTACGATGCCAGCGAAGGCGCGCTGTTCATTCTCTTCCTTGCCGTGGTCGCCAGTCACCCTGGGGCACCATCGATTTGCGCCGTGGACAACGCCGATCACGGACTGAATCCCGGGCTTGCGAGGGCACTCATGACGCACCTTGCCCAGTGGATCCTGTCCTGTCCCCACCACCGTCAACTGCTGATTACGGCCCACAATCCTGCCGTGCTCGATGGGCTGCCGCTGCAGGATGATCGCGTGCGACTTTTCGCGGTGGATCGGGATAATCGGGGGCGAACAATCGTCAAGCGAATCAGCCTGAATCAGAAAATGATGGACTTCAGCAGCAGAGGCTGGACGCTGTCACGACTGTGGATGAGCAAGCTGATTGGGGGCATGCCAGATGTCTGACCCGCTGCGGGTAGCCCTTGTTGCGGAGGGCATTACTGACTTTGTCGTGCTGAGATCTGCAGTGGAAGCTATGCTGCACGGTCGTTCCTTTGACATGAAACTGCTGCAACCGGAAGAGAGCGTCGCGTTTGTCGGCTCGGGGAACGCCGGGGCCTTCGGTGGTGGCTGGAGAGGAGTCTACAGATGGTGCTTGCAGTCCGCGGAGCGTAGCGGCGGGAGTTTCGGTGATGACCCCCTGTTTCAGTTCTACGATTTGATCATTGTTCATCTGGACGCGGACGTTGCTGCGGAGAATCCGGCTGCGTACCCACACGCTCCAATTTTGGAACTTGCTGGCTTTCTGCCATGTGAGCAACCCTGCAGGGGGCCTGCTGCTCATCCGCATCACACCACCGACCGACTCCGTCGTTTGCTTCTGTCGTGGTCCGGAGCAGAGCGGCAACCTTCACAACTGGTGCTTTGCACACCATCAAAGGCTACCGACACATGGATGATGGCGATCTTTTTTCCAAATGACGTGGAAATGGCGAGAGCGGGCTGGGAGTGTCATGCTGATCCGGCAGGTCGGCTTTCTCAGCAGAAAAAAAAGGCAAAGTTCAAAAAGAGCTACCAGAGCTACGACGATCGTGCCTCGGACATCACAGAACACTGGCCACGAATTGTTCAGACACTTTCAGAGGCAGGCAGATTTCACGAGGATTTTCTGGCTGCTGTCGGCATGATTGCAGACTGATCGTTGGTAATGTTGTGCCTGAGTTGGGCTGTGCGACTTATCTGAGTAACTGTTCAAGCACCTGTGCCTGATAAACATCGGTCAGTCGTTCATCCCGCCCATTGTGGTGCCAGGTCAGGGTTTCGTGGTTGAGTCCCAGCAGTTTCAGGATGGTGGCGTGCAGGTCAGCGGTTTGGGTGCGGTTTTCAATGGCCCGGTAACCGAAGTCATCAGTGGCACCATAATGCTGACCGCCTTTGATGCCGCCACCGGCCAGCCAGACACTGAAGCCATAGGGATGATGGTCGCGTCCATACGCCGCCTTGTTATCGCGAACTTCTGCTGCCGGGGTGCGTCCGAATTCGCCGCCCCACAGTACGAGTGTGGAATCGAGCAGGCCGCGTTGTTTGAGGTCGGTCAGGAGGGCGCCAACGGGGCGATCGGTGCGTTGGCAGCAGTTCTTTGTGCCGTCGTTGTTGCTGGAATGAGTATCCCAGGGTTGTCCGGCCATAAACAGGGACACAAAACGCACTCCGCGTTCCACAAGTCGTCGTGCCATGAGGCAGCGGGTGCCGTAGGATTTGGTGGCTGGATTATCGAGCCCGTAGGCGTGCTGTGTTTCCGCGGTTTCCTGGGACAGATCGAGCGCATCCAGTGCGGCCAGCTGCATGCGGCCGGCGAGTTCGAAGGAGGCGATTCGGGCTTCCAGTTCGAGGTTTCCCGGGCGGTCAGCGAGGTGTTTCTGATTCAGGCTCTGCAGCAATCGAGCTCGTCCCTGTTCCACCGCCTGTGTCCGCGGTTCTCTGGACTGCAGATTGAGCACGGGGCTGCCCTGTTCACGAAAGACGGTGCCCTGGTAGGTGGGTGGAAGCCAGCCACTGGACCAGTTGCGGACGCCATCCACGGACGCTCCTGACGGATCCGGGAGTGCCACGAACGCCGGGAGACTGCGATTTTCCGTGCCCAGACCATAGGCGGCCCATGCACCGAGAGTGGGGCGACCGGCGGTGGTGAGTCCGGTTTGAGCCATCCAGATGGCCTGTTCGTGATTGCGATGTTCGCTGAACATTGAGCGAATCACGGCGATGTCATCCGCGTGCTCGGACACGAACGGCTGAATTTCAGAAAACTCAAGCCCACTTTCTCCGCAGCGGCGAAAGCGGAATGGCGAACCCATCAGGGACTTTGTGCGACTTTCATCATCGGCGACCTCGGCGGGTGGCGCAGTGCCATCGAAGCGATTCAACAGCGGTTTGGGGTCCAGCAGGTCGACGTGGCTGGGCCCGCCATGCATGTAAAGCTGGATGACTGCGCGGGCGGTGGGGGTGAAGTGGGGCGTTGGGCGGTGCGTGTCGGCTGCAGCACCTGCGTCGCTCAACAGTGAGCCCAGCGCGAGTGCACCGAAACCGGAACCGTAGCGCGTGAGGACGTCGCGTCTGGAGGTTGGAAGGCTGGGATTCATGTGTAGGGTCCAATCCGGGTTCGGCCATTAATCGAGATACACAAACTCATTGGCACTCAGCAGCATGTGGCACAGGTCGGTCAGGGCATTTCGGTGTGCGGCTGTGAGCGATTCGGGCTGCTGCCGTTCGGATTCCGGACGCTGTTGCAGATGAATGGCTGACTGCTCGTCAACAAATTTCTGCAGCATTGCACGTTCTTCGTCAGTGGCCGGCCTGCAGAAGGCGGTTTCCACGGCGCAGCCAATCGGGTCTGCGGGCTGCTGCGTCAGCATCCGTTCCGCGAAGGCGCCTGCCGCGTGGTTCATGCGGTCACTGTTGAGGAGGGCGAGGGCCTGTGTGGAGACTGTGGAAGTGCTGCGCTGTACACAGTTCACGGACATGGTGGGCTGGTCAAAGATTTCGAGCATGGTTTCCGGGTTGAGGCGGAGGATGGCGATGTAGATGGATCGCCGATGCTTTTGAGTTTCGCCTGAGACAATGACTTCGCCGTTGCCCTGCCGTGCGACAGGTTGTGAAGGACCGTACATCTGATCGCTGAGCGTTCCGGAGACCGCGAGCACGGCATCGCGGAGTGGTTCGGCTTCAAGCCGACGGATGTTGTGCTTCCAGAGGAGCCGATTCTGAGGGTCTGCGAGCAGTCCGGCGGCCTGGTGCTGGTCGCTGACGCGTGAATGTTGACGCCAGGCGGCGGAAGTCAGAATGAGCCGGTGCAGCTGTTTGACGCTCCAGCCATTGCGGACGAATTCGGTGGCCAGCCAGTCGAGCAGTTCCGGGTGCGAGGGCGGTGAGCCGGAAACCCCGAAATCCTCGGGTGTCGACACGATGCCGGTGCCGAAATGGTGCATCCAGACGCGATTGACGAGGACGCGGGCAGTGAGGGGGTGTTCGGGTTGAGTCAGCCAGCGGGCGAATGCCAGCCGACGGCCGCTGGTTTTTGCGTCCGATCCCGGAGCCTGCCAGTCGAAGGGTTGTGGCGTTGCGAGCGCTGTGAGGACGCCGGGAGTCACGAGTGGGCCGGGGGTGAGTGGATCACCGCGGAGCAGCAGGGGTGTTGTGGGTTCGCCTGGCAGGTCGTAGGCAGCACGAACGTCGTCGAACTGGATGCGGCGTGCCTGTTCAGCAGCAATCTGTGCGGTAATGCGGTCGGATTCGTTTTTGTATTCCGGGATGGCAGCGAGTGCTGCGTCGAGGTCTTTTGCCTGGGGCCGGAGCGAGCGTTCAAGTTTTTCAGCGAGGTATTTCTGGATTTCGGAGCGGTTGGGTGCGGGGGTGTCGAGTGCGACCCGGACGTCCTCACGAATTTCCTCGGGGAGGTTGGCGAGTCGGTCAGCGAACAGGCGTGTGGTGAATGTTGTTTTGAGCGTTGTGGCCTGTTCATTGAGTGTTTTGATTGTGGCGTCGATGTCCGCGTTTATTTTCGCGGCGTGGTCCTGTTGCTGCTTTGAAGCAATCAGCAGGCTTCGTTCCATCTGGGGAATCCACTTGTCGGGGCGGTAGACGGATGTGAAGACAGCCTGCAGGCGGAAGTAATCGGTCTGTGGAATGGGGTCAAACTTGTGGCTGTGGCACCGGGCACACTGCATGGTGAGGCCCATGGTGGACGAGCAGACGATCTGCAGCGTGTCGAACAGTGTGGGATAGAAGTATTGTGCGGCGGCGTTCTTGATGGTTGAGAAGTCTGGTCGACTGGAATCGGCGGCCGTTCGCAGGTAACCGGTGGCGATGATTCCTTCCACCGCGTCGGCTGAGAGTTCGGGTTGCGTTTCGTATTCGGCCCAGTAGTTTGTGAGTTCGTCACCGGCAATCTGTTCCTGGAGAAAGCGATCCCAGGGTTTGTCGCTGTTGAATGCGCGGATGACATAGTCCCGGAATCGCCAGGCGTTGGGAATGGGTCTGTCTTCGCTGAGGATGCCTGCGGATTCGGCGTAGCCGACGACATCCAGCCAGTGCCTTGCCCAGCGTTCGCCGTAGTGGGGGCTGGCAAGGAGTTTTTCGATGAGCAGTTCGTAGGCGTCGGGACGCTGGTCAGCGAGGAATTCGCGAATGTCGGCGGGTGAAGGCGGCAGCCCTGTGAGGTCGAAGGAGGCGCGTCGCAGCAGTGTGAGTCGGTCGGCTGCGGGGGCCAGCGTCAGGTTGTGAGTTTCGAGGGACTGCAGCAGGAACGCATCAATGGGGTTGCGGACAAGTTCCTGCTGGCGGATTTGGGGGACAGCGGGACGCACAGGTGGACGGAAGGCCCAGTGTTCAACGTGGGAGAATTGTTCGGTTTCGGTGGTGAGTGATTCCGGATTGATGCCTTTGGCGCCGTCGTTGATCCATTTCCGCAGCCGTCCCTTTTCTTCCGGCGTCAGTTGCTGACCGACGGGTGGCATTTCGCCGGAACTGACTTTTTCGTACAGGCGACTGAATTCCGCGGCCCCGATTCGCAGTGCGGCACCGGATGTTCCGCCGGTGAGGAGCGATGCGGGGCTGGTGAGATTGAGTCCGGCCTTTGGTTCGACGCCGGCATGGCAGCGAATGCACTTGTCCCGGAAGATGGGCAGGATATCGCGGTCGAAGGTGAGTTCTGAGCCGGGGTCATCGGCGAGGAGGTTAATGGGGCCTGGCAGCAGGAGCAGAGGTATCTGCAGCAGCAGCGGCAGGATGCCGGAGCGAAGCAAGGTCGTCATCAGCGGACCCCATTTTTATCGGGAGGCGGGACCGGGGACACCCCGGCGACACAGCAGCATAACACAGGCGGGGCAGGGAACACCAGAAAAATCGATGGCGAATCCCTGTCAGCAGTCGCTCACGAGGTTCCGCCGAATTCAGCGTGTTGGCGGCTTGAACGCGACCTGTGAGGACGTGGAAAATCGTGTATTGAGCCGCCGGACGGCAGTCCGCGGGCTAAGTTCACTGCAGACGCGTTTGGGAATGCACTGGGGAAGTGGGAAGTGGGAAGTGGGAAGTGGGAAGTGGGAAGGCGAGCGGGGGAGGTCAATCC
>JBEIEK010000270.1:0-8407 GCA_040382995.1 Planctomycetaceae bacterium
ATGTGCGGAATCCATTCGGAAGCCCAGAGGCCACTGTCGCCGTGCTGCTTCCATTTGCGGGGAGCAGCAAGGAGCGGTGCACCCTTTTCACCCATGGCCGTGATGGGTTCGCGGAAGCTGGGTGGGAGCGGCTGGCCGGAGAGTTGGTTGAGCAGGGGTTTGGGGTCGAGTAGATCGAGGTGGCTGGGGCCGCCTTCGAGGAAGCACCAGATGACGCTTTTCGCGCGGGGACGATGATGGGGGACGACGACACCGTCGGTTGAACCGGCGGCGAGAGCTTCGCGTTCAAGCAGGCTCAGGGCCAGACCTCCGAAGCCGAGGCCGGAGGTCTGCAGGAACTGGCGGCGGTGGTGAAAAGCAGTCGGCACGGATGTTACTCCACGTAGAGAAACTCGCTGGAATTCAGCAGCACGTGGCAGAAATCCCGGAGTGGGCGATAGGTGGTTGTGTCATTTGTCGGGGCTGCGCTGAGGAATTCTGTGGCAGCTGCCAGTTCAGCGGAGCTGGGTCTGCGTCCCCAGGCAAGCTCCATCGCGGCACTGGCCTGTTCAGGGAGTGTTGAATATTGTTTTTCAACGCGGTCGGCAAAGCGTGCCGCACGTTCGAGTGGCCACTGACCATTGATCAGCAGGAGCGACTGCAGAGGGGTGGTGGTGGCATCGCGTTCAGGAACGCTTTGCAGCCCATTTGCCATGTCGAAGGCCCCCAGAAACGTATCCGGCGTGTTGCGGGTGAAGCGGAGATAGATCGCGCGACGGGGTTGGTCCGCTGCGACGCTGGGACCGCCGATTGATGGCTGCAGTTCGCCGCTGCAGCTGAGCACGGCATCGCGGATTTGTTCGGCTGAAAGTCGACGGATGCGGGCTCTCCAGAGCAGCTGATCGGAGGGATCGGCGAGCTGCTGGCGATCGGCATCGGGATGGACGGCCGACTGCTGCCACACGGCCGACGTGAGAATCAGCCGATGCAGATGCTTGAAGCGAAAGCCACTGCTGATGAATTCTGTGGTGAGCCAGTCGAGCAGTTCGGGGTGCGTGGGGGGCTGGCCGAGCTTGCCGAAGTCGCTGGTGGTCGCCGCCAGACCCTGACCGAAATGCTGTTGCCAGATGCGATTGACAATCACGCGGGTTGTCAGGGGGTTGGCCGGATCGCTGATCCAGCGGGCGAGCGCAGTGCGACGGCCGGTGGAAGCCGGGAGCGGCTGAATGCTGGCTGCTGATGCCGCTTCCGTGGGCAGCAGGACCACAGGAAAACCTGGTTCCACTGCCGGTTCCTGCGGCTGCTCCGGGATCAGGGTGGGGGCTGGCTGACCGGAGAAATCGGTCACCGTCATGACGGGTTCGAGCGGAGCAGGACGGAGGTGATCGAAGGCGGCGAGTTGCTTCTGCAGGGCTTCGAGGGATTCTTTATCTTCCTTTTTCATGCCACTCAGCGGTCCGCCACCTTCTTCCAGAAACTGCCTTGAAACCAGATAGGCCATCTGGTGTTCCCAGGAATTGCGTGCGGTCACGGGCTTGTGGAAGCAGGCCTGAATATCGAGCGGGAACTTGTCGACAGTGGATTTCCACTTGCGGTCGTGCAGGGGCTGGATGAGGGCATCGATCTGAGCTCTGATGGGGGCGGTGGCAGCTTCCCATTCCCGTTGTCGGTCGGCGTGAGTCTGCTGCTGTTCGGGTGTTGAGAATGTCAGGTCATCGCGCCAGACCACGGGTTCGAGGAACGCCCGGAGGCGATAGTAATCTGTCTGCAGCAGCGGGTCGAACTTATGGTCGTGACAGCGGGCACAGGCCATGCTGATGCCAAGGAACGCATCCGCGGTGACATCCGTCATTTCATTCATGGTGTCATTCCACTGGCCGCGGGCGTCACGCTGGTTGTATTCATATACGCCGAGCCTGAGAAAGCCGGCGGCGGCGAGCTGTTCCGGGGTGGCGTTCGGGATTTCGTCCCCTGCCAGCTGGTCACGCACGAAATCCGGCCAGGGACGATCGCTGTTGAAGGCGTTGACGACGTAGTCCCGGTAACGCCAGATGTGAGGCCGGTGCGCGTCCTGGTTCCAGCCGTCGGATTCGGCATAGCGCACCAGATCCAGCCAGAACCTGGCCCAGTGTTCGCCGTAGCCGGGGCTGGCCATAAGTTGATCGATGAGCTGGGTCCAGGCGGCGTCAAAACCGACGGCTGCCACCTGGCCATGGAATCGGCTGATGTCGTCGGGCGTGGGAGGCAGGCCTGTCAGATTGAGGTGGAGTCGTCGCACAAGCACGCCGATTTCTGCGCGGGGGGCGGGGGTCAGCTGGTGGGCCTGCAGGGCCTGCAGGACGAAGCTGTCGACGGGTGTTTGTGGCCAGGCCTGATCGCCTGGATTGGGAACTTCAGGACGCTGCAGGGGCCTGAAGGCCCACCACTGGCGGTCAGTCGCGGTGATGTCGCGGGAGGCTTCGCGGAGCGGCTGAGCGTTTTGGGGCCAGTTGGCTCCGGCGTCGATCCAGCGTTGCAGGAGCTGAATCTGCTGATCGGTCAGGCTTTTGTCCGGCGGCATTTCCAGGCCCTCACGACGGACGGCCTGCATGAGCAGACTTTGGGCCGAGCTGGAGGGCACAACCGCCGGACCACTTTCGCCACCCCGCAAGAGATTTTCGTGAGTGTCCAGACGCAGCCCACCCTCCTGACGCCGGGCGCCGTGACAGGTCAGGCAGTGTCCGGCCAGCAGGGGCCGGATGTGGGTCTCGAAGTCGGTGTCCGTGAAGCGGTCAGCCGGGGCACTTTGGGCGAACACCGGGGAGGCGTGAAAGATCAGCAGGGCCACGGCAGCTGCCAGCAGCCGGATCAGCGGGCTGCAGATTGCAGCGGGGCGAAAATGGGGCGAAATTGGCATGGCGGGTGGGCAGTGGGCGGGCTGGGGTACGGAAACCCCTTCATGTTGTGCTCTGGTGGCTGGAGAGACAAGTGCAGATGCGGAAAACCGGGAGACTTCCGGGATTTTTCGGCCGCAGCGGCTGCTAACTGGACGGGATCCTCCGATTCGCAGTTGGCCAGTTGACAGTTGCCCGCGCACGTGACGGTTGCCCGTTCGGGTGACAAAAACGCTCTCGGGCGTGCGGCCGATGTCAATCGGCCGGTACGGGCCTGTTTTGCGGCCGTTGTGACGTCTGAAACACGACACAACAACAGGTATCCTGAATGCCATTTCCCCCTCCTCACCTCTGGCACCATACTCTGCAGGTGAGTCAACGCTGTTGGGCTGTTGGGCCAGGCGAGACGGGAATATTACCCATCACCCGTGGAGGTGGCTTTCCGGTTGCGCGGTTCTTGCTTCGGAATCGATGATCTTCTGAATTGCCCGCGAGATTTGTTCGATCAGCACTTCGAGGCTGCCTGGGGCTGTGGCGGCGATGACTTCCTGGTAGATGCCGTAGCCCCAGACTGAGGCGGGTGGGATGTAGCCGGGTTGCCAGTCACCGGTGAGCGTGGTGACGAAGACGGGGCGGGGGGCGAAGCGGGAGCGGAGCTGTTGCTGGAAGACCTGATAGAGTTCGCCAGGGACGAAGACCCAGATGGCATCGCCGCAGAAGCCGAGCGTGATTTTGAGGGGGCAGCAGCGGCCGGGTGTGAGCGCCTGGAGGCGGGTGAGCTGTCGGGTGAGTTGTTCGGTGTTGGCGCGAATGACGCGGAGTTCTTCGAGGTCACCCTGCTGCTGGGCGCGGCGTTCTTCTGCGAGCCAGGTATCGCGGGCGGCGAGCGTTTCCGGGATGGTGGGGAGATCATGTCGCCAGGGAACTTCTGCGATGAGTTCGTGCCAGTTCCAGGCCGTGGTGCGCGCCAGGCTTTCAGGGGGGAGTGGCTGGTGCTTCCAGGTGCCAATCCAGGTGCCGGAAAGTACCGGGCCCTGGTAGACGTATTCGGTGGCGGGTTGTGGGAGTGTTTGCAGGGTGGAGAGCACAGCGTAGCCAAGTTCGCGACCGTTGCGGTCGGCTACGGATGTGTCCCCAGTAAATCCTTCGCGCGGGCCGAGATCGCCGGAGGCACCCTGAAGGAACAGGCAGAGTCCACCGGTGCCTTGTTCAATGGTTTCACGCATGGCCCCTACCCAGTCGGGGCTGATCAGGGTGTTGTCCCACGCAAGAGTTGTGGGGTGACAGGCGTAGTTGACAAGCACGGCGAATGTCCGGCCTGAGTCGTCGGTGAGGCGGGCGATGAGCACTGTGTCGTCGGATTCGCCTGTGGGATTGAGCCCGCAGACGGCGTGACCGCGGGTTGTGTCAAAGAAGTCGCGGTGGCGGGCGAGGCTGCAGCGGCCGGTACCGATGACGGCAGCGGCGGGACGCATGGCTGCGGTTGCCTGGGCGGACGCTTCGGCGATGGTTTGCCGCAGTTGCAGGAGATAGGGTTCGATGAACTGTCCGCCGGGGAATTCACTGCGGGAACGTGCCATCCAGCCGGAACCGTGAGTGTGCGTCAGCGTGATCAGGACCTGAGCCGGATCGATGCTGGCGGCGGTGGCCGCTGCGACTGCCAGAGCCTGCATTTCGGCGGATTCGAGAATGCAGTGATCGAGCGAAATCAGGAGCCGGGAATCTGCCGTGGACCGAGGGCTTTGAGGGTGGGGCTGGAAACGCAGAACGGTGGCTGTGAGCGGTCGATGGACGCCTGTGGCCTGATCGTGCAGCGCAGCGCCCCACATGCGATGATAGATGCCGACCGGTGGCGTGATATCCCGTCGAGCGATGCCGGCGAGACAGTGAAATTGCGGAGTTTGCAGGCGCGTCACGAGGAGGGCTCCGAGGGTGGGTCGGGAAACAGCGAGCCACGGGGGTTGATGAGCGTCCAGCAGAGGGCATCGAGGGCCATGATGGCGGCGAAGTAATACATCATCACGTTCCAGTTGTCGAAACGCTTCACCAGCCAGCCCGCGGTGATGGGAAAGAGCATTGAGCCGAAGTTGCCGCACATGTTCATCAGGCTGAAGACAGTCGCTGTTTGTCGGCCACCGAGATCAATGGCCACCGTGTAGCCGCCGATTCCGCCGAAGGATGCACAGAAGACGCCCAGTGTAATCAGGGCGATGCTGAGGTGAACGTTCTGAGCGTAGATGGAGCCAAGGATGAGCAGCGAGCAGAGCAGCATGCTGATGGCTGCGAGGCCCTGGCGGGCCAGTCGTTTTTTGCCCGTGTACCGGAGGATGGCGTCAGAGACAAGGCCACCGGTGATGCTGCCGAGCACTCCGCCGAAACCCGCCACTGATGTCAGGTTGGCAGATTGGGCCAGATCGACCCCGCGAGTTTCCTGAAGGAAACGAGGAAATCGGGTGAGAAAGAAGACCATCGCGGCAGCGCGGAGGAATTGCTGCAGGCAAAGGAGAAAGAGCGGGGCACTGCGGGCCATCAATTTGAGCATTGGGCCGAGGGGTGGAGTGTCTTCGGGAGGAACGGGCGGCAGACGATGCGGTGGAACGACCGTGAAGAACAGGAACGCCCAGAGCAGTCCGGGGAGGGCGAAGACGCCCAGCAGGAGTTGCCAGGGGTAGCAGTTGAGTTGTGTGGCGAGGGGCTGCAGGAGTCGCAGGCCGTGTCCGGCTGTAAGCGGGGCGAGTGCGCTGCCGATCATCATGCCGGCGGCGAGTATTCCGGAGGCGCGGTCGCGCTGGTCGTCGGCGAAGACCTGGCGAATGGAACGCGCGGCACACGGAAAGGCGGCCGCCTGAAAGGAACCCATCAGAAACCAGGTCAGCAGGAGCAGATACAGGTTGGTGCTGAAGCCGGTGCAGGCAGTGAGCAGTGACCAGACCACCGAGCAGATGACGATGGTGCGTCTGGCACCCAGGCGGTCTGCCATGCGACCGGCGGGGATCTGCAGGAGCGCGTAACCTAAATACCATGCGGACTGGACCCAGCCCATGGAGATAATCGGGTCCGTCAGCTGCAGCGCTTCGGCCACCTGCTTTTCCGGAACGCTGATCGCGGCACGCTGGATGTAGGCGATGACGGCCATCAGGCACAGCAGAAACAGAATGATGTGCTTCATGGAGGGGGCCTGTCAGGAGCGATGTTGGTTGAGCACTTCCGGGTTGACGACGTTTTGCGGATGACCCTGCAGGAAACAGCGAATGTTGTCGATGCAGCCGAGTGTGAGCTGATCGAGCCCCTGCTGGGTGGTGTCGGCACAGTGGGGAGTGAGCACAACATTGGAGCAGGACAGGAGCGGATGATCGTGCGGCAGAGGTTCGACGTCAAACACATCCAGCCCGGCGCCGAACAGATGGCCGGAATTCAGGGCTGCGACAAGAGCCGCAGTATCCACGATGGCGCCCCGGGAGGTGTTGATGAGGATAGACGAGGGACGCATCTGAGCGAACTGTGCGGCGCCGATGAGCTGTCGCGTTTGGGGAGACAGGCGGGTGTGCAGGCTGACCACGTCTGCTGTCTGGAGCAGATCGGTGAACCCTGTGTATTCAAAACCCAGACGTGCTGCCTTTTCGGGATCGGGATGCAGGCTCCAGGCAATTGTGCGCATGCCGAGGGCGCGACCCAGACGGAGCATTTCGCAGCCGATGTGGCCCGTGCCAATGACACCCAGACAGCGACCGGAAAGAGTCAATCCCAGATCCCCGCGCCAGTGACCTGCACGCAGCTGAGCAGTCATGAAGGACATCCGCCGCGCCACCGCAAGCATCAGCCCGATTGCATGTTCGGCAACGATTAAGGCAGTGCGACCCGGGACGTTGCAAACCACAATCCCCTGACGCGTTGCCTGTGCCAGATCGATGGCATCGTAGCCAATCCCACAGACCGCAATCATCCGCAGGCGCGGGAGCTGTTGCAGGATGTCCGCGGGGAAGGCGAGACTGCCGCGGGAATTGAGCAGAATATCCGCGGGCTGCACACGGTGAATCTGTTGATCCACAGAAGATGGCCGGTCGGTATGCAGTGTGTAGTCGGCGATGGCCTGCAGCTGAACCAGACACGGAGACGCACCAACCAGCGGCGGACTGTCTGCGGGAATCACGACGACGGGGCGGATCATGAGTATCTTCAGAAAAAACAGGAATCGAATGAGTATGTTATTGACTGCCAGATAAGTAGCAGTATATTAGCCACCCTGTGGTAATGCAAGTGCAACACCCCTTTGTCAAGAAAAATCAATTTTGTTTGTTAGTGGCTGCAACTTCAGATTCGTGTTTCCATGATTCCGCTCGAACTTTTCCTTCATCTGCTTCCGCAGGCCATTGGCCGGACGCTCAATGCCGCTCAGCAGCAGGCAGTGGTCGCTCCTGTGGATGCTCCTTTGTTTATTGTTGCCGGGCCTGGTACGGGAAAGACTGCTGTCCTCACCCTGCGAATTCTGCGTGCCCTCTTCATCGACTCCATTCCCCCGCACGCCATTCTTGCCACGACATTCACTCGCCGTGCCGCCAACGAGCTCCGCTCACGGCTGATTTCCTGGGGTGCTGCGATTCTGCGGTCGCTCTGCAATTGCCCGCAGGTCTCTCCGGCCATCCACGCTCAGCTTTCTCAAATCGACCTCAGTCACCTGCAGCTGGGGACGCTCGATACGTTCTGTCAGCAATTCCTTCGCGAGCAACGGCTCCCGGGCACGCATCCGCCGCTGCTTGCTGATCCTCTTGTGTCCTCTGCTCTGCTGCTGCGTTCATTCACCGCCAATCGTGGACACCGCGATCCTCTGCTTCGTCAGTTTCTGCACACCCTTCGCGGTGTTCCCGGCGGTCCCACAACGGCTGAGCTGCGGGATGTCATTCAGGCAATTTCTGATCGCAGTCAGCACGACCTGGTCAATTGGCAGCAGCTTGTTCTCACCACCCCGGCCAGCTCCCCACAGCACGCTCCTCTGCAGCTGCTGCACCAAATCCTGCAGCACTACCAGGACGCTCTTTCCCGTCGCCTGCTGCTCGACTTCCCAGCGCTCGAAAAAGCCGTTCTGCTGCGGCTCAGTTCTGTTTCCGCCCCGGCGCCCGCTCTGCCCCTGCAGCTGATTCTCATCGATGAATATCAGGACACCAATCTGCTCCAGGAGCAGATCTTCTTTCAGCTGGCCAAAATCACCAGTTCAACGCTCACCGTAGTCGGCGATGACGACCAGAGCCTCTATCGCTTTCGCGGAGCAACGGTCGATCTGTTCCGGGACTTTCCACAGCGACATCAGGCTGCGTTGGGGTCGCGCCCACGGCGGATCTTCCTCTGCGACAACCACCGGTCCACCGCGTCCATTATTCAGTTTGTCAATCACTTTATTTCGCTGGACAGTCGTTTTAAGCCGGTTCGGGTTTCCGACAAGCCGCCACTGCGGCTGCCTCGCCGTCGTCCCGAAGACGTTTCGGTGCTGGGTCTGTTCCGCGAGACCCCTGAAGAACTCGCAGACAGTCTCGCCCGCTTCCTCTTTGCCGTCATCCATG
>JBEIEK010000271.1:0-8398 GCA_040382995.1 Planctomycetaceae bacterium
CGAAGGGGAGAGGGGGGGATTGGGGCTGACGGACTGAACATCACGCCGGCTGGCTCAACCGCCCCGCCGCAATTCGTCCACCCTGAATCACAGCCAGCAGCCGACTGCGGTCCTCCAGCAGCCGGATGTCAGCCAGCACGTCGCCGTCGACGATGAGCAGGTCGGCCAGCTTACCGGGCTCCACTGTCCCCAGTTCGTCGCTGCGGCCCATCAGCCTCGCGCCGTTTTTGGTGGCGCAGGTGAGCACCTGCAGGGGGGTGAATCCGACGTAGTTCACAAAGAATGACAGTTCGCGGGCATAGTCACCGTGCGGGTTCCAGGCAAAGCCGTAGTCGCCCCCCATGGCAAGGCAGCCACCTGCTTCGAGGATTCTGCGGGCACTTGCGGCGCCGCCATCGAGGGTTTCCTGGTGGCCATCGATCACCTTCTGTGACATTCCGAATTCAGGCCCCCGCTGAATACTGGCGTATTCAAAATAGAGTGCCGGCACGCAGGGAACATCCCGCTGCAGCAGCAGCTCAAGGCATTCATCGTCGATGAATGTCCCATGCTCGATCGCGTCATAACCGGCCTTCAGCGCGTTCAGAATGCCCTCCGTTGCCCGGCAGTGACCAGTGACCTTCAGGCCGTGGTTGTGAGCCGTGGCAACGACCGCGTGCATCTCTTCAAAGGTCATGCACAGCGTGTGGTGGTCGTTGGTGTCCGGGGCTGCTGCGTCACCCGTGGGATACGTCTTGACCCACTCCACTCCGTCCTTCACCAGCTTTCTCACCGCTGACCGGGCTTCCACGGGACCATTCACCAGCAGCACCAGTCCCTCCATGCCGATGCGACGGAAGTCCGGATTCCAGTCCATCAGTCCGCCAACGCCACAGATTTCGCGCCCGCTGGCACACAGTCGCGGCCCTGCACAGATCCCGGATTCAATCGCCTTCTTCAGCCACACGTCAATGTTGAACAGACTGCCGCCGCTGCGGGCTGAGGTGTAACCGCATTCCAGTGCCAGGCGGGCATTCGCGGCAGCCAGCAGTGTGACGTATTCCACCGGATACTTAATATCCAGGTCTTCAAGCGCCGCCACATTGAAATAGGTGGGGTGAAAGTGAGCTTCGATCAGCCCCGGAAGAATGGATCCGCCCATCGCGTCGATGATTTTTGCCCCAGGCGGAATTGGCGGAGCATCGCTTTCCGCTCCAGCCCAGAGAATGCGGCCGTCGAGAATCTGCACGTGCCCCTGCGGAACCGGGGGACCGCCATTGCCGTCAATCAACTGGCCGTTACGGATAATCAGATGACCTGAGGCTGTTTGCATGAGTTGCTCACGGGCAGAAATGAAAGTTGACGGAGGAGCTGGTTGACAGAGACCTACCAAAGCGACAGCAGCGGGGCACCATTCTCGATGATCGGCACCGGCCGATTCTCTGCATTCGGGATCCGAATGTCCGGGTCAATGCCCATGGCGTGGCAAATGGTCGCTGCCAGATCTTCCGGAGACACCGGCGTGTCTTCGGCATACGCCGCATCCCGATCGGTTCGGCCATGCAGTTGCCCGCCGCGAATACCGGCACCGGCAATCAGACTGGAAAACAGCGTGCTCCAGTGATCGCGGCCCCACTGAGCATTCGCTTTGGGGGTCCGGCCCATTTCGCCCGTGGCGATCACCAGCGTTTCATTCAGCAGACCACGGTCATCGAGGTCATTCAGCAGGGCACTGCAGGCCTGGTCAAAAGTGGGTAACAGGTGCCGCTTCACGTCGTCGCTGTTGCGGTGCGAATCCCAGCTGTAACCGTCCACGCAGTCGTAATGCACCGTAACGTAACGCACCCCGGCCTCCACCAGACGCCGTGCCATGAGCACTGACTGGCCGAACAGATGCCGCCCGTACCGGTCACGGACCTCCGCTGGTTCCGCTCGCAGATTCAGTGCCTGGCGAATTTCCGTCGATGTCATCAGCGAAAATGCGCGCTCACGAAACGCGTCGAAACCCCCTCCCGCCAACACTCCGGGGGCACGAATACCCGCCGCCGCATCGGCTCGACGCCGGGCTGCATCGAACTGCTCCAGCAGCGATTGACGCCGCGTTAGTCGAACGGCACTGACATCCTCTGCCGTACGCAGTTCGGAAATCTGAAAGCTGAGCTCTTCATCCGTGCAGTTGCGCCAGTAGGGATTGTCTTCAACGGAGCGTTTCTGGATCGATGTTGTCAGCGGATTGTACCGCGCACCAATCCAGCCGGCGTGCTCGCCGGGTCTGGGATACTGTCCCTTCTCCTGAAGCGCGCCCAGAGTATTCGGCAGCACCATGTAGGAAGGCAGCGGACGGGACAGACCTGCTGTCTGCTGATCCGAATACTCAATCACCGATCCCACCGAAGGCCAGTCTTTGGGAGTGGGCGAAAAACCGCCTCCAATCGGGACGTGCCAGCGATGGCCCGTCTGGATGTAGTGCCCGCCACCACTGTGATCGTTGAATGAATGCGACATCGTGCGGATCACGGTGAACTTGTCCGATGCAGCCGCCAGCCCCGGCAGATGTTCGCAGATCCGCAGTTCCGGTGTGCGGCTGGCAATCGGCTGAAACGGACCGCGAATCTGAGCCGTCGCGTGCGGCTTCATGTCAAAGGTCTCCAGCTGACTGGGGCCGCCGAAGAGCATCAGGAAGATCACGGACCGTGCTTTGGGTGCCCCCGCGCGAGACCCCGTCGGCAGCGAATCAGCCGCCAGCAGTTCGGGCAACGTCAGCCCCGGAAGAAATGCGCCACCAGCCTGCAGAATCCGGCGTCTTGGAACCCCGTCGCAGACTGCTCTTGCCTTGCCGGAAATCGTCAGCATCTGAACGCATCCTGTTCGCGAGTGATCCGGGGGCAGCAGGGAAACGGCGGGGAATACCAGAGGCGGGGCGGGTCTCAGCGTCCGTCCTGCGACCGGTTACCGGTGACCCGTGGAAAAATTCTGACGCGACGCCGGGCCGTACGCAAGGCAGAACAGAGCAGCTGGCAGGCGGAACAGGCCAATTCGGCTCGGAAACGCAGCAATACGTCCCGTGCAATGGGAAAACGTCTCGGCGGGATGGTTCTGAGGGATTTTTCCGGTAGCACCGACTTTGCCAACTTTAACGCCCGCATCGGTCAGTCGCGAAATTTCCTCCCGCACTCATCGGAATCCGCTTGCAAATCCCGAACAATCACTCCAAACTGCTGAATAAGGGTGGTAATGCTAACACACTAAATATGAAATTTACAAATATTCACAATGGTTTGACTGGAACCGTACTATGTCCCAAACAGAAATCGCCTCGGTACACTCCCACGAACACCCCCAGTTCACACCCTGGATCCACCCCGAAAAAACATTCTCGATCGACATCCCCAACCACTGGCAGTCACACCGACAGCCCGGCGACTTTCTGTACCTCACGCTGCACTTCCGCCCGACCGATGATCCCGATGTCCGCATCTGCGTGGTGGCTGTTCCCCATAACCTTCCCGCCAACCCCCTCGACGACCACTGCCCCGCATGGCAACACCTCCTTAAATCGCTCGCCGTCCCCGAAATCCAGCCCTGCCATCAGCTCAAATACCGCGCCTGCACATTCCTGCGCAGTGACGGCACCCCCTTCTGGGCCTGCTGTTCCACCGGAATGTTCGTCTACATCTCGGCCAAATACCCGCCTCAACAGCAGCACCTGTATCAGCCCATTCTCGAACACATGCTGGCGTCCCTGCGGATCGCCGACAGCCCCACCGGCCGGCTCGCCGTACTTCGCGCCGAAGTGCTCCGCGAATTCCACCGCAACTACCCCAAAGCCGGCTGCCGGATCGTCGGCGAACAGCTGCAAATTGGCGCTCTGCACGTATTCGTCGAAAACCCGATGGCCTCCATCGCAGCCGAACCTCGCAAACGCCGCCTGCTCATTCAACAGTTCGCCCGGACCACCAACAAAGTCGGCCGCCAGGCCCGACATCTCGGCCACGAACACTGGGCCACTGCTCAACAGCGGATCTACCCCATGCTCCGCCCTGCGGAATTCATCAATGCCGCGATCCACGCCCAGCCCCGCTCAGACAATGCTCCACACCTTCACTCCCGCCAGCAACAACTCACCGCCGTGTCCTGGCTCGCAAATCTCGTCATCTGCTACGCCATCGACTCCCCTGAAGCACTCCGCTTCGTCCTCAATTCCGACCTCGAACGCTGGAACATCGACCAGCCCACGCTTCACCAACACGCATTGCTCAATCTGCAGAACATCAAAGGCCCCAGCCTCGACGGGCCCCCGGCCCCCGACGGCACGTTCCTGCTCGCCATGCCTCAGGACAGCCCCATTCCCGTCCAGTCCGCATGGCTCCTGCACCCCCTTCTCTTCCAAAACATCCGTCCCTGCCTTCGCGGCCCCATCTGGGCTGCGGTACCCAATCGCGACACCCTCGTTCTCTTCTCTGCAAATCAGCACAATCGCAGCCTCGTCCAGGCCGCCGTCCGCAAGGACTACTCTTCCAGTCACCACCCCGTCTCAGACTGCCTCTTTCAGGTAACTCCGGACGGTATAGTCGTCGCCTGACAGCAGTTCAGGAAGATCTGTTGTCTCCTCCGGCCTTTTGCTATGCTCCGTCATTCCACAGCTCATGTCAGGCCACGGATGGCGATCACCGCATGGATTACCCCACCTCCAAACCTCCTTCCCCCGCGGCCCCCGCATGGCTGCTGCTGGGAATCTGCGGCGCGGGGATGCGCAGTTTCGCGCAACATCTTACTGCCCTTAACATCCCCGTTGTGGGCTCTGACAGCGACCCCGAAGCCCTCAAACGCATCAGTTCCTCCTGGGAGCTGCCCATCACTCCGCTCGAATGGTCCGCCGTCCAGCGCGGACTGACACCCTCAATCTCCACCGTGGTGCACTCCGTCGCTGTGGATCCCTCCGGCCCCGAACTCACCGCTCTGCGTAATCGCGGCCTCAAAATACTCAGCCTCCCCATGGCACTCGCAGAACACGTCGCGGGCATTCCACAGCTCTGCGTGGCCGGCACCCATGGAAAATCCACAACAACCGGAATGCTCTGGTGGATCCTGCATCAGGCCGGGCACCCCACGGCTCGCTATATCGGTGCCGAATTTCAGTCCGGCGACCCTCAGCCCACCTGTCTGCCTCAAAGTCCTCGTTTCACCGCCGCCGTCATCGAGTCCTGCGAATACCGCGACTCTTTCCTCGCCCTGCAGCCCACACAGTGCATCCTCACCGGGATCGAACCGGATCATTTTGACTGGTTTACCACCCCCACCGCCGCTGCCGACGCCTTCGCCCGATTCCTCAACCGCGTCGTGCCGGGCGGATCCCTGATTTATTCCTCCGACTGCGAAACCTCCTCGATACTCGCCAAAGATTTCGTTCGCGGCCCCACTCTGTCGTGGTCCGCGTCATCCCGCCCGGCAGACTGGCACCTGACCCCGCTTCCCGCGCGTCCAGGCTGCTTCTCAGCCTCCGGAACGCTCCGGTCCGCTCACGGCGGTCAACCCATCGATCTGCAGCTGCGTGTCCCAGGCGACCACAACCTGAAAAATGCCACCTCAGCCGTGCTCGCCGCCATCCTGCACGGAATCCCGCCTCAGGACGCCGCTCAGCTGCTTGCCACATTCCCCGGGATGCGTCGCCGCTTTGAATATCGCGGAACCTGGCAGGGGGCCGACCTGATCGACGACTATGCCCATCACCCGACCGCCGTAGGCGTCACCTTACGCACTGTTCGCCAGGTCTACCCGGGTCGTCGGATCATTGCCGTCTTCGAACCGCACCAGCTCAGCCGAACCCGAACCCTGCTCCAACCGTTCGCACGGGCGTTGGCGCTGGCGGACAAAGTCATTGTCACTGCGGTGCTGGCAGCTCGCGAAAATGCAGCTCCAACAGAGCGTCTGGAACTTTCACAGGAGCTTGTCCGACAGGTCCGCCGGGCCGGTGGCCAGGCAAGTCTGGTCGGGGATCTTGACCACGTGCCCCAAAAATTGGACGATGCGGTCCATGCGGGCGATATCTTCATCACTTTGGGTGCAGGCAGGACGAATCTGATTCATGACGAAATCCATCGAACAATTCACAGAGATTCTGCAGCGGAACGTATCGCTGGCTGAACTGACATGGCTGCGCACCGGTGGTCCGGCCGACTACCTGCTCACACCGACAACCCAGCCTGAACTGCTGGCGATCGTCGCCGCCTGCCGCGCCGACGGCCTGCCCATTCACATCCTTGGCTGCGGCTCCAATCTGCTGGTTCGCGACGCCGGAGTCCGGGGCGCCGTGATTCGGCTCACGTCACCTCTGCTGTCACAGATTGCCATAGAGGGCACAACGGTCGAAGCCGGTGCCGCAGCACTGCTCTCAGCCGTCATCACCGAGGCCACGCGGGCCGGACTGGGCGGCATGGAGCATCTGGTGGGCATCCCGGGCACGGTGGGTGGCGCCGTTGTGGGGAACAGCGGTGGTCGCAGCGGTGACATCGGTCAACTCATCCGCTCCGTCAAAGTGCTCACGCAGGCCGGTGAAATTGCCGTTCGCCGCGGCGACGAATTGTCCTTCTCCTATCGCCGCAGCAGCATCCAGGATCTGATCCTGCTCTCTGCTGAACTTGAACTCCACCGCGACGACACCGATGAACTCACCAAACGCATGCGGAAAAACTGGATCATGAAACGGTCCACTCAGCCGCTCGCCGATCAGTCGGCCGGCTGTATCTTCCGCAATCCTCGCGGCCTGAGCGCTGGCGCGCTCATCGAACAATGCGGACTCAAAAACGCGGCCGTTGGCAAAGCTCGGATCAGCGACCGACATGCCAATTTCATCGTCACTGAACCCGGCGCAACCAGCACCGACGTCGAACAGCTCATCGCCCGCGTCCAGTCAGCGGTGGCCGCCAAATTCTCTGTGGATCTGGAACTGGAGATTCAGGTGTGGTAACCCCCTGCAGGTCAGGGCAACCCGGCCAGTTGCGCATCCTCGTGCTGGCCGGCGGAACATCAGCGGAGCGGGATGTCAGCCTCGAAAGCGGTCAGGCGGTTGCCCAGACGCTCCTCCGCCGCGGTCACTCCGTCCAAATTCTCGATCCCGCCTGCACCCCACTGTCCGCGGCGACTGACATCGACATCATTCTGCCCATGCTGCATGGCACCGGTGCAGAAGATGGCACGCTGCAACGCGAACTGGGACAACTTGGAATCCCCTGGCTGGGCAGCTCAGCCGAAGCATCTGCCCTGACATTCAGCAAATCCGCCGCTCGACAGGCGCTGGCAGCGGCCGGCCTGCCCGTCGCCCCAGGCTTCACAGCCACTGCTGATGCCAACTCCGCTCAGATCAGGCAGGCGGCCCAATCGCTGGGAACGCCCCTTGTTGTCAAACCCTCCGCACAGGGCTCAAGCATCGGCATTACTCTCGTGCAAAGCTGGGATCAGCTTCCCGGTGCCCTTGAAATGGCCTTTCGCTGGGGGCCTCAGATTGTCCTTGAACGCTGGATCGCAGGCCGCGAGATTACCGTTCCCGTGATTGACGGACAACTTTTTCCTGCCATCGAAATCCTGCCGGCAAGGCCCTGGTACGACTATCAGGCAAAGTACAGGGACCTGCAGACACAGTATCAGCCGCACCCCGCCGGACTCCCCGATTCCCTGCTGCCAGCTGTCCTCAGGGCTGTTCAGGTTTGTGGTGTATCAGCCATCAGCCGCACCGACCTGCGGCTCGCTCCCGACGGCACGTTCTGCATTCTGGAAATCAACACGGTTCCCGGCATGACTTCGCACAGCCTTGTGCCATTGTCCATCGCGGCCGCCGGACGGGATCCGGGCGAGGTGCTGGAAATGCTGCTGTATCGCCGCCTGCAACTGCTGCCCGCAGGAGCTGCTGCCTGATGCAACTGCGGACCATTCGACATTTCGCGGAATATCTCGTGTTCCTCGCCCTCGCAGGCGTTGTTCGCCGGCTTCCCGTTCAAGCGGCCGCCGGCATGTCTGCCGGCCTCGCATGGACCCTGCTGCACGTCCTTCCCAAACGGCTCAGCCGCAGCGATGTGGCTGCCGCCAACCTGCGAATCGCCTTTGGGAATGACCTTCCTGACGCACGCGTGCGTCAGATCCTGCAGGGGATGTGGACGCACCTGTTTCGGATGGTCACCGAAATGGTGCAGCTGCCCGGAAAGTTTCGCCTCGAGACCTGCGCAGAGATTCTGCAGTTCGAAAACCGCAATGAATGCGTGCAGGCGCTGCTGTCCAACCGCCCCGTGCTGCTCCTTGGAGGCCACTTCGGAAACTGGGAAATCAGTCTCCATACGTTCGGAGAATTCGGATTTCCCATGGGTGTGGTGGCTCGCGATCTGGACAACCCCTGGCTCCACCGCTGGTTTCTGCGATACCGACAGTC
>JBEIEK010000272.1:0-8376 GCA_040382995.1 Planctomycetaceae bacterium
CCTCAAAGTCGCGTATGGTCATCTGCTTGTTGAGTTTTTCCAGAGTTGCAGCGTGCGACGTCTCCAGTCCGAGCGCGACCTCCAGTTGTGTGCCACAGAGCTGCTGAAACTCACCACAACGATCGCTCACCAGACGCGGATGGTTTTCCACCACAATGGTCTGAAAGTGTCTGACACGCGAGGCAATTGCTGGCCAGTCTGCAGTCGGGATGGCGGTGCTGTCAAAGAAATTGCTGCTGTTGTAGAGCTTGATATGCGGGGCCGGCGGAAGTTGGCTCAGGGCACGATCAAGCTGAGCAGGAATGGCACCGATGGGAGTTGGATTGATGGTTGTGTGCTTCCAGAGGTCACACATCAAACAACGGAACACACATTCCCTGCCGGTCAGAAACAGCGTGGACACCGGTTCCAGTCGACGGTGGCGTGAGAATTCCAACTCGGTCAGGAAGTCCGCTGGCTCCCACGGATTCACCTTCCCTCGCTCACCTCGGGCCGCAAGAATTTCCGCAGTTGCTGGCTGCATCCCTGATTACCGGGCGATGACGTGAAGGCAGATTGGGAACGGACAGAGTCCGTGAACGGGCTCTGTCAGGCAGCGAGTGCCGCTGCAGCAGCGCTTGCAGCATCCCAGAGCCACTGGGGTTTCAGAAACAGTGCGAGTGTGGCAGCGGCGCAGACGGCACCCGCGACAGTTGCTGCAGGGCGAGGGTCGTCTTCTCGGACAATCCTGGACTGTTCAAAATACATGAGCCCAATCACACGCAGGTAGTAAGCAGCGGCAATGACGGCATTCGCGGCCAGCACAATCGCAAGAAGTCGGCTGCGGGAATCACCTTGGCTCCAGGCGGCCACGAAGAGATTCAGTTTGCCAAGGAAACCTCCGGTCGGAGGCAGACCACTCAGACCAAACACACAGACCGCCAGCATGAGAGCACGAGCCGGATTTGTTTGGCTCAGTCCGTGCAGGTCCTCGAAGGATCGCAGGGGCTGGCGAGCCCCGGCCGCGCTCAGCACCGCGAATACTCCGATGGACATAATTCCATAAACGGGGAGATAAAAGAGTAATGCTGAGATTCCATCGGAAACAGCACCTGAGGAAACCGCTGCACCCGTGAGAGCGACACCCACGAGCATGTAGCCACCATGGGAGATGCTGGACCATGCAAGCAGTCGCAGGATGTTTTTCTGACGCAAAGCCATGATGTTGCCGAACGTCATGGTGAGAATTGCAAGGGCGGAAAACAGGGTTGCTGAGGCAGCAGGCTGGGTAGTGCCTCCCGCAGCACTCAGGCACAGCGGGAAAACCTGAAGAATCGCCGCAAATCCGACAAGCTTGGGTAGGAAAGACAGCATCGCTGATGATGATGGAGCGACGCCCTGAAAAACGTCAGGAGCGTAAAAGTGGAATGGAACAGCGGTCAGGCGGAAGCTGATGCCTGCGAGCATCATTGCGAGCGCCACAAGGAGCATCGGATGTCCACCAACGGTATTCATGCGTGCAGCAATGGCCACAAAATTGGTGGAACCAGCGAGGCCGAAGATCCACGTAAGTCCATAAAGAACGAGTGCCGATGAGAAGATGCTCAACAGAAAATACTTGATCGTAGCCTCCCGCGACATCCAGTCGCTCCGGCCAAGGTACAGGAGGATGTAAGTCGGGATACTGACCATTTCCAGGCCAAGAAAGACACCGACCAGATCATTGGCCAGCCCCACGAAATTGGCACCCGCAAGAATTGCCAGAAGACAGGCAAAGGTTTCGGCAGCGTGACCATCGTCAGTCTGATCCCAGATCACCAGCGTGAGCAGGACACCGGTGAGGATCGTCACACCACGAACATACCACGAGAAGGCATCGGGCTGGAACGGACCGAGAGAGTCTGGTGCAAGGGGGGCGCGAAGCCAGGCAAGGGCGGCACAGCCGAGCGCCAGCAGCGTCAGAATTCCCCAGCGATGCCGCAGACCGGAGGCCGCGCGACCCGATTCCGACACAAGGAACGGTGCAGCCAGGAACATGATGCACACGGTCGCAATCAGAATAATCTCCGGGATGATGAGTCCGGCTGCCTGATTGAGGTCCTGAAATGCGGGCACGGGTCAGTCTCGACAAGAGGAGGAACGGCGGGAGTGTTAAATGAACGACTGAGTTCAGCGTGGTGTGGTCAGAGTCACAGTCAGCCCGTTCGGGCGTCCAATAATTGCTGCTGCCGCCTCAGCTGCAGCCGGAGCAGCCTGGTCCTGCGGGACAGGTGCCGATTCGTGCAGAAGGCGAGCAAGCGGCCGAATCTCAGGCTGAATCAAATCAATCAGAGGCTGGGGACGAACACCGATCCAGAGGCAGAGGGCGGCCAGCGGGGCCAGTGCAAGGAATTCGCGGGTGGACATGTCTTCGACTTCGTGGTCACCGTGATGGGGTTCAACCAGTTTCCCGAAGAACACTTTCTGCACGGCAGTCAGCAGGTACCAGGCTCCAAGGATCACACCGGTCGTGCCCAGAGCGGAATAAACAGGGTTGGACTTGAACATTCCGGCCAGAGAAAGAAATTCGCCGACGAAACCGTTCAGCCCTGGGAGCCCAATGCTGGACATGGAGATGAACACCATGCCGACTCCGATACGGGGCAGTTTTGTTGCGAGGCCCCCCATTTCCGACATCTCGCGAGTGTGATACCGGTCGTAGATCATGCCCACAAGAATAAACAGGGCCCCGGTGGAAAGTCCGTGATTGATCATTTGCAGGACGCTGCCCGTCATGCCTTCCGCGTTGAGTGCGAACAGGCCAAGCATGCAGAAACCCAGGTGCGCGACCGAACTGTAGGCGACGAGTTTCTTGATGTCAGACTGCCAGAGCGCACAGAGTGAACCGTAAATGATACCGATTACGGACAGCAATCCCACGACAGGCAGGCCAATGCTGATTGATGCTGCGGGGAACAGAGGCAGACAGATTCGGAGAAAACCGTAAGTCCCAAGTTTCAGCAGAACGCCGGCAAGGATCACGCTGCCCGCAGTTGGGGCTTCCACGTGGGCCAGCGGCAACCAGGTGTGGAAAGGAAAAACGGGGACCTTGATGAGAAAACCCATGGAGACAGCAATGAACAACGCCTCCTGGACCGCTGGTTCAAGCGGATGTTCTCGCAGCCATGCAAGGAGGGCGGGCAGTGAGGTCGGGTTCTGCAGGCCCGCGGAGGCTACGTGGAGCACCAGCCAGATCAAACCTGACAGAGTTACCAGGCTGCCTGCAAGTGTGTAAAGGAAGAACTTCACGGCAGCCCATTTGCGCTCTTTGCCACCCCAAACGGCAATCAGAAAGAACAGGGGGATCAGCGTCATTTCAAAGAAGACATAAAACAGCACGAGATCGAAGGCACAGAAGACCCCGATCAGCCCGGTTTCCAGCAGGAGCAGCGACGCGTAGAACTCTGAGGCCCTGTTTTGAATTGATTCCCATGAAATCAGGATTGCGGATACTGTGAGCAGCGTGGTGAGCGCGATCAGTGCGACACTGATGCCGTCTGACCCGAAGTACAGGCTCAGTTGCAGGCGACTGGTTTGAAGCCACGGGATCACAGTCTCTACCTTAGGGGAAACCACCGACAGGCTGCTCACAGTCGACTGCAGCGGTGTGCCTCCATTCTCGAGACTGCTGATGCTGCCCTGAAATCGCGCGTAGAACAGGGCGGAGCACAGGAAAGCAAGTCCGGCGCCGCAGACCGCAATCCAGCGGGCACTGCTGACGTTGATTGAAGAGCGAAAAAGCATCAGCAGGACTGCGGTGACCGCAGGGATGCCGAGAGTGATGAAAAGGAGAGCGTGCATGGAAAATCCGCCAGTGGCAGAGAGGATGGCAGCAGGAAGGTCGGAGCGTGGTGAGGGCGATGGTCAGAGGAGACTGAGGACGATCATGACGGCAGCCACGGCTCCGGCCCACATGACACCGGCGTAGGAAGTCGTGGGGCCAGCCTGAGTCCACTTCAGCAGATTGCTAAGACGCGCTGGCAACCTGCCGAGTCCGTCAATCAGTCCATCAATCAGGCGTTTGTCAATAAGGGTGGAGAGCAGTGCGGCGCCTTTGAGTGGCAGCACCACGATGCCGTAGAAGATTTCGTCAAGAAACAGCTTGTTGAGCGACAGCAGGTAAAGAGGCTTCACGGTGCGGGCAATGGCTGCGGGAACCTTTGGCATTGCCACGTAAAACATCCATGCGAGCCCAATTCCGGCTGTGGCCAAAACCACACTGAGTGCCATTACATCCAGATGAAAGTGGGCCTCGGTGGGAGTCAGTCCGACGGTTCTCTGGAGGTAATTTCCAAAAATGTGTGTGGGACCGACTGCCATTCCAATAAACAGCGCAGCGACTGCCAGAATCCGCAGGGGCCAGGCCATGATTGGCGTTGCCTCATGAGGGTGATGACCTGCCTCTTCAGGAAATCGCTCAGGGCCGCAGAACGTCATAAAGTAGGCCCTAAACGTGTAAAATGCTGTGAGCAGGGCTGTGCCACATGCGATTACCAGAATCGTACCAAAGAACAGCTGATGCTCGCCCGTTCGGGATGCCTGGATGAGTACTGCGAGTATCTCGTCCTTGCTCCAGAAGCCCGCCAGCAGGGGAACGCCTGCAAGTGCAGCGGACCCGACGAGGAATGTCCAGTGCGTGATTGGCAGGGCCCTGCGAAGTCCGCTGAAACGACGCATATCGATGACATCGCCCATGGCATGCATCACGCTTCCGGCAGCGAGGAACAGGAGCGCCTTGAAGTAGGCATGAGTGAACAGGTGAAACATACCGGCAGTTACAGCCGGGGTAACGACATCGCCACCAGCCGCTCCACAGCCAAGGGCCATAAACATGAAACCAAGCTGGCTGACGGTGGAATACGCAAGGACTCGTTTGAGGTCTGTTTGGGTAAGTGCGATCAGGGCGGCGATGGCAGCCGTGGCCGCGCCGACACCAGAGACGCTCATCTGGACCAATGGAGCCATCACGAAAAGCGGGGTACAGCGGGCGACAAGATACACACCTGCGGTGACCATTGTGGCGGCATGAATCAGAGCGCTGACGGGGGTTGGGCCTTCCATCGCATCGGGGAGCCAAACCTGAAGCGGAAACTGCGCCGACTTGCCCATGGCGCCCAGGAACAGACAGAAGCAGATCAGCTGGATAACTCCGGGCCGGGCCGCCTCAACACGAGCGATGTGGTCGGCGCTGTTCAATACACTCATGAAATCGATAGCGCCAAAGTTCACCCAGATCAGGAAGATGGCCATAATCAGGCCAAAGTCACCGATGCGGTTGAGCACGAAAGCCTTTTTGGAGGCAGCGGCGGCGGACGGTTTGCCGAACCAGAAACCGATGAGCAGGTAACTGCAGAGACCCACCATTTCCCAGAACACAAACAGCAGCACAAAGTTGCTGGACAACACAAGCATACACATCGAGAACACGAACATTGAGACCGCTGCAAAGAATCGCGGATAGCCCGGGTCGTGATGCATGTAGCCCGAGCCGAACAGGGCAACCAGCAGACTGACACCGGTCACCATGGCCAGCATGATTGCAGAAATGTTGTCCACCCGCAGTTCAAAATGCACATCGAGACCGCCGACCGAGAGCCACTCGAAGGCAAAGGCAGAGTACTCCGGACCCTTTGGCTGCCGCTGCTCAGACCGGGCGGCGAGCCGGGAGATGGCCTGCTCAAGTGACTCGGAATTTCCAATTCCCTGCGGAGCTCCGGGGATCGGCTTTGGCATTGGCGCGGGTGCTGGGGATGCGACGGCATCTGTTTTGTCTTCAGCTTCAGCAGCAGCGTCTTCTGTTGTTGCTGCCGCTGCGGTCGCCGCTGCAGCGGTTGGATCAGTTCCCGGAAGCAGGTATAGCACGCCGAGCGAGCACACGAAGGAGACCGCGAGCGCGGACCAGCAGGGAAGGTGGCTGCGGTAGCGAAGGAGCTTAGGGCCGAGCAGTGCGGTGACCACGGCCGAAAGCAGCGGGGCGATCGGGATGAGCCATAGAAGGGGAAGCAGGAGTTCTTGGGACATGATGGATCAGCTTCCGACTGGTGGGGGCTGCTGTGAGATTCAGGAGAATGATTCAGGCTTTGGTGGATGTCGTTTCGCTCGGGACGCTGCGGGGAGCGATACCGGCGGGGGTCAGTTTGGGGATCCCCGTGTAGGCCGAGTCGGGACTTATGCCGCTGCCGGAGTCGTCTGCCGGAGGTTGCTGAACATCGGGTTCACGGAGTTCAGTCCAGAGTCGAACGTCCAGCGAGTGTACCTGGCGATAGAGCGACAGCACGAGGGAGAGAGCGAGTCCGGCTTCGCAGGCAGCCACGGTAAGCACAAAAATGGTGAACGCCTGTCCTTCGGCGGTCTGATGCATTCGGCCGAAGGTGACAAGACTGAGTGAGACCCCGTGCAGCATAAGTTCTGCGGAGAGGACCAGCAGAATCAGATTGCGGCGGGTGACGAAGCCAATGGCGCCAAGCACGAACAGGCCGGCGGCAACCATCAGGGTGCGGAGTTCTTCAGGATTCATTGGTGTGTCAGGATTCACAGCGCTCCCTCCTCACGCCGAGGTGCAATGGCGATGGCACCAATGCTGGCGACCAGCAGCAGGGTTCCGGCGAGTTCCACTGCGAAGAGGTAATCTGAAAAAAGCGACCGCCCGAGTCCCCGCAGAGAGCCCACCGGGGTGGTTGCGTCGGCTTTACTGAGATAGTTGGGGACCGGATCAGGTTCCGGCGGGGCCTGACCGGCATCGGCGGAAAGTTCCAGCGACAAGGTGTTGCTGCGGGGTTGTTCAGAGGTGGTCACACCGCCGGTCTGTGCTTTGGTCTCAGCAGCAGCAAGTGTCGGTCGACTGATGTTCACCGCCTTGGTCTGCAGGGTTTTGGTGATCGCTCCGATGAGCAGAAATGCGCACAGGCATGCGATCACCGCGTTTTGGGACTTCTGGTCGTACCCAGCAGAGCCGCTTTGGCGGGCCAGCATGATGACGAAGAGAAACGTCACAATTACAGCACCCGCGTACACGATGACAGTTGCGGCAGCAAGGAACGGAGCACTTTGGGTCAGGAACAATCCACAGGTGCAGAGTGTGGTCAGGGCGAACCAGAGCGCTCCGTAGACCGGGTTTCGGGCTGTAATCATCAGCACGCCACCCGCCAGAGCACCCGCGGAGAAGATCCAGAAAAGCAACTCGGGAACGAGTGCGGCTTCCGTACGGCCGAAGCCAGCCAGAAATGACAGAAGGCCAATCGCCGTCAAACCGAGGGCAATTGGGGAAGGCCGGCCTGACGTACCGCTGCGATTGGGCATCAGCATCGTGAGGCCCAGAGCCCAAAGAATCAGACCGATAATGGTCAGGGGGTGCTGTTGAATCCACAGACTCATTGCATTCCCTCCGTTCCCGTCGTGCGAATTACGCCGGCTGTCTCGGATTTTGCGGAACGGTCTGCGCTGGGAACAACAGTCGCCGGGCCCAGTGCCGGGAGTTCCTGAAATTCTGCAGCAGGCCCAAGAACGCCACGACGCGTTCGCACCGGATCGCGGGGATCATTTTTGGTCTGATCGTAGACGGCAAGGAGTTTTTCGCGGTTGTAGAGCAGGTCAGACCGGGACTCACCGGTGAGATCATAGATGTGAGTGAGTTCGATTGCATCGACGGGGCAGGCCTCTTCGCACATGCCGCAATAGATGCAGCGGAGTTCGTCGAGCACGAAGGACCGGGGAAATTTGTCGCGATCCGGCCAGTCCGCGGGGGCTTTTTCGGCCTCGATGGAAATGCAGTTGGCGGGACATGCTGTCGCGCACATCATACACGCAACGCACTTCACACGGTCTTTTTCGTCCCGATTGAGCCGGTGCACGCCTCGATAATGCAGCGGCAGTTCGGGCTTCACTTCAGGAAACTGCTGCGTCACGGTTTTCCGCTCAACGACGTGCTTGAATGTCGTCCTGAGCCCCTGCATGATGGCAGGCACAAACGTGGATTCCCAGAAACCGATTTCGGGTTCTTCAACCCAGCGGACGGTTTTTTGACGGGCTGTTGCGGTCATCGCAGAGCGGCCTTTGGGGTGTAGGAGTTAGGCGTTGGAGTTGTGACTAGTGAGCGGACGCGTGGCCATGGCCGTGGCTGTGTTGTGCATTCGTGGATGCTGCCGGCTTGCGACGGACATAGCCCGGTCGGGAACGCTGCTCAGCGTCGCGCAGGGCCGCACTGATGGCACCCCACGCGGCGAACAGCAGGAGTGACCCAGGGAGCAGCCACCATTGGGAAGCATTGAAATGCTTGACAAACATCACCATCAGCAGGTTGGCGAGCGAGAGCGGGATCATCACTCGCCACGCCAATTCCATCAATTGGTCGAAGCGGAA
>JBEIEK010000273.1:0-8369 GCA_040382995.1 Planctomycetaceae bacterium
ACCGTCAGGGAGTCGGGAACACTCCTCGCCGTAAAGTCAATCTGCACAGAGGTTTCTGTTTCGATACGCATATCAGGGTGCCATGCACCTTGAGCGCACCGTTAACACGCCTGTTTTCCATCCTGAAAGGCGAGCGGTCGATGTTAATCGGCCGGTAACGTTCCTGGTGCGTTCCTGCTGCCACACTGGCCGTGCGGGCACGCACCGTTACCGGGGGATTGACATCCCCCGCTCGCCTTGCCCGCTTTTTTGCGATGATGTTGAGAACTTCAACGCCATTGGCCCCCCGTCCCGTCTCCCCAACCGCAACGCCCAATGGCACTTACATTACATTCGCTTTCCGGGGCGGCGGCAGTCGTCTTTCGTTCCGCGAAAGAACACCCTTGAATGTCATTTCGCGGAACGAATGGCTTTGAAAAGACTCCCATTTCCATGACGCCCCGGCTGTTCAATTTGGTCTGGTTGGTGTGTGCAGGAGATATATGGTGTTCTTTGACCCCTCACCCCCGTCCCCTCTCCCCCTTCAGGGGAGAGGGAAGAGTGGCAGTTTTTGCCGCTGGGGCGTCGGTGCACTCAGAACAACCGGCAAAGCCGGATTCGCCGTCAAATTCACTGTGATCGTTTCAATTGGAGCAAAGTTCAAAGTCGGAATCGGACGATACCGACGACAGCAGATCGTGTTTTCGCACGATCCAGAAGTTCTGCCCCTTTGAAAAAGGTCCGGCTCGAATGATCCGTCCGAACCTGCGTCGATTCCTGGCGGCCATGGTTTCACTCCTGGCAGCCTCATCTGCCGCAAACGCCCAATACTTTCAAGGCGGTCCGGGGCCGATGGCGGCGGGACCAGCAATGGTTCAGCAGCCTGGCTACTCCCCGCCGGTCGTGGACCACTACATCGGTGGAAATCCGGACGTTTGGGACGAATCGCGTCCGATCGAGCGGTTTCTGACGGACGCAGCACAGCAAAGCTGGCTGCGGTTCGAGTTTCTTTACTGGGACTTCGGTGACCTCGGTGATCAGTTCATCGGTGCTCCCATCGGTGGACTGGTGAACGGACCGCTGCCCAGTCAGGTGCAGGGACGCGACACGACCGTTCCCTACTCGGACAACCTGAATGGCGGGGCGAACATCGGAGATTCGCTGATTCCGACCACGAAGGGGCTTGATCTCAACAGCATTCCCGGCATGCGTGGCACCTGGGGACTGGCTCTGGAAGGAGCCGAGATGGAGCTGAGCTTCTTTGGGTTTGAGGAAGAGACAGCGATCAGTGACTTCGGTCAGATTGCTGCCGCACGACTGGCTTACGAGCGTGGTCGCACCAGCGGTAACCCGGCGCTGAGCACCCTGCCGCAGATTGACCCGATCCTTGGAGCGGCTGCCAGCCCGACTTCGACCTCCGTCGCCCTCCCCGGCACTCGTCCCTGGTCACCAAACTACTTCATTCCGCTCCTGACTGACGGCACCGTGCAGGACGTCAGCAATGCCAACGCGCTGGTCTTCAACGACACGCTGGTGCTGGGAACCAGCAGCCAGATGTGGGGTTCTGAACTGTCGTTCCTGACCAACCGCCTCGCACCGGGCGGTGTTGGTCCGGCATGGCAGTGGCTCGGCGGTGCGCGGTACATCAGCCTGGACGAAAGCTTCTGGATCCGCGGATCATATGGCACCGTGGCGACTGCGAACTCGATCACTGCTTCCCGGAACACATCGATCAGTTCGACGATGTCGAATAACATTTACGGCCCGGAATTTGGCGGCCGCCTGTCACTCACCAGCAAGTACATGACGCTCAGCCTGACCCCGCGAGTGATGTTCGGTCTGAATGATTACACCGGCGAGGTCACAGCGAATCCAGTGGGAACCGCGGCCATCCGGACCGGTGAAGACTCGATTGTGTTCGCAACGGCGACCCAGCTGAACCTGTTGGCTGAATTCAACGTGAGTCAGCACGTGTCGATCTACGGCGGTTATGACTTCATGGTGATCACTGGTGTTTCAAGGCCGCATGACAACGTCTACTACAACAGCGTGCTCAATCCGGTTGGAGGGACGACGGATGTGGACATTCGACAGAGCACCGATATTGATGACTTCTTCTTCGCGAACGGGTTGAGCCTGGGCCTCAAAGTGCAGTACTGAGCTTAGTTGGCGGGCTGCGACTTTTTCTGAGGTGCAGCTGAAAGAATCAGCAGGACCGGCGTGCCTTCCGGCGGAAGGCGCTCGGTCCAGCCTTCATAGGTCTGAGCTCCATCGCTGGCAGAACTTTCCTCGCGGAGATCCAGCATCGCGTCGGGGAAGTTGGATGTGCAGATGAGGTGTCCGCCTTCCGCCTGATAGTACTCCCTGCCCGTCTCTTCATCGCGAAACATGGAACTGCCGGCGAAGACAAATTCCGCGGTCATGGGACGAGATTGACCATCCCTGTGAAACTGGCGAATCGCCTTTTGCCACTCCGGATCCTGCCACTTTCCCAGCAGCTCATCGCGTTCCCCGTCGGTCATCGGACCAAACCACAGCACTTCGCTGTTGAAGCGATCCCAGCGCAGGTTTTTCCACGGCAGCTCAAGACCGGGCGGGGGACCGCTAAGCCTGGCAGCCTGGTAGCGATGGGTGTTGTGCCGGACCCATTCCTGCAGCCGGCGCTGCTGACGTTTTCCGTTGGCGTCCAGCCACACGGCCTGGATGTCGACGACGGGTCCCTGCGGCGGTTGAAATTCGGGCGAGAACACAGCCGGGCGACCGGGTTCAAGTCCCGCGGCAAGCAGCGCTGAGTGGATCACGAAGGCTTTGGCTCGAATTCGCAGGATGGTTTCGTGTTCGCGATTGCCTTCGGGCACGAGCACCATTTCAAGGATGCAGTCGGGGCAGGCAAGCTCGGTTCTGAGCAGCACGTGTTTTTTTTGCGGGTCCAGATAGACCGTGGCTTCAGGATTGAGCGCTGTGGCACCGCGGAGTTCCTGTTGCAGGAGTGCCGGCAGCGGAGGCAGCGGCTTGCGGGCTGCTTCGCGAGGTTCTTCAGGCTGAGGTTTGGGAGGTTGCTGTCCGGCTGCGGGTAGCTTGCCGGATTCGTCAGCCTGCAGCAGGGGCAGGATTAACAGCAGCAGCCCTGCGGCCGCCACGCTGCTGCAATTGCTTCCCCGGCGAAATCTTTGGTTCATCGTTCTGCCCCCCCTTAAACATCCGCTGACAGCTGTTCCAACGCAGGTGGATGATAACGAAACCAGGCCGCACATGCGCCTTCGGACGAGACCATCGGAGCTCCCAGTGGAGTATCCGGGTGGCAGCTACGGCCGAAATGGACGCAGTCCGGAGGTTTAAGCAGCCCGGCAAGGACTTCTCCGGCACGGCAGGTGCTGGGTTCAGAAACCGGCAGCACGGTGCCGGTAAGTCGCAGTTGCGCGTTGAAGGCGGAAAACTGACAACGCAAGCGGAGTCCACCCTGCGGAACCTGGCCAAACCCTCGCCAGCTTTGGTCGCAGGGTTCGTAGACCTGCTCAACCAGCCGCCAGGCTGCGGGATTGCCGCCCTCCACCACAGCTCGGGGATAACAGTTCTCAGCGAACGCGTCGCCGGATTCCAGCTGACGGATGCACGCTGAAATCGCCTGCAGCAGATCCAGTGGCTCGAAGCCCGCAATTGCCACGGGCACCCGATGTCGTGCAGCAAAGGCGTGATAGTCGCTGAAGCCGGTCACCGTGCAGACGTGGCCCGCTGCCAGAAATCCCTGCACACGAATGGAGGCCTGCATGAGCCATTCCATCGCCGGCAGCACACGAACGTGCGCTGACAGCAGCGAGAAGTTTTGCAGCCCCAGACGCTGAGCTTCAAGCACTGCGAGCGCGGTGGCCGGAGCCGTGGTTTCAAAACCCACCGCCAGAAACACCACCTGTAGCTGCGAATGCTCACGGGCATATTCCACGGCGTCCAGCGGTGAATACACCGGCAGCACGCGACCACCCCGGGCCTGAGCCTGCAGCAGAGACAGTTTCGTTCCGGGAACTCGAAGCATGTCGCCGAAACCTGCGAGCACCCAGCCGGGCTGCAGAGACACTTCGACCGCCAGATCCAGCACCGCGGTGTCCGTCACGCACACCGGACAACCAGGGCCATGGATCAGCTCCACACAGTCCGCGAGTGCTTCGTCAAGTCCGTACCGCAACAGGCTGTGCGTCTGGCCTCCGCAGACTTCCATGAGCACCCAGCGACGCGTTGCGAGTCCGCGAATGTGCTCGATAAGTTCCCGGGCCCGACCGGGGTCTCGAAATTCATCCACGTAACGCATCAGCCGGCCCCCTGCGGAGCGGCTGGAGGCCGTGAACCGACCGCGATCGCCGCAAAGTCATGCAGCTGGCGAAGCGTGAGCTCCGCCTGGTCCGCGTTGATGCGGCAAAGCGCCAGTCCTGCATGAACCACGACATAGTCGCCGGGAACGGCATCGGGAACACAGGCCATCTGACACTCCCGCCGCACGCCCTCAAACTCCACAATCGCGCGCCCGAAGACCTCGTCCCGGACCGTCCACTCAATCACTCGCCCGGGTACTCCCAGACACATTTCCGTTCCCCCCTGTTTCTGGCTGAGTCACTGTCAGGGCCGTTCCCGGCGTTTCTGGCGTTTGGGCAGGCCGAGCGATTCCACGTCAATTTTCTGGAACTCTTCGTAGACATCCGCAAGCTCATCAACGAGTTCGGGGAGAACTGCTGGCTTTTCCGACGGGGAGTGTCGGGCTGTGGGTTTGCGTGAAGGACGTTTTTGTGCGACGGCGCGCAGGGCTTGTGAAGATCCGGACTGGAGCAGATCAAGGAAGCGTTCGCTGTCCATGCAGCAGGCACGGCGACGCTGGGCGGCGCGGTGCAGCTTGTGATCACTGGAGACAATCAGCACCTGACGTGGACTGCTGTGCTGTCTGAGCCGGTCTTCGATTTCGTCGTCGGCGGTGGGCCGATTGGTGGCGAAGACCACCTGAAACGGCACGTCCGGGGGCACGTCGCTGGTACCCAGCCGCAGTGCTGTCCCGGGCGCTTTGCGGGAATCAAACACGATGCAGGCGTCGGCGGCGATGTCGGCATCCAGCCAGTTGCGAAGGGAAATCAGCAGGCGGTTGCGGGCCTGCTGCAGGTCTCCGGGGCCGAGCACGACACGACCGCCGCTGCCGGACAGCATGAGATTGTAGCCGTCGATGAGCAGGTAGAGTCGGGCCATGGGTTGGCCTTGCTGAACGCGGGCGGTTCAGAAGTGCGGACGGGCGTGAAAACGGATCAGGTGGCGAGCAGTTTGCTGCGGAGTTGTTCGAGGAGCGAAACGGCGTGTCCGATGTCGGCTTTCTGGCGATCGCGATCCTGAGGGATTTCGCGTTCGATGGTGAGCGGTCCGGTGTAGCCGATTTCAAGGAGCGTTTGCAGGTAGCGTTCCATGCCCACGTCGCCGTCGCCCAGGGGCACTTCCTGTCCCCATGCTGTGCCCCGGACGTCAGATGCGGCCCAGCGGGCATCCTTGCAGTGCACGCTGCGGACGTAGCGACCGACTTTTTTGAGCGCTTCGATGGGTTCGCCGGTGCCGTAGAGAATCATGTTGGCGGGGTCGAAATTAATGAACAGGTTGTCCCGCTGCACATCACGGATGAACTGCAGCAGATGGTCAGCGGATTCCTGACCGGTTTCCAGGTTGAGCTGCTGGCCGTTGGCGCGGACGTGATCGAGCAGTTCGCGGGTGGTGGCGAGCAGGTCCTTGTAGTCGGCGCTGGAAGTATCGTGGGGCACAAAGCCAATGTGCAGAGCGACGGTGGGGCAGCCGAGAAGTTTCGTGAAGTCGCTGATTTCCTTCATTTCCTGGAGCCGGGCGGCGCGGGTTTCGCGTGGCACAAGCCCGACAGTGCGGGCCGTGGTGGCGATGTCGGCGTAGCTTTCGCCTTCAAATCCGCCGAACACCGCAGTGATGGTAATGCCCGCCGCTTTGCAGCGTGCGAGGAATGCCTGAGCGGCCGCGGGTGTGCGAGTTTCGGCGTGCGGGGCGTGAACCTGAATGGTGGGCACGCGCAGTTCCTGGGCGACTTCGAGGTGCACGCCGAGTCCGGCGTCGATCGAGGCAAAGACACCGACAGGCCAGCGCGGGGTAGTCATCGAGGATCTCCGGATGCGGGGGGAATGCCACGCCAGGACACGTGGCCAGTGATTGCAGGGATAAAGGGGGAATCCGCTTTGCTGCAGTCTATCGCTTTCGCCCTTGATGGCAAGCGTTGGTTTGTCGTCTTTCGCTCTGCGAAAGAACGCCCTTTCGCAGAGCGAAAGGCGACAAAGAAAGTGTCATTGAACGTTGATCAGGCGTCGGGTGTCTCTGGGCTGCCCTGGGCACCGCGGCCGCGGCCCCCACGCCGTCGGCCACGGCGAGGTCCCCGGTCGTCTCTGCCGCGGTCGTCTCTGCCGCGGTCGTCTCTGCCGCGGCGTTCCGGCGGCTGACTGGCCTGATCGGCAGCACGAGCGGTGAAGGGATCGGGATCGACACCGGAGCCGAAGTCTTCAACGGGAGTCGGAGGTGCGGGCGCGGGTGGTGCGGTTCGCTGGGGCTGTCTGGGATTGGAACGCGATTCAGCAGGACCGCGGCCGGAGGGGCGGCTGGAGTCGCGTCTGGGTCGCGGGCCACCGGACTCCATGCCACGGTCGCGACGCGGGGGCCGCGAATCACGGTTGGCAGAACGTTCGCCGGGTTCCCGGTGACGACCGGCATCGGTGCGGGGCGAGTCGTGGCGGGAGGGAGTATCCGGCGGTCGGGCGGCTGGATTGAAGCCGTCGTCTCCGGGACTGTCTGCGGCGACTGTGGTGTCGTCAGCACGGGACAGGTCAAGCCGCGGGAGATCTTCGGAGAGCCGTCGTCGCTGGGGTCCCTGAGGTGCCCGTTCAAACACCGGCGGTTTCCAGCCCGGAATGACCTCGTCAGATTCGTTCTCGTCGACAAATGTGTCAGCTGGGTCTGCCGGGGAAAGAAACTGTGAGACATCCGGCACGGGGACCGGCTGGCGATCAAGCAGTCGCATCCAGCGTGGCGGGGTTGAACAGGAGCACTGACAGGAAGTGAACCGTCCCGGCAGAGGGCACTGGCGACCACAGGCATCGCAGACAAACGTCCGCAAAGCCCGAATATCGTACTGCAGTGAGGGGCCCTTCATCGGCAGATCCCGAGGTGGTGTCCTGAACTGGGCAAACGAGCAACGGTGCCGTCCGCGCGACACCCGGTGAGGCAACGGGTGTCGTGGTGGGCAGTTTAGTGAGGACTGGGGCGGGGAACAAATGCAGACTGCGCTGATGTCGGAAGGGACCTGCGGGATTTGGGAAAAATCGGTTTCGAGGGCCGCGGGTTTTTGTTGACTTTTACGCGGAGGGCATGCGGTGGTGTCGACAATCCCTAATGCCGCATCGCGGCTCAGTGGTTCACAAAACGCCACTGCCAGTTTTGCTCTCGCCACGGGTAATGCCGCTCCGAAGGATCTGGTCTTCGGAATACAAAGCGGGACAAACTTCCTGTGGGTCGTGAATGACGACACCGTCGATCGCGTGTTCCGTTACTCACTGAATCAATCCGGGACTGCCAGCGGTTCCCTATTCTGGCCGATCGACGCGTCCAACCCCGAGCCCACCGGCATCACACTCGATCCGTCAAACGGATCCATGGACATCTGGATTTCGGACATCAGCACTGATCGGGTGTATCGTTACGCGAATGGCCGCACCCTGACCAATCCAAGACTCACAAGCTCGTTCCCGCTCGCACCAGGCAACGGCGACGTTCAGGGGATCGCCGACCCGCCGCCGGTTGCTGTGGAACACACGCTGGCCGGCTACCGCGTCGAAAACGTTGCACCAGCCGGGGATAGTGAAGCGCCAGTGATCAATCGCGTCAATTCGCCAACCCTGAATCGCCTTGAATCCAACAGCGGGACAAGCACGAACGGTAGCCTGATTTCCAGCAGCCAGGGTAAAGGCAGTGACCTGCGGACGAACAACCGCCGTCGCACGGTGGCCCCCGTGGCGGCTGCTGTTCCACGGTCCTCCAGCCCGCTGCAGGCCACACGAAAGGCCGACGTGGACGTGGCGACAACCCTGTCCGCCAATCCAATGCAGCTGGATGTCCTGTTCAGCGATCTGCAGAACGTCGGCTGGAATTGATGTTCTGGCTGATGTGCAGGGCGGGAGCGTGAGGCGAGGCGAAATGGGGCGGATTGGAATGTTTTCAACTCCGCATCTATCGCCCCCGCGCCCCGATTGCATCATGAACATCGCCCTGTGGCGTGCGGTCGATGGTGTTGAAGGTCTCCCAATCCGGGCAAAAAGCAGCCTCAATCCCCCCTCTCCCCTTCAAGGGGAGAGGGGACGGGG
>JBEIEK010000274.1:0-8324 GCA_040382995.1 Planctomycetaceae bacterium
CCACAAATACTCAGCTGCACCTTCGCCCGGGGTGGGTCGAAGGGCGTTCCAGGCACGAATATTCGCCCGTTTTGTGGTCGCCCACTGATTGGCTGGGCCATTCAGGCGGCACTGGGCAGTCGGCACATTTCCCGGCACATCGTGTCCACCGATTCCGAAGCAATCGCCGAAGCCGCCCGTCAGTGGGGTGCGGTTACGCCATTCCAGCGTCCTGCGGAACTGGCCACAGACACCGCCGCTGAACGGCTCGCCTGGCGCCATGCCATCAGCACCATGGAGCAACTCGACAACACTCGCTATGACGTACTTGTCAGCGTACCCGCAACCTGTCCGCTCCGGTTTTCCGAAGACATCGATCGCTGCATTGAACTGCTGCTGAGTACCGATGCGGACATCGTCGTGACCGCCACTGAGGCGGCTGCCAATCCGTGGTTCAATATGGTGACGGTGGATGCGTCCCAGGCCGTGCGGATTGCGGCTCAGCCACCTGGCGCGGTGGTCCGCAGGCAGGACGCGCCGGATGTGTTTGAGCTGACAGCAGTAGCCTATGCGGCGCGACGGGATTCCGTGATGGAGCAGGATTCCATTTTTCAGGGGCGCGTGCGAGCGGTGATGATTCCGCGGGAACGCGCGGCGGATATCGACACACCGCTGGACTGGGACATCGCCGAATTTCTGATGCAGCGCCGGCTGTCTGCCGCAGCTCCCCATGCAAGCCTGAAAGTCGCCTGAACAGGGTAAGAAGTCAAGCTGACTTCGAAGGAAGGACCGCGTAATGGATGACGTCATGCAGGCAGTCGTGGCAGGGGGGCGCCGCATTGGGCCGGGATCGCCGTGTTTCATCATTGCGGAAGTGGGAGTGAATCACAACGGCCGGCTGGACCTGGCGCTGCAGTCCATTGATGTGGCGAAGGAAGCTGGTGCAGATGCCGTGAAGTTTCAGACATTCCGCGCTGAACGTCTGGTGACCCGCACGGCGCCAACAGCCCGCTATCAGACAGAGAACCTCGGCGTCGTCAAATCGCAGTTCGAAATGCTGAAGGAGCTGGAACTGTCGGATGCGGATCACGAGCGGATCGTGGCGCACTGCCGAGACTCTGGCATTCAGTTCATGTCAACGCCGTTCGATGAGGACAGTGCGACGCTGCTGCAGGGACTGGGAATGGACCTGTTCAAGGTGCCGTCCGGCGAGCTCACGAACCTGCCTTTGCTGCGTCACATCGCCGGTTTTGGCAAGCCCATGGTGATTTCGACCGGCATGAGCACTCTGGGGGATGTCGAAGCGGCGGTGAGTGCCGTGGAGGCGGTCGGCAATCGGCAGATTGTGCTGCTGCACTGTGTCAGCAACTATCCGGCCGCGGCTGCGGATGTGAATCTGCGGGCGATGCTCAGCATGCGTGCGGCCTTTGGTCTCCCCGTTGGCTACTCAGACCACACTCTGGGCATCGAAGTCGGTCTGGCCTCCGTGGCACTCGGCGCCTGTGTGCTGGAAAAGCACTTCACGCTCGACAGGTCGCTCCCGGGGCCTGATCACCGGGCATCCGCGGAACCGGCCGAACTGCGGCGGCTGATCGACGGCGTCAGGACTGTGGAAGCAGCACTGGGAGCAGGCCGCAAGGCACCGTGTGCCAGCGAAGTGGACACGGCCAAAGCGGCCCGCAAAAGTCTGGTGGCGGCCACAGACATGCCGGCCGGCACCCTGCTCACTGAAGAACTCATCGCCATCCGACGTCCCGGCACCGGACTCCCACCAGCCATGAAGCCGTGGCTTGTCTCACGAACACTGCGGGTGAATGTGGCCGCCGGCGACCTGCTGCGGCTGGAGGATGTGGCGTGAGAACCATCAGTGTTGTCACTGTTGGCCGGTCTGACTGGGGGCTCTATCTGCCCATTCTTGAAGCCATTCGCAGCGCACCGGATCTGCAGCTGCATCTGATTGCTTCCGGCGCACAGCTGGTGGCCAGCCATGGGCGAACGGACGAAACCATCGCGGCGGATGGCTTCACCATTCATGACCGCGTGCAGATGCTGCTGGCGTCTGATTCCCCCGCGGCGATTGCGGCATCCATGGGACTTGGAACCATCGGATTTGCTCAGGTGTACGAGCGTGTCAGGCCGGATCTGCTGCTGGTGCTGGGGGATCGGTTCGAAATGCACGCGGCTGCTCTGGCGGCTGTTCCCCTGCGAATCCCGATCGCTCATGTGCACGGCGGCGAAGTCACGGCCGGGGCAATTGACGATGCTCTGCGGCATGCGATCACCAAGTATTCGCATCTGCATTTTGCATCCACCAGCTGTCATGCGCGACGGATCGTGCAGCTGGGTGAAGAGCCATGGCGCGTCACGGTTTCTGGTGCTCCGGGCCTTGATCAGCTGCGGCGCCTGCGATTGCTGAGCGCCGAGGAACTGTCGGCAAAGCTGGGAATTTCGCTGGATGTCCCGCCGCTGCTGGTGACGCAGCATCCTGTGACACTCCAGTCTGAGCAGGCGGCCCGGCAGGCTGACGCACTCCTGGAAGCGCTCAGTTCCCAGAGCCGACCGATCATCATCACGCGTCCGAATGCCGACACGCGCAACACGGACATCCTCGAGCGGCTTGAGCGTTTTGCCGCTGCGCGGTCGCACGTGCGGCTGGTGAGCAATCTGGGAACGCTGGGCTATTTCAGTCTGATGAAGTGTGCGGCCGCCATGGCCGGAAATTCGTCCAGCGGGATTATCGAGGCAGCCTCGTTCCAGCTGCCTGTAGTGAATATCGGGTTGCGGCAGCATGGTCGTCCCCGATCCGGCAACGTGATTGACTGTGGAGATGCGGCCGCAGAAATCCGCACGGCACTGGACCGGGCGCTGTCGGTGGAATTTCGCGAACACTGCCGCGGAGTACAGAACATCTATGGTGACGGCCACGCTGCCGGCCGCATTGTGCAGGTGCTCAGAACAACCGAATTAAACGAGCGGCTGCTGATCAAATCGTTTCATGACCTGCCGGAATCTGCTTTTTCCGGGGGCAGGCCATGACGCGGCTGGTGGTGATCGGAGCCGGTGGTCATGGTCGCGTGGTTGCGGACGCCCTGCAGAGGCTGGGACGAGCGGCGGAGGCGGTGATTCTGGACGCCGACGTGGCGCTGCATGGAACGAGCATGCTGGGAATTCCAATTCGTGGCAGCGACGACCTGTTGCCGCAGTTGCGGATCGAGGGCTTTTCTGAGTTCGTGGTGGCGATCGGGGGCCTGCGAGCGTTCGGTTTGCGGCGAAAACTGTTTGCAGCCGCGCGGCTGGCGGGTTTGCAGGGCTGGATTCTGCGGCATCCAGCCTGTGTGATTGCGGAATCTGCGAAGATTGGAGAAGGCGGCCAGGTTCTGGCGGGGGCGATTGTCAACGCCTGTGCGTCGATCGGCGAAAACTGCATCCTGAATACGGGCTCGATTGTGGAGCACGACTGTCGGCTGGGAGCGGACGTGCATGTGGCCCCCCGGGCCTGTCTTGCCGGGGGAGTGGAAGTTGGTGATCAAGTCCATATTGGAGCCGGCGCGATAATCTGCGAGAATCTGAAGATCGGTGCCCGGTCGATTGTCGGAGCGGGGGCTGTGGTCATCAGGGATGTGCCGCCGGATGCGGTGGTCGCGGGCGTGCCTGCGAAAGCGATACGGAGATCTGGCCAATGACGGGGATGGATGCCCGATCGGAACTTCAGAAAATACTCATTCAACCAGCGGCGACGGTTCAGGACGCGATGGCGGCGATCGACGCCGGTGGTCGCGGCATTGCGCTGCTGGTGCATGCGGACGGTCGGTTTCTGCGCACCATCACGGACGGCGACCTGCGACGGGCGATTCTGGCCGGGCATGCCGTCACCACGCGGCTCGATGCAGCACTCGATATTCAGACGGTGCGTTCCGTCACGGCTCCGGTGAATACACCGCGCGACGAACAACTGGCGCTGATGGTGCGGTCCGGGGTGCGGCATCTGCCGCTGCTGAATCCCGACGGGACCGTCGCGGAACTGTCATGTGCAGAGCATGTGCAGGATGACAAGCTGCAACTGCAGGCGGTGATTATGGCCGGCGGTTTTGGCACTCGGCTGAGACCGCTCACCGATGACACGCCCAAGCCGATGCTTCCGGTGGGAGGCAGGCCACTCATGGAACGCACGATTGAAGGGCTGCAGCGGGCTGGCGTGTCCCGGATCAACGTCACCACGCATTACATGCCCGAAAAAATCATGCAGCATTTTGGCGGTGGTCAGAAGTTTGGTGTGGAGCTGAATTATGTGGCTGAGGATCAGCCGCTGGGGACGGCCGGTGCGCTGCGGCTGATCAGCGAAGTGGATGAACCGCTGCTGGTGATGAATGGCGACATCCTGACCAACATCGACTATCGTTCACTCCTGAAGTACCACCGCGAGCACAATGCGAAACTGACGGTGGCTCTGCGGCAGTACGAAATGCAGGTGCCGTATGGCGTGGTGGAGGCGAAGGACGGGGTGGTGAGTGAGTTGCGGGAGAAGCCGCGAATCACATTCCTTGTCAACGCCGGCATTTATCTGCTGGAGCCTTCCGTACTGCAGTACATCCCGGAATCCGGCCGTTATGACATGACGGATCTGATCAACCGACTGCTGCAGCAGGGTGAAACAGTGGTGGGCTTTCCAGTTATGGAATACTGGCTGGATATCGGCAGGCTTGACGATTTCCAGAAGGCTCAGGAAGACGTGAATCGAGTCAGGTGGGCAGCATGACCTGGTCAGGCAAAAAAGTACTCGTTACGGGTGCGGGCGGTTTCATTGGCAGCCATCTCACGGAAGCTCTGGTGACGGCCGGTGCCCAGGTGCGGGCGATGGTGCACTACAATTCCGCGGGGCGTCGTGGCTGGCTGGATCAGTCACCGCTGAAAAATGACATGGAGATTGTCGCGGGCGACATCACCGACGGTGGTTCTGTGTCTGCCGCCATGCAGGGACGCGACGTCGTCTTTCATCTCGCAGCCCTGATCGCCATCCCTTATTCCTATTCTGCACCCCTGTCCTATGTGCAGACGAATATCGTGGGCACCTTGAATGTGCTGGAGGCGGCGCGGCGGCTGGGAACCAGTCGTGTGATTCAGACGTCCACCAGTGAAGTCTACGGCACGGCACAATTCGTACCGATTTCTGAAACGCATCCGCTGCAGGGCCAGTCGCCCTATTCAGCCAGCAAGATCGGCGCGGACAAGCTGGCGGAATCGTATTTCCGTTCCTTCGACCTGCCGGTGGTCACGGTTCGGCCCTTCAATACGTATGGCCCGAGGCAGTCGGCAAGAGCCGTGCTGCCGACAATCATCACGCAGTGTCTCGCCGGGAAAACCGTCCGCCTGGGCAGCCTCACGCCAACCCGCGATCTGAATTTCGTCTCCGACACGGCAGCTGGATTCATGGCCTGTGCGGCGCACCCGGATGCCGTCGGCCGCACTCTGAATATCGGTTCCGGACGCGAAATCAGCGTCGGTGATCTGGCCCAGCTTACCGCCTCACTGATTGGTGCTGATGTGCGGATTGAGTGTGAGGATCAGCGGCTGCGTCCGCCGGGCAGCGAGGTGGAACGACTGCTGGCTGATAATCGCCTGGCTGCCGAAGTGGTGGGCTGGAAGCCTGCTGTGAGCCTTGAAACAGGGCTGCAGCGAACAATCGACTGGTTTCGTGTAAATGCCGGAAGCTACCGAGCGGATGTCTACAATGTCTGAAAACTCCAGCACTCGATTTCTGCCACTCAGCGAACCCTGCCTGCAGGGCAACGAATGGAACTATGTTCGCGAATGCCTTGACTCCGGCTGGATTTCGTCCGTCGGAGAATTCGTCAATCGCTTTGAACAGCGCGTGGCCGAATATGCAGGCGTGAAATACGCCGTGGCCACTGTCAACGGAACTTCCGCGCTGCATACCGCGCTGCTGGTTGCCGGCGTGCGGCCCAACGATGAAGTTCTGGTTTCCACACTGACCTTCATTGCCACCGCCAATGCCATCCGCTACGCCGGGGCACATCCGGTGCTGATTGACTGTGAAGCGCAGTGGTGGCAGATGGATTCGCAACTGGTGGAAGACTTTCTGCGGAAGCAGTGTCAAGTGGTGGACGGCGAGCTGCGAAATCGATCGACAGGCCGCCGCGTCAGCGCCATCATGCCCGTGCACGTGCTGGGGCACCCCGTGAATCTTGACGCCCTCGAAGCGCTGGCTCAGGAATTTGGACTGCGACTGCTTGAAGATGCCGCAGAATCGCTCGGCGCCTCGTGGGGTGAACGTCGCATCGGGAACACGGCAGACATCGCCTGCGTCAGTTTTAATGGCAACAAGACGATCACCTGCGGCGGTGGCGGAATGATCCTGACCAACCGCCGCGAGGACGCCGACCGAGCCCGCTATCTGACGACGCAGGCCAAGGATGATGCGGTCGAATACATCCACAACGAAATCGGTTTTAATTACCGCATGACCAATGTACTGGCGGCAATTGGACTGGCACAGCTGGAGCAGCTGGATGGCTTTGTGAACCGTCGCCGCGAGATTGCAGCGTTCTATCGCACTCAGCTGTCACTGCCCGGCATGACCTGGCACACCGACGCCCCGGGCGCACGCTCGACAAGCTGGCTGTCCACAGTGCTCATCGATCCCCTGCAGACGGGTATCACAGCTGTGCAGTTGAGAGATCAGCTGCAGCAGGCCCGCATTCAAACCCGCAGGCTCTGGCAGCCGATGCACCTGAGCCCCGCTCATGCGGGCTGCCAGGCTGTGGTGAACGGGACAGCCGATCGCCTGTTTGCTCAGGCCCTGAGCTTCCCGTCCACCCCGAATCTGCAGGCTGCGGACCTGCAGCGGATTGCGAGCAGCGTGAAGCAGATTCTGCCCGCCGCTGCTCAGGTCCCCGCAGGTCGCGCTGCGTAATCAGTCCTTTGGCACGGGACGGTGGGGCCATTTGGGCGAACCCGGAGGATCAGCACGGCGTGGAGCTTTGCCGATCCCGAAGTCTTCGGGTTTCAGGTTCAGGGACTTGTAGTAGTTGCCGTCGTTGATGAACCCGTAGAAGCTTGGGTAGAACGGGTCCACGTAATCCACAGAGGCCTTTTCGGGAACGTCGTGACCGGTCAGCACAAAAGCCGCGTTCACGATCAGTCTCCGCAGGTCTTCGTCGACAAAGTCCACTGCGGCTCCGGCAGTGGTGCAGAATGAGCGACCTGGTTTGCCGTCTGAGAGTTTGTAATCGTGGAACCACGCAAGTGGCTGCATGGGCTGGTTGCGTTTGTCGTCGGCCAGGGTTTTGGAGTCGGGATCGAGCGTTTCGGTGATGGCACCGCGGAGCACGATCTGGTCCTTGTCGGTCAGGTGGATCACGCCGTAAACGTCGCTGGGAGCAAAGATTTCCCCGACACCCTTCAGCACCGGATGTTTCTCTGCGCCGGGTTCGACGACGCTGCGTGCCCCTTCAACCTTGTGATGACCGTGGTGCGATACCCATTGCTCACCCAGCACCTGCCGACCAAACTGATCGAAGGTCAGCGATTCGCCGAATTTTTCACCCCCGCGGAAGGCGTGAGTCGCGGTGCGCAGTCCAATCACCGGCTTGCCTGCCTGCAGAAACTTCGCAATGTGGGCCGCCTGTTCGGCGTTGGGATGGCGGAAGCGGGTGGCGATGATCATCAGATCTGCCGTTTCCAGCGCATCCAGCCCCCGCAGACCTTCCTGATTGTTCGAATCAATGTAGTCAGCGTCGCCGGGTCCAAACGCGAAGAGCACAGTGCAGCGAAACCCGTGCTGCACGCTGAGGATCTTGCCGAGCATCGGCATGACTTCCTCTGACCGGTATTCTTCGTCCCCGGACACCAGCACAATGTGACCTTTGGCCTTGCCGGAAGGTTCCAGCACCAGTCGGTCCGCGGCGAAACACGGGGCAACGTCGCAGACGAGGAATGTGCACAAGAGCAGGCCGGCGAACAGTGACCGGAAACGGAACGCACGAGAATTGAGACGCAGGGGCATGTGGGCTTGCCTTTCAAAGAGAACTGCGGGCTGAAACAGTGGTGATGCCGCAGATTCTGGCAGGGTGGCCACAGGATGCAAGCGAGCCGAAATGTACTGGGGGCGCCCCCAGTCCGCTGAGCGGAAGGGCTGCCGCCCAATGCCGTTGACTTTCTGGCACCACGCGGTGCCGGGAGGGCGAAGCTGGGATGGTGACACGGCGCGAGGACGGGCAACTTGGGATGTTTTCGTTCTGCCTGCCAGTTGACATCTCTTCCGCCACCGGTTGTTGCCAGAACTGTTGGTCTCACGCAAAGGCGCAAAGACGCACAGTCAGGACAGA
>JBEIEK010000275.1:0-8238 GCA_040382995.1 Planctomycetaceae bacterium
CTGGCGGAGATTTGCGGCGGCCGGTCAGCTTTGACCAGTTTCGACGTGCCAGTCTGAAAGGCACAACCGCAGACAACCTGCGGCAGGCCCTGCAAAGCCTCGAAGATGGAGATCTGATCATTCACATGCAGGTCAACACGGCCGGTCGCCCGGAAGCGGTCTGGCAGCTGACCCACGAAATCTGGATCCAGCCGCTCCGGCAGTGGCTTGAACACATCCCACGAACTAAAGCGGAATCCCTGCTGGCAAATCGCACGGCCACATGGATCAAAAGCGGCGAAAGTCGGCATCTGCTGAATACTGGCGAACTGGTGCAGGTGGTCCGCATTGTCCCCGCCGAACGTCGCTCACAGGACCAGACAAAATTCCTCCGGCGGTCAGTTGTTCACGTTTCCCAGAACTGGCTGCTGAAATTCATTGTGCCTGGCATTTTGCTGATCACGGTCCTCGCTCAGGCGCTGCGACTCAGCGAATTGATCGGTCAGTCCGGGACAGCTTCCATCAGCTCTGAAATCACCGGGGCGCCGTTCTATCTGCGCGCTTATGTCCGGAACAGGCTGACGAAGGAACTTCAAAATCGCAGACAATCGGCGTCGTCAGATCCCCGGCTTTGGCTGGGCGTGCAGATCGCTCTGCTGAAACTGCTTGAGCCAACTGACCCGCTCTTCCAGCAGGAATCACAGCGGTTGCTGGAGGGGCTGCCGACAACTCCGACCGAATTTCGCACGGAGATCCTCCAGTACCTCGATGTCGCTGCAGCCGAAATCCGGAAGGTCAATGGGAAATTTCTGGACCAGGAGTTCCGCGATGCTCAGTCCGCCACGACGGGGAACGATCTCAACACCGCAGCAAGCAAGCTGGCAGATTACGCGTGGATCAGGTTTCTGCTCAATCAGCCTGAACAGGTGAATCGCACACTTGGGCAGCTGCCGGACCGCTCCGCGATCGCGGTGTTTACGACGCGACTTGAAGAATGGCTGTCGGTCGACGGTGTCGACAAGCGATTGCTGCAGCAGAATGCAGCACTGGACCCCGGTATCCTGATGGAGCTCCTGCCGGCAATTGGAGATTCCAAACGCCCGTCCACGGCCCTTCAGGAGGTTGTGCGGATCAACGCCCAAAGCAACTTAGCCCACATTCGCAGGACGGCCCAGCGGATTGCAAAACGCTGGATGCCGGATGAAAGATTTCGACCACACCCTGAATGGTACCTCATGCCGATCGGCGATCAGAAGCTCTGTTTCCTCAAGGTTTCCATCCCGCACACCACACCTGCTGCTCAGCTGTACGTGCTGGAGACCGAGGTACCCTGGGCGATTGTAAAGTCCCTGTTGCCAGAAATTCATGAGCGTGAGGGGAAGCCGGATTTAGACCTACCGGCGGGCGGTCTGACAGCGAGTGAAATGATTAAAATTTGCAACATGCTGAGCGAGAAATTTGAATTTGTTAAGGTGTACGAACCCACAGGCGAGGCGAGAGAATGGAAACGCAAGGACAAAGCAAATGGATTTCGACTGCCTACCGAAGTCGAGTTTTTCTATTTCGCACTTGGCTCTGCACATCGTCAGCCAGCGAACACATCCTATCGCTACATGGGTGATTCAATTACAGATGACCTATACTATAGTCAGTTAAAAAAATACGCGAACGTTCAGGGAAGCAATGTTTCGAGCAACGGTGTTAATAGCCCTTCCAGGGTCGGGAGCCTCCGAGCAAACGCTGTCGGTCTTTATGACACTCTTGGTAATGTTTCGGAGGTTAATTGGCCTTCCGAAAAGAGCACTGCTAATGAAGACTTCTATACGAATGGGGGTGATTATGAAAATGATATCGGTTTAACGACCTTGAAGCCCGACATTTCAGGGAGGGGGATGCCAATATTCATTGATCACGATAGCGGAACAGACACCGTCGGATTTCGCATCGTACGGGATGCAGCCCCGTGAGGCAGGGCTGCGTACGCACTGCACTAAGTGAACCTGCAATTTTCCTGTTCCAGTAAAATGCTGGAGCCATCCATTTCCCAAAAAGGACTATCTTCATGTGTCATGAATCAACCCAATCTGAAGAATCGATTGCCTTGCTTACGGAAAGTGAATTGGAGGCAATCCTCCGCGCGCGTCTCAGCGCACGCCTTGAGCCTCCAAATTTCAGTATGGATGTTGTTACCGTACTTCATCGGTTTGACAAACCATTCAGTTACTGGACATGCCGATTTACCTTGCTGAATCGACCTTTGGAGGGCGAAGCGGATGTTTTCACCGGTCGAATCACTGGCACATTTACATTTAAGGGACCGAATCTGCTTCAGCCCGAGGATGATCGCGACAGTTTACTTCGCGGAGAACCAAAGTCGATCTCCTCGCCTGTTCTGCCGGGAACGTTGTTTGAAAACCTCCAACTCACGCTGAGTTTCCAGCCCGCGCGGGGCGCGGATGAGAAATTTAGACGATACGACGTCACGGTCACGGCTGAATTAAACGGACTTAGTGCTTCGACGAACATTCCGGGATTTATTGATCCAGCATCCATCGAACCAGCCACTCCAGGAGATCCCGGCACCCCAGGAACGGGTGACGGGAAATGGGAGTACCGCTGCCGCACAGTGAAGGAACCTATGGGGACGGAGTATGATATATGTGAAAAGCGATGGTGTCAGGACTTGGGCGGCGGGAATAAGTCCTGTGGCGATTGGACACCTGAGCTCAACGATTGTAAAAACTGTAAGCAAAAATAACTCCCGTCTTAGTGCCGGAGCCTGACTGTCACGGGGGCCTCCATGGGAATGCTTGCTCTGGGTCGCAACATCCCATCGGCCCCCCCCCCATGCCCGTGAATTTCTCAGGAACCCTGTGAAAACACGAGTGAAGACCTCGGGGGGGCCGAGCGGTGAAATTTTGGTCCGCGGTCTGAACCATTGCCCAGGTTTTTGCGGAGCAACGAGGATCGCCAGAGTGCTTCGTCAGGGATGCGGCTCAGCAGGAGCTTCGCCCACCCGGCACCGCCTTTTGCCGGAGAGTCAAGGTCTTTGATCACCCGCCCCCCAGCACGGCCGCCAGCTTCTCTCGTGTTTCGGCTCGGTTTAGTTCCGCTTTGCCGAAACCCGGGAGGGCTCCGGCGGCGATGGCGATGTTCTGCCATTCCGGATAATTGCTCACCAGCATCACCGGGAGTGTGTCCCAGGACTCGTTGAGGCGGATGCTTTTCAGGATGTCCATCCCCGAAGTGCCGTCCGCGTCCAGGACCCGATTGATCAGCACCAGATCAAAATTCCGCGTCTGCAGCTGCTGCAGCGAAGCGGCCGCCGTATCAGCCGTGACCACCACCGCACCGAATGTCGACTGCAGGTAATGCTGAATCGCCGCACTGTCCGGGCGACACTGGCCAATGCTGAGAACGGTGGCGGGCATGAGTTTTCAGGACCTGAGGTTGGTGGTGATCATGGGACGGACGCTGCAGAGCGTATGCGGCAAGGGTGGCCCGGTCAAATGACTGGCCTGCAACAGCGATTTGCGATCGAAAACAGCATCGGCCGTTCCTGCTGGGGCGTTTTGATCGCAGAGAACAAAAATAAAGCACAGAAACAGCAAAGGGGCCGAATAAAGAAACGCACAGGTTATCGCTGCGACTCGATTCGCACGCTGGCCATTGGTCCCATAAGTCCCATTTGTCCCATGACGTTTCCGCACGCCGCTGCCGGCGACTTTGACAAGCGCAACCTGATAACGCCTACGACAGGATCTGAGCAATCACGCGGCCATGCACATCGGTCAGGCGGCGGTCGATGCCGGAGGTGCGAAAGGTGAGTTGTTTGTGGTCGATGCCCATCAGGTGCAGGATGGTGGCGTACAGGTCGTGGCAGGTGGTGCGGCCTTCAGCGGTCTGATAGCCGAGGTCATCGCTGCGGCCGTGTGTTGCGCCGCGTTTGATGCCGGCACCGGCGAGCCAGGTGACGAATGTGCCACGGTTGTGATCACGACCCACGCTGCCCTGTGCGAACGGTGTCCGCCCAAACTCGGTGCTCCAGACCAGCAGCGTATCTTCAAAAAGTCCGCGCTGTTTGAGGTCGCTGAGCAGTGCAGCGGTGGGCTGGTCGACGCTGCGCGCGATAGGCGGGAGTTCGTTCTGGATGCTGCCGTGGTTGTCCCAGTTGTTCGCGGCACCCTGCGGGCCGCTCCAGACCTGCACGAACCTTGTGCCACGTTCGATGAGTCGGCGAGCCAGCAGACAGCGGCGACCGAAGTCGGCGGTGTCGGGCTGATCAAGACCGTAGGCCGTCTGAGTTTCCGCGGTTTCGCGGGAAATGTCGAAGGCTTCGGGAGCGGCCAGCTGCATGCCGGCGGCGAGCTCTGCGGCGGCAATGCGGGATTCGAGAAGAGATTCGCCAGGACGCTGGCGGGCGTGTTCGCGGTTGATGTCCAGCAGCAGTTTTTGTGTGGCCGTGTCGGCGTCATGCTGAGCAAACCCGTAGGCTGGGTCGGCCTGGAGATCGGCGATTGGGGGGGTGCGAGCGGCGTCGACCAGAGTTCCCTGGTGGCGAGACGGCAGAAAGCCGGCGCTGAAATTGCCCTTTTGATTATACGGAAGCCCGCGCGGGTCCGGCAGCACGACAAAGGCGGGCATGTTCTGTGACAGGCTGCCGAGCGCGTAAGACACCCAGGCGCCAAAGCAGGGGAAGCCGGGCAGCATGAAACCCGTATTCATCATGTAGCTGGCCGGGCCGTGGACGTTGGTGCGTGTGTTCATCGCCATCAGGAAGGCGGGCTCGTCGATCACCTTTGCCTGATGAGGAAACACGGAGCTGACCCAGCGACCGGTTTCGCCGTACTGCTGAAATGTGAACGGACTTTTCATGACAGCACCCGCGGGGGCTGTGAAGCCTTCGGGCTTTTCCTTTGGACCGAGCGGCTTGCCGTCCTGACGTTCGAGCTCTGGTTTGTAGTCGAACGTGTCCATGGGACTTGCCCCGCCATTCATGAACAGCTGAATCACGCGGCGGACACGCACGGGGCGATGCGGCCCAAAGGGAGTGGCGGGGAGTTTGCTGTCGTCCGCTGCGGCGAAGAGATCTGCCAGTGGCAGCAGGCCGAAACCGGCACCGGCCTGCAGGAGCAGACTGCGGCGGCTGATGGGGGGGGCCGGGCGGGATTGTCCGAGCACTGCAGGGGCACGGCTGGGGGTTGGATTGCGGGGGGGCATGTCTGAGCTTCTGAGGAGGGGCAGAGGCTGCGAGGCTGTTGAAATTATCCCTGGAACACCGGCAGAATGCGCCGGAAAACGGAGAAAAATTGGTGGAAGCCGCGGTTTTTTCGGGATTTCGCAAGCCTCCGCGGACGCGCGGAACCAACTGGACTCCACCCCGGCACCCCGTCCGTTTAGAATCTTCCACGGCCGTTCCCGGCCTCGAAGTCTCCCTGGTCCCAAGGCACGGAAGCCATGAAGATCCGTTCCCGCGTGCTCAATATCGTGCTGTCGTGGACAGCCACTCTGCTGCTTCGACTGCTGTTTCTCACCGTTCGCATTCGTCACTTTCACGTTGCGCCCGACGGCACTCCGTACAAACGTCCTCAGGGCTCCGTGCGTTACACCTTTTCCATGTGGCACGACCAGATTGTGATGGCCGTATTTTCACAGCGGACATGGAACCTTGCCGGGCTGATCAGTCAGCACCGCGACGGTGGTTATCTGGCAGACTCCGTGCGTCTGGCCGGGATTCAGCCGGTGCGCGGAAGCACCAGCCGTGGCGGCATGGAAGCCGTTCGGGAAATTCTGAGCCTGCCCGATCTGCACCTCGCCATGACCCCCGACGGTCCTCGTGGCCCCCGACGACAAATGAAGGATGGAATTCTGTACATCGCTTCACGGTCCGAACGTCCGCTGGTTCCCGCCGGCATGGCCACCGCCAACGCATGGCATGTCCGCGGCAGCTGGACGGATCTGACCATCCCCAAACCCTTCTCCACCGCTGTGATGATTGCCGGTACGCCAGTTGTGGTCCCGAAGGATCTGGAACGCGACCAGATGCCCGCATGGAGCGCCGCGCTCACCGCAGAAATGCAGCGACTGGATCGCCTCGCCGAACGCATCCTCTCCGGTGATGAATCTGCAGTCGCGGAAATTGACCGCACGATGGATCCCAGCTATTTCGCCTGCCGAACGATCGCCGCCGCAGCTCCGGAAACTCGCGCGGCCTAGACCCGGCAGCCGCAGGACGGCAGTCCGCGGGCAAACGGCCCCGCAAACAAGAATGCAGACGACATTGACACCGCGCGCACCTGTAGAGCGAATCGCAGCCGGGGCCTCCCGCCCAATAGCGTTGAAGTTCTCTGGAATCCTGTGAAAAGCGGGTGCAGACCTGGGAGTGCGAGGCTCCTGCCGAGCCACCGGACGCTACTCCGCGTTGTGGGCGATTGTCAGCGTTTCTACGGAGCAGCAGGGATCGGTGCAGCGCTTGCGCCAGGGATGCGGCTCAGCAGGAGCTTCGCCCTCCCGATGCCCTCTTCTGCCAGAAAGTCAAGGCCATTGGGCTGCCGCGCGTCCGCTCAGCCGGGCCCATGCCTGAGCCTGCGAAACAGCCAGATGTAGAGCCCTGCTGTGAGCAGCAGCACGACACCGCAGCCGGGCCAGAGCACCTGCGGGCCACAGCGCGACAGGATCCAACCACCTGCCGGTGCCCCAATCGCGATCGACGCGGAATGCGTCACATTGAACACTCCCTGATACCGCGCCCGCAGCTCGGCTGGTGCCATTTCAGACACCATGGCCGGCTTGAATGGCGCCTGACAGATTTCACCAAGTGTCCACAGAATAATCGTGGAAACAATCTGCCAGCCTGAGTCAGCCCAGGCGGTCAGTCCAAAGCCGACGACCATCAGGAGCTGTCCGCAGAGGAGCACATGCAGGCGCGGGAGTCGGTTGAGCAGTGGAGTTGCCGGAAGCTGCAGCAACACTATCAGCAGGCCGTTGACGCTGATCATCCGCCCAAATTGCAGCTCACTGTAACCCTTTTCGTGAATCGCCAGCGGCAACGTCACGAACGCCTGCATGAAGACAATATTTGTCAGCAGGCAGCAGAGTGAAAAGAGCAGGAAGTTGGAGTCACGTCGGATTCGCTGCAGGGCTTCGCCAAGGCTGACATTCGCGACGGGACTGGCGGAATCGGCGGCAGACAGCTGAGCAGCGAAGCGGTTTTCCGTCTGTTCCTGCGCTTCCTCGGCCGCGGCCAGCGCTTCAGCGGCTGACACCGGAGTTGCGCCGGCGTCCGTCGATTCTGCAGCCGCAAGAACGCTGTCATCCCGACCCGCAGCCACCCTGTGATGTGTCTCCCTGATGAACAGCAGCACCACCACGCCAAACAGGCCGGTGGTGGCCGCATCGGCCAGAAACAGAAAGGTATACGAACGAGCTGCCAGCCAGCCGCCAATCTGAGGAGCGATGGCGAAGCCAAGGTTGAAGGACAGGTACAGCAGACCAAAGGCCAGTGGTCGCTGCAGAGGACTCACCACGTCGCCAATCATCGCCGCAGAAGCCGGCCGATACATCTCGACCACCAGTGCAAACACAAACAGCGCGGCCATGAAGAGCCAGCCGCTGGAAATCAGGCTGAGCGATGCGAGGATGGCGGCGCCGCCGAATAACGCCATGAGCATCGCAGGACGCCGCCCCAGAGTGTCCGCTATCTGCCCGCCAAAGACCGCAGACAACGCCGAACCCACTCCAAATACACCCACACAGGCGCTGGCAAACGGCTTACCCATCTGCAAATGCTCGCTGACATAAATCGTCAGGAACAGCATCACAAACGAACCCACGCGATTGATGAATGAACCTGCGCACAGCAGATGCACCAGTGGCGGGAGCGATGTGTAGCTGCGAACGAAGCGCTGTGTGTGTTCGCGAAATTCGGTCATGAATCCACCGGCAACCATTTGAATGCCTGCACTGCAGGCAGTGCACCAGGCACCGGATTTTCGCAAACAAAGATCCAAAGGCAAACCAACACCCGGCAAGGGGAAACGCAATGCCATCAGCTCATGCCGAATACCGTTGAATTCCTGGCCAGAACGGGTCCTGGGAGGGCGAAGCTGGGATGGCGAAACGGTGTTAAGATCACCGGAAGTCGTCTTTCGGACTGTGCCCCACGTGACAAGGCGTGCAGTGGATGTTAATCCCCCGGTAACGGTGCGTGCCCGCGCGGCAAGAACCGCATCAGCAACGCACCGGGGCGTTACCGGCCGA
>JBEIEK010000276.1:0-8193 GCA_040382995.1 Planctomycetaceae bacterium
CTACCTCATGGGCACCACCGACCTGCCGTGAAGCCGATCTGTCCACTGACCACTGACCACTGACCACTGACCACTGACCACTGACCACTGACAACTGACAACTGACCACCAAAGACTCCCCCCATGCCCCAGCTCAACCGCTACAGCAGTCGCATCACCCAGCCCGCATCCCAAGGCGCTTCTCAGGCCATGCTCTACGCCACCGGCATGTCTCCTGAGGACATGCAAAAGCCACAGGTGGGCATTGCCAGTGTGTGGTACGAGGGCAATCCGTGCAACATGCATCTGATGGACCTTGCGGCAAAGGTCCGGGAGGGCGTGCAGGCGGCCGGTCTGGTGGGGATGCGGTTCAACACGATTGGTGTGAGCGACGGCATTTCGATGGGCACGGACGGGATGTCATTCTCCCTCCAGTCGCGTGACCTGATTGCCGATTCGATCGAAACGGTGATGTCGGCGCAGTGGTACGACGCCAATATCTCGTTGCCCGGCTGCGACAAAAACATGCCCGGCTGTCTGATCGCAATGGCTCGGCTGAACCGCCCGTCACTGATGATCTACGGTGGCACAATTCGTCCCGGCTGTGGGTTGAAAGGCGAAAAGCTGGACATCGTTTCTGCGTTTCAGTCTTACGGAGAATTCATCAGCGAGCGGATTTCTGAGGCTGAGCGATCAGCGATTGTGCGGCGTTCCTGTCCGGGTGCTGGCGCCTGTGGCGGGATGTACACCGCCAACACGATGGCTTCGGCCATTGAAGCGATGGGCATGTCGCTGCCTTACAGTTCGTCGATTCCTGCAGAGGACCCTGCGAAGCTGGATGAATGTTTCAGGGCGGGTGCTGCCATTCGTCACCTGCTCGAACTTGACCTCAAGCCCCGCGACATCATGACCCGCGCCGCCTTCGAGAACGCGATGGTGCTCATCATGGCCACCGGTGGTTCCACCAACGCCGTTCTGCACCTCATTGCCATGGCTCGCGCCGCCGGCGTCCCGCTGACGATCGACGACTTTCAAAGTGTCAGCGATCGCGTGCCGTTCATTGCGGATCTGAAGCCCAGCGGCAAGTACGTGATGGAGGACCTGCATACAATTGGTGGCACGCCCGCAGTGCTCAAGTACCTGCTGGAAAAAGGTTTGATCGACGGCAGCTGCATCACCGTGACCGGAAAAACGCTCGCAGAAAACCTGGCCGCACTGCCAGGGCTCAAGGCTGGCCAGCAGATCATTCAGCCCATCGAATCGCCGATCAAAGCCACGGGCCACATCCGCATCATGCGTGGCAATGTCTGTCAGGACGGTGCCGTAGCAAAGATCACCGGCAAGGAAGGACTTGTGTTCAGCGGCCCGGCCCGCTGCTTCGACTCCGAAGAACTCATGCTGGCCGGCCTTGAACAGGGACGAATTCACAAAGGTGACGTGGTGGTCATTCGCTACGAAGGTCCTCAGGGCGGGCCCGGCATGCCTGAAATGCTCACCCCCACCTCTGCCATCATGGGCGCCGGACTTGGCTCCGACGTGGCTCTGCTGACTGACGGACGGTTCAGCGGTGGTTCGCACGGCTTTATTGTCGGACATATCACTCCGGAAGCCCAGGTCGGCGGAGTGCTCGCGCTGCTCCAGGATGGCGACCGCATCACCATTGATGCGGAACGCAATGAAATCAATGTTGATCTTTCCGCTGAAGTACTGGCCAGTCGTCGTGGTGCCTTCGTGGCACCCCCACCGAAGGCGGTCCGCGGAACGCTCGCCAAATACATCCGCCTTGTCCGTTCCGCATCCGAAGGCTGTGTGACGGACGAAGGCTGATCACAACCCCGGTACTGAATCGAACCGCCGCAGGTTCCCCCAACCAGCCTGCTGAGGTTCTCCACGGTCCACGCAGTCTTCCTGAAACGCCTCGCAGAATGCACCCCGGCAATCCCTGTTGCCAAGTGGTGAGGATACTTTTTCGCTTTCGCTCAGGAGTTTCGCAGTGGCCATCCGCGACCTTGAAGAATTCGTCGGCTTCGTCCCGCATCCGTCTGCCGAGCAAATTGCTGACGGCCGCTCCAGCATCACTCGCTACATTGTCCTCAAGCTGCTCGCCAACGGGCTCCCGGTGCCTCCTCGTTTCGAGGACCACGATCGCCTGGGTGCACCTCGACTGCTCAGCACCTATCACCACCGGCTGAAGCGACTCGATTCCATTCACTGCCCGGTCGATGCCCGCATCGAAGGTTTTTTGCGACGTTATTTTGACCGCGTGAAGGGCTGCAGTGCCCTGCGTCTGCCGGACCTTTCCATCATTCTGGACCGGCACGGCATTGCCCGCGAACTTTCGTTGCCCCACGACGCCGATCAATACAACAACCGGTATGGCGCGTCGTACCGCGTTCGTAACGGAGTGCTTCACAACCCGGCAAATGACCGTCGCACAACGGAGGGCACGTTCCACGTTGTCGAAGGAGGTTTGGCCATCCCGCGTGACAAAAAGGCCGTTCCCAAAGTCACCTTCGCGGCGCTCTTCCGCCATGCCATGAATCCGCCGGAAGATCTGCTGCAGATTCCCTTCACCTCCCGCGAACAAACGCCTGCCAAAGCCTTTGTTTCGCTGCTGATCCGCCCCGTACTTTGTCCCGAAGTTGGCGGGTTCTGCAGTGAACAGTCCATGGAAGTTCGATTCTTCGCTCCAGGGGCACTGGTCAGCAACCTCGACTTCGTGGAATCCATCTTCGGAAACGCCGGCGATCCGTTTCTGCCCGCAAACGACTCCGCTCTTGACGTGGAGCACTGGAGCGGTCACACGGGCTGCGTCATTCTGGCCCCCCATCTGGTGGATCTCACCAAAAAAGAACTGGGTCTGCCTCATTACGATGAAGCCAGCGAACGCCAGCGTCAGGATGGCATGTGCTGGAAGACTGAGGATGAAAAGTACAACGACGGCCAGGCATTCAAGCTCACCTGCCGCGATGAAGAGGGCGTCATCGTCACGCTTATTGCAGACAACTACTATGGCTACTGCAAAAAGGAAGTCAAAACGCAGCTCAGCTACGCCGCCAATCTTGCGGGCATGGTTGAAGAAGAGCATGCGGGTGGGACGATGGCCTTCGCCAGTTTCAACCTTGGCGAAGAATTCAATGCGGACAGCCGGAAATACAACAACCGCACATTCGCTGATGTTGCTCGCGACTACGCGCGATTCCTCGATGTACGTCCCGAAGGCTATGCCGTCGACAAAAATCACCCGACCGTGATTTATGTCTCGGAAAACGCCAGGTTCACCGTCGCGGATCAGCGAGTGTCGTGGTTCTACAACGGCGCCCCCCAGCACATTCCGCTCCGGCCTGGCTTCATCTACATGACGCCCTCCGGATATAAGGTGAAGCTGGAGAAGCATCCTGCCGCCCCCTCCTGGCGGCTCATCGGCACGCTCTTCGAGGGCGTGTTCTGCCACAAGCCGTGCACGGTCAGCGGTGGTGGCAAGAGCGAAATCAGCAAACCCATCGCCGACTATCTGCTCCACGGTCCCGTCTTTGTCGCAGACGCCGAGAAAGACCTTGAACTGGTGCAGCAGATCTTCGACCGCGACTATTCCGACCGCTGGCGCACCGACGGTCCCGTTCAGCCGGACTATTCCCGCGCCCCCAGTCGTCGCATTCTTGATCCCGCCCGCTCGCTTGGCAGCGTGATCAAGCTCTTCACACCCTCACCCGACTACACTGACGCCTACAACCAGTGGCTGGCCGGGATTCCCGATCATATCTATGCCATCGTCTTCGTAATCAAACGCATGCACTCGGGACCGGAATCCGATTGGCGCAGGAATTTCTCCGTCGACATCGTCAACGGACATCCCGGACACGAACTCAAGTACGGTGAACGTCGCCTTGTCGGCACCTATCTTCGCGTGGGACTGCTCGGCGAGAACACCTGGCGCACCTGGAAACTGCGTCAGGACTTCGCACCGGCTCAGAAAGTGCAGACCGAAGACGACATCAGCGTCTCCGTCGTGGTACCCCGTCGCTCCCTGCAGCATCTCGGGACCGTACTCACCGAAGAACTCAGCTACAAGTTCGTCACCAACTGCGAATACCGACTGTTCCAGCGTCCGGACGATGCCATTCATCGCGGACTTGACCGCCTGACCGAAGCGGACCTTGCCCGCTCCGATAATTTCATCGTCAACTTTGAACCGCTCGCACGCAAACAGGTGAGTGAAATCTGTGACCGCCCGGTCGATCTCAGCCAGTTCACCCAGCCCATGCAGCGGCTGCTGCAGGACATGCTCGAATGCAACGACAGCTATGTCGTCTGCTCCAACACCCCCCGACTGGTCAACGGTGTCCCCAGCAAGAACCCGCGTTACCTCCAGCCGCGTCCCGATCTCATCAGCCCCGTGAATCGCTACGTCGGAGAAATGGGAATCCGCATGTACCGGGCTGTGCCCGCGGACAAGTCGGTCCATTCACCTGTCCAGTCAGTGCTGATCGGACGGCGCAACAATCCCCCGGAGCCAGCCAAAGGCATCCGACCACTTTCGGTTTACAACCCGATTCATTACCAGGAGCTGCCGGAACTCTTCATGGACTTCATCAGTGCACTGTCCGGCAAGAGTCCCTCCACCACGGGAGCCGGCAGCGAGGGAGCCCTCACCAAGGGCCCCTTCAACTGCCTGCGCCCCATTACCGACCTGAACAATGCACTCGTCAGCTACCTGCTCACAGGACTCGCCGGCTTCTCGACTCCCGCCGGACATATCGGTCCCAATGTCCGAGTGGACCATGACGTCAGCCTGCTGATCCCCGAGATCTGGTGCCGACTCAGTCCGGCCGAACGGGCCCCGAAGTTTCTGATCGAGGAACAGCTGCTGGAAAAACTGGAAGACTACGACTTTGACGGCCGCAGGATTCCCGCAAGTCGCCTTGGCTGGCGAATCACTCCGCGCGTCATCCGTCGCTTCGCAGGACGTGTCTTTGACAACCCCAACAAGGTTTTCGACACGGCTATGCTCCAGCCTGAAACGCAGGACGAGGCGGCGTTTGCCGATGGCGTGCTGCACATTGCCGAAGCTCAACAGAGGATCGCCCTGCGGTATTTTGAAGACGGGTCCGTTGACATCGCCTGCCCACCGCTCCAGGCCCTGCTGCACATCATGGCTCACGGCTCGTGGAACGGCATGGACGTGCACCACCCCGATGTCCGCCGCATGTTCACGCTCGAAGCGATGCTTGCTTCAGACTGGTATGCAGCCCGGCTGCGACGTCGCCAGGAACGCCAGCAGTCACTCTGGCAACGCCACATTCAGGCCCTCGACTCCTTCCTCAACAGCAACGAATTCGAAGAGGAAAAGATCAACCTCAACATCGCCTCCCGGCTCGAATCCGCCCGACGGACACTCGAACACATCATCTCCCCGGAATACCTCAGCGAACTCCACGGCACGCTGGGTGCAGACCAGTTGTGATTCCGCCACAGGACCCACCTCAATGACCTGGATTCCGCTCATCGATGCCAGTGAAATTCCGGCCGGTTCCGGCAGGGAAGTTGTCGCCGATGGGCGGGTTTTCGCGGTTTACAACGTCGACGGCATTTTCCATGTGCTCGACGGCATTTGCCCTCACGCCGGAGGCCCGCTGGGGAAGGGGACACTCCGTGGTGACATCGTGACCTGTCCGTGGCATGGCTGGCAGTTCCATGTGCCGACTGGCCAGCACTGCCTGAACGCCCGCATCTGCGCCTCTCGCTTCCCCGCCGAAATTCGCGATGGAAAAGTTCTGGCCGAGGTCACCTGACATTTTTCTGTCAAGATCTTCTCACGACGTGTTGGTCAGCCCAGCCCGCGTCAGTCACCGGCCACCCCTGGAAAGCCCGGATTTTTTGCGAAAAGCACCGCTGCTGGCGTGATTCGTCGAGTGCAATCGTTAGATTGACGGATTGTTAATTTCCGGTTAACTTCGATCTCACGACCTTTGCCGCGGTGTCTGATGTTTTCGATACAGAAATTTTTCAGCAAGGATGCGCACTTCTGTGAACTGCTCGAACAAAGCGCAGCAGAGGCCCGCTCCGCCGCTCAACTGCTGATTGACCTTCTTCGCGACCGTCAGCATGCTCGGCCACTGGATCAGTTTCGCCTGGCCCGACACAAGGATCGACGGATCACAGAACGGATCCGTGAGGATCTGGTGACAACGTTTGTGACCGGAATGGAGCGTGAGGACATTGATGCTCTGGCCTACGCCCTGTATCGGATCCCGAAAACGATCGAGAAGTTTGCGGAACGTTTCAATCTGGCTCCTCAGCGACTTCAGGGTGTGGACTTTACACAACAGATGGAACTGATCGATCGCGCCACGGCAACGCTGTGTGAGATGGTCGGTCACCTGCGACAGATGCCGTCGCTGGAAACCATGAAGGAACTGTCAGATCGGCTTCAGGCAGTGGAAAGTGAAGCGGACGACGTGATTCTGCGTCTTCTGGGTGAGGTGTACAACGGCCGCTATGAACCGCTGCAGGCCATGCTGGTGCGGGATCTGTATGACCTTCTGGAAAAAGTCATCGATCGCTGCCGCGACGCCGGCAACGTGATTTCACACATTGTTCTGAAAAACGCCTGACGCCCCCGAATGGTTCCGCTAAGCCATGCTGCTCATTTTCCTGGTGATTCTGATTGCCGTGGTGTTTGAATACATCAATGGATTCCACGACACAGCCAATTCGATCGCAACCGTAGTGGCCACTCGAGTGCTCTCGCCCCGCCAGGCGGTGATGCTGGCTGCATTCACCAATCTGATCGGGGCGCTCTGGGGCACCGCAGTCGCCAAAACCATCGCCGCCGGGCTTGTGGAAACCTCCGTGGTCACTCAGGAGGTCCTCCTGTGCGCTCTTCTGGGGGCAATCGTCTGGAATCTGGTGACCTGGTACGTGGGCCTGCCCTCCAGCTCCAGTCACGCCCTGATTGGTGGCCTGATCGGTGCCTCAGTGGCTGCCGCGGGGTCGTGGCGAGTTGTAATCTGGTCACAGCCGGATCCTCGACATTGGTACCAGAGCAAGGGGCTGCTGTGGAAGGTGGTGGTGCCCATGTTCTCATCACCACTCTGCGGTTTTCTGCTGGGGCTGATGATTATGGGGCTGCTCTATTTCCTCCTGCAGAACTGGCGTCCACGGACCGTCAACCTGGTCTTCGGTCGCACACAGATGCTCAGTGCCGGAGCTATGGGATTCATGCATGGCACCAATGATGCCCAGAAGACCATGGGAATCATTGCTTTAGCGCTGGTGGCCGGTACATCCAGCGGCCAGTTCGATGACCTCCCCGAATGGCTCAGCTTTCTCCGCACGACGCTCCCTGAAAACACCAAAGAGTTTCAGATTGCGACCTGGATTAAGCTGCTGTGTGCGGTTGTGATGGCCGCGGGAACCGCTGCTGGTGGCTGGCGGATCATCCAAACGCTGGGACACAAAATGGTGCGTCTGCAGCCCGTCCATGGCTTTGCCGCCGAAACCAGTTCCGCCGCAATCATCGGCATCGCCTCAGCCCTGGGAATCCCCGTGTCAACGACACACAACATCTCTGCGTCGATTATGGGAGTCGGCGCTGCGAAACGGCTCAGCGCCCTGAATTGGCCAATTGTCGAAAAAATGGCATGGGCCTGGGTGCTCACAATTCCCGTATCCGCTGCCATCTCCTGGCTGCTCGTGATGATTCTCCGCTGGTCCGGCCTCAGTACTGTCGCCATCGGCTGAGTGAACTCTGAGCAAAGCCCCTGCAACGCCCCCGTCGGAAACTGTCCCTGTAACTCTGGCCACGTGGTGATTCCGCAGTGCCGCTCGTTCGGGGGGGGGATGTAACAGCCATGACGACTTTGCTGGCGATACCATAGAAAGCGATTGCAACGCCGCCGGTGTGGCCCCGGGGTTCTCGGTCAAACGGGGACTGTCCCCGCAGCCCTCGGGGGCTCACGATTCCGATCGTCGCCATGATGCCCCGGCCAGCACTGCTGCCACCACGGCTGCCGCCTGCGGGGACTGTCCCCGTAACTCTGGCCGCGCGGTGATTCCGCAGTGCAGCTCGTTCGGGGGGATGTAGCAGCCATGTCGACTTTGCCGGTGAAACCAAAGAAAGTGATTGCAACGCCACTTCTGCGGCCCGAGGGCTCTCCGTCAAACGGGGACTGTCCCCGCAGCCCTCGGGAGCTCACGTTGCCGACCGTTGCC
>JBEIEK010000277.1:0-8183 GCA_040382995.1 Planctomycetaceae bacterium
GGCGCGTCCATCTCCACTGAGAGTGCGCATACCAGGCCGCTCAGACGCAATTCGGCCTTGCCGAACACCGTCACCCAGCCAAGCGGACCAAGGTCCAGCGTGGCGTCGATTGGGATCACCGGACCATTGGTCTCAATCTTGATGCGGAAGCCCGCGGTGATATCAAAGGTGTCAATAAGCGTCAGCGTTCCCTGGCCCATCATCACAATGTACGACGACGGAGCGTCGTCCGGCGTGCCATCAAGATACGGAGCACCGGCCGGAACGTAGTAGCTCTTCTTATTCGGATCGCGCGTCGCAGGCTGCAGCTTTGCAATAAACTCCTGCGACAGGAACCCGCCATCGATAAACCGCTGCGGGACCGGCACTTCCTGGCGGATGCGTGTCATGTTTGACACAAGGCGGAAGGTACCGGAGAGTTCGGCAACGTCCTTCAGACCACCAGTGGCGGTGACCACCAGATCCGTGGCAAAGCCTTCCTCAACGAGCGAAAACACGCCCAGCACGGTCATTTCGAAGACACGCAGCCCGCGAGGACCAATCTGGAGTTCGCCCGCGGCAAAGATTGTGGTGCGTTCGGTTTCGGTATCGAGTGAGAAGACACCGCTGATGCGGGCGACCTCAACATCCGTTCCCGGAATATTGAACGCCAGCAGTCCCTCGGCCTTTACATCCACATCTCCCGCTTCGACCACGATGGGTTCCAGCAGCAGCTTATCCGTGAGCGGCTCGATCGTGCGGTCCGTGCTGGTGGTGTTGACCATCAGCCTTGCTCGACCGGTCAAAGTGATGCCAACCGCTCTAAGTGCCGGCACGTCGAGTTCCACATCCATGGCGACGACGATGCCCTGCTTCGTCAGTTCGAAATAGCCCCGCGCGGTCGCCTTTCCAACGTCCTTCAGCAGCAGCCCACCTTCCGCCTGAATGAACAGGCCAGTTGTGCTGACTTCGATGCGAAACGCCGCTTCGACGGCGAACACGTCGACGATGCGGAATTCACCTTCACCCTGAGCCACCATGTAGGCCCCCGGAGCGCGGCTGCCACCTTTCCACAACGGAGCACCACCGGGGACGACATAGGAATACGAGATCGAATCGCCGTCCTGAACCTTGCGGAGACGATCAACGAAGCTGCCTGGCAGGCGGACTACCTGTCCGGGGGTCACTCCGGAATCCGGCCTGCGGGCCATCAGGTCAGGCGGGATATAGCCATCATCGATAAACTTCCGTGGAATCCCAACCTCCTGGTCCTTGCCGCTGACGTTGGTCACGATCCGCGCCATACCACTCAGTTCGATAATCTCGGAAACACCAGCGCGCGCGGTGACTTCCAGATCCATCGCAAAACCTTCGCGGTTGAGAATGAAGACCCCTATGGCCTGAAGATCCAGCAGCCGCAGATCAGATGGCCCGAGCTGCAGGGATGCCATGGCAAAGATCTCCAGATGATTCGGCGAGATCTCGATGGAGAACACGCCGTTCAACCGGAACAGGTCCATGCCAAACTGATTGTCTTCGTTCCAGTCAGGCACATGGAAGTTCACCTTGCCCGCCGCCTGCAGGGCGAAGAGTTTGGGCGCGAGGGCATATGTTTCGGTCAGGTCACCGCCACCTTCAGCCTGGCCAGGCAGCGTGAGGGTTTCACGCTTGATCTCATCGGTGGTGTTGATCTGCAACAGTGCAAACAGGTCCATATCAACACCGATGGGCCGCAGCTTTTCGAAGTTGGTGTCGACCTTCATCACGCCCCAGAGACCTGGCGTCTGCCCGGCGCGCATCTCGAACACAAAGCGTCCGGAGACGGCGCCGATTGTGCCAAAATACATCACGTCCGCGCGGCCGTTGAGGTCCAGTTGCACGCGCGCGCCTGGCTGATCTGAAGCGATATCAAGACTGAGTCTTGCTTCACCACTCAGCGACAGCAGTTTCAGGTCGTCCACCGCTCCGTACAGCTCGGCGGCTCCGCTGACGATGATTTCAAAGCTGGCCGCATTGCTGTACACATTGAATGTCGCATCGGCGGCAGCTCCGAGATTCCCAGCTTTGTCCTTCCACGTGCCGGGAAGGAATCGGACATACACCTGGCCGGGATCAAATCTTCCGGAGAATCGATAACGCCAGATATTGTCCGAAGCTTTTTCAGCAACACCATTCACCCCGCCGACACCGGCTACGGGGATTTCCTCGCCATCCTCATCCAGCTGATAGAGCTCAATCTCTGGCTCGGTGTCGGTCAGCGACGCTTCGTCAAGACCGACGCCAAACAAATCCGGAATCTCCACCTCGATGTAGCCATTCGCATTCAGTCTGTTGCGCCCGGTGTTCGACTGGTGTGCCGGTGAGAACATAGCGGGCTTCAATTCCCGCAAAACAATCTCTTCCGTCCAGCCGGTGAGGGTGTGTCCGGCGCTATCAGCCACTTCACCATCGACCACTGTGAGCAGGAACTTACCCGGCTTGAACTCACCTTCAAACGTGTACCGGAACGCAAATTCGTCAATCTGCTCCGGCGTGCCACTGACTTTCACGCCCCTGGCCGCTTCACCCGAAATTCGCAGTTCCGGACTGGCGTCCATAATTGAGGCGAGTGACAGGCTGCTGCCGCTGGTCGGGGTAAAGGAAACATCGAAGGATTTGCGCTGTGTGAGCGCACTGTTGCCGAAGACGACAGCATTCGGATAGACGCGGGCCGAACGCACTCCTGCCGCAGTGAACAGCTCAGTCTCGCTGATGTTCGCAACGGCATTATTGTCCCGGAACGTGTCCGCTGTGAAGTGGAAGGATACGGTTCCGGTTCCAAACAGACCGGTGAAGTAGTACCGGTAAATACTGTCTGAAATCTGCTCGGCAGCGCCGTTGAACGAGACGTTTGCAGCGGCGTCGCCGGTAACGATGAATTCCGCGCCCTCATCAAGCATCGTGCCGGGCTGAATGTTGCTGCCCTGGGTACCTTCTACCCAGAAGTCCACGTATCTGCGTGCATTCAGATCCCCCACGTCGGCAGCAGAGGACAGGAGATTGATGACTGGCCCGACGACATTGAAGACCTGAACCGTCTGCTGCGATGGAGCACCATCGCGATGTGTGAATCCCCCTTCGCTGAATGTGACCGTCACCGGCCCAGTGGCAAACTGACCGCTGAACGGGTACCTCCAGGTGTAGTCATCAACTTTTTCAGGGTTTTGCCCGATGGTGACACCCAGAGCAGCCGCACCGGAGAGAACGAATTCCGCGGCGGCATCCGTAATGGAACCCGGATCCAGTTCCGCCCCAGACAGCGGAATGAAACGCATGGTCAGGAAGCCACCGGAGTTCAGCGTCAGAATGTCGATCTGACCGCCAGCCTTCGGTGTCGAGAGTGTACCTTCTGCCAGAGCCAGCTCGAATGATTCCTCTTCAGCGGCATTTTCCTTATTGTCAGTTCCCTTAAATGTTCCCTCCGGAAACCGTACTTTGTATTCCCCGGCTACCAGTTCCAGCCCGGAAGGCAGTTGGTAACGGTAGACATGCGGCTCGGTTGCCGTGGTCAAATGCTCCGGCGCATCAGTAATCTCGACGGTAGTACCATCGGGAAGTTCAAGCAGGAATTCACTTTCCGTGTCCGTAATTGACTCCAGATCCAGTGGCTTCGCACCCGGCTGGAAGCTTACGTCGATGTAGCCCTGATCTGTCAGCTTCTTCAGAGAAACAACAGAACCGGCGCCAGGATTGACGGTGTTGACCGTGGGTTTTTCGCTCCCGGGGTCTCCAAAGTTCAGCTGCTGACCGTTCGCACCAAAGAACCGCATCTCGAATTTCCCCTTGAGCACGAGGAATTTGAGGTCCGGTTTGTCTTCGAGAACCGGGGCATCGCCAAGGAACAGCACCTTGGCGTTCCCTTTTGTTACCTGAGACAGATCGGCGTACATTTTGCCGGAGACAACCAGTCGGTTGTTCATAAAGCGGAACAGACCGCTGGCAAACATCTTGCCATCAGTGCTTAGCCGCAGCTCGACGCGGCCGTTGAAGCTCTCTGAGCTTCCCAGATGCGTGGAAGAAATCGTCGCTGCTGCCGTGATCAGCATGGGCGACGTGAAGGCAGCAAGGAACCCCGGAATATTCGGATTGGCCTTGATCGCCTTGACCTGATTAACGACCTGTTTCTTGACCTCGGCGAGCCACTGGTCTGAATCCAGTTCAGTTGCGGGCGCGAAGGCTTTGTCGCGGAGTTCTTCGGGTTCCGTAATCGTCGGCAGGGATTTGAAGAATTCGATGCCGCCCGTCATCTCATCAATCGTAACCCCGGTGAACACCGGTTCCACGACCAGCGGCGCTTTAACACTGACCAGCACACCAAGAGGCCCCAGTTCGCTGAAGGCAAAACGAACCTGGAAGCCCTTGTTCAGGATCAGCAGTTTGCCTTCCAGCCCGATGAACAGCACGCGGTCAGACACCGGCGTCTCGCGGTCGAACGTATCGATCAGATTCCCGTTGGTATCAAGCCGCAGAATGCCGCCGATCAAAGCCCCCGAGACCTCTGCGGCTCCAAATTTTCCACCAACCTTCACCGAAATCGACTCGAGATCGGTAACGGGGAACTTGCCCTCCTGCAGCAGCCCGACGTCGATTCTAAGACCATTAACAGAGCCCTCAAAGTCCAGCGGAACACCGGGAATACCGGTCACTTTCGCCGACATCACCAGCGCGAAGTTCGCCGGATCGTTCTGGATATCCTTCCATTCAATTCCCAGTTCCGTCAGCCGAATCGGCAGCCACTTGGGCCATTTGAAGCTGTCCGGCCCCGCCTCGTCCATGCTCAGCTGCACGCCGAAGCCGGGCTGAGTCACGAAGACGCCGTCGGCCGTGATGCCGAACTTCTTCATGGCACCACCGATCTTCAGCGGACCCGCCTTGACTTCGGCCTTGATCATCCCGATCGAGACAACGTATTCGCTGCCCTGGGCTTCCGTGTTGATCAGGATGTCCTGACCCGACACCGTCACGTAGGAGCCGAATGTCATGCTCATTCGGTCAGAATTGAACTTGAAGCCCGCCGGCACTCCGTCCTTGAAGGTCAGAGCCGCTCGGACCGCTTCCGTGTTGGAGTCCGGACCGTCCTTGAAGCTCATCGAAAATTTCTTGCCGGGAAACAGATCCGCTCCGCCGGAGGCGATGAACACCTCGCCATTGAAATTCACGTCCCCGGAGAAGCTCACTCCAAAGTCCGCAACTCCCGCACGAATGTCCTTCAGCTTCAGAATGCTGCCGAAATTCAGCTCACCCGTGTATGACAGCTCTGCTTCACCCAGCTGGAACCCGTTGTTGCGTACCACAAGACCGGGGATCGTCGTACCGTCGCGACGCTGATAGGGCCGCAGCGCCCCGGCCAGTTTCAGCTTCGTGATCTCGATGGATGCGGAGTTCAGCCTCACAATTTCCTGGTTGTCATACGCCGCCTGCTCAGCCGCAGAAATCTTCCCGTCTCCATCCTTGTCCTTCTCGGGATCCCAGCCGACAAAGATGCCTTCGGCATTGGCTTTCAGGACGTCGCTGACGGTCAGTTCCAGCGTTTCAATGCCGACAGTGAACTTGCCGAGACTTCCACCTGTCGGCTTCAGATCTGTGCCAAGGTCAACATTGACGGCAAACGTTCCCAGAAGGCCGGTCAGCTTCGTGCTCAGGCTGCTGGAAGAGCCGCCAAAGTCCAGCGACGCCTCGTCCACACCCAGTCCGACAGTGATGGTAATCCGCGCACCAAGGAATTCGCCGGTTGGTGATTTGAGCGGACGGAACTGGAAATCCTCAATCCCGAAATATGGCCCGGACAGCGACAGCGGGCCCAGCTTGACGGCTCGCGATGTCGTTGCCGCACCATCACGTGTTGTGAAGCTGTCGGAGGCCGCAACGTTCTTTGTTCCATCGGTGTCCATCCATGAGTTTGGCAGGAAATTCACAGTGACTCCGCCAACGCCAAACAGATCGATTTCGTTGGAGGTATCCCTGTCTTTCAGGTGATAGCGGAACGTATTTCCTTCCAGTTGCTCCACACGATCAATTGCAGCATCCTGAACACCAGCTCCGCTCAACGAGATTTCTCTGTCAGCATCCAGAATGGAACTGATGTCCAGCGGAGCGTCGCCCGGGCTCTCAAAAGTCACGTCCAGATACTTGCGGCGATTGAGCACTCCGGCGTCAATCCCGTCCACAATGGTTGTCAGCTGTGCCGGCACCGGGGCTTCCGATGGCAATGCCAATGATGGCTGGCTGCCGCCAGCCGCGGCAATGTCGAAGCCAAACACACTGACTTCCGTCACGCCCACGTCCAGCAGCTGGAAGCCATCGGGACCACCAATCGAAAAGCGGGCACGGCCACCCACCTCAAACACACGCAGACCACGAATGTTCAACGCGACGGCAATTTCAGGAATGTCAATCAAAACCCGACCGGATTTTGTCTTTGTCGCGATCACCTCGCCGCGAATCTCAAACACGCCAGCCACCGAAATGACGGCCGAACCGCCGAATTTCAGAACCTCGTTGCCATTTGCAAAGACCACGCTCACGGACCCGCCAGGCGTCCAGATCGTGCGATTGACAGACGTTCCCAGCTTGTTCGCTTCCACCATGAAGGTGCCGGAGATCCCCAGACCGTCAAGCCCCACGAGGCCTACAGCTCCGGATGCTGTCAGGGCGTATTTGCCGTTACGCAGGACCAACCCCAGAGTGCCATCGGAGACCTGCAGGCCAATCGCTCCCGGCGTGCCCGCGTTCACACCCAGGAACACGCTGACATCGGTCACGCCCACCAGCAGCTCACTGCCGCTCTTTTCAATCCCGAAGCTGCCAGAGATGTCCACAAAGCCACCCACGGCAAGGCGGGCACTGCCACCGAACTGAGTTACATCCGCTGCGGAATCAAATTTTACCTCCACAGGCCCCGCTGGAGTGCTGATCGTAGTGTTGATGGCCGCATCCAGCCGATTCATTCGCGCGTGCATCGTGCCACTCAGCGTCAGCCCACTGATGCCAACCAGCGATGCGGTTCCCTGAGCGACCAGCGCGTACTTCGTCTCGCCACCCTTCACCCGGTCAATCACCGCTCCAATCTGACCGTTGGAAAGCAGGAAGCCCGTTTCACTGGACGTGCCACGACCGGTACCGAAGAAGGTCGTGATACCCGCTGCAGCGACCTTGATTCGAGTCGTCTCGACGCCGTTGACTGTCGAAGTGCTCTCCTCGAAACCAAACGACGCGCTGACGTCAATGAACCCTGCAATCGCCAGCTGAGCACTCCCGCCGAAGCGCTTTGCTCCGGGCTCCAGCACCAGGTCGTCGCCAGCATCTGCATTGCCAAAGGTCAGCGTGACGGTGTCCGGCCCGGTGTTGCGTTCGGCGTTCAATGAGCCCGTCAGTGTCAGGTCTGCAATTCCAACCAGCGACGCACTGCCCCGTGCCCCGAGCGCGTACCAGGACTCGTCCGTGGCCGTGTTCTTTGTCCAGCGCAGATCCAGTGCCCCGTTTGACAACCGCACGCCAGTGTCATCGCTGGTAGTGGCCGTGTCGGCCCCCGTGCCGAGGAAAGCCGTCACGTCGGCCGCCTGCACAGTCAGGTGCGTTAGATCCCCCGACGTCGACTTCTCAACAATAATCGTGGCGGAAGCATCCACAAAGTCGGAAATGCCCAGGGATACACTGCCCCGGACCTGCAGCACCTCGTCAGCGTTCGGGAAGACAACAGCGACATTCCCCGCTGGTGTGGCAATCGTCTCGTCCACTGCGGCGCCCAGCCTGTTGATACGAACCGCCGCGCTCCCGCTCACCGAGAACCCGTCGATCCCTTCGAGAGCCAGATTACCGCCAGCCACCAGCGCGAACTTCTTCGAGTTGGTGTTAACAACCACACCCAGGTTGCCGTCCGTCAGCCGCAGCCCGGTATCACCCGCACCCACAAAGGCCGTGACGCCCGCTGCTGCGATCTTCAGACGATCGCTGGACTTCGATATTGAAAAACCACCGGACAGAGACGCAAAACCACCGGCATCCGCCGTGACAGAGCCGCTGAAGACCGCATCGTCCTCGTCCGCTGCGAAGGAGACCTGTACCGGTGCACCACCGGGAACCTCGATCGTCTCCTCGACCGCACCGCCCGTTGTGTTGATCCGAGCAGAAAGTGAACCGGACAGCGTCAAACCGTCAATACCCAC